>NZ_CP077084.1:5752500-6052500 GCF_014268275.3 Pseudomonas tritici
CTCTCGGCAGTAATGGCCAACGATGTGTGGGAGTTGGTCTACGACCGTCTCGCCGAATTGGCCCGCGAGCACCGCACCACGCTGGTGTTCGTCAACACCCGCCGTCTGGCCGAACGCCTGGCCCGGCATTTGAGCGAACGCCTGGGCAAAACCGCCGTGGCCGCTCACCACGGCAGCCTGGCCAAGGAAATGCGCCTGGACGCCGAACAACGGCTCAAGGCCGGTGAGCTGCAAGTGCTGATCGCCACCGCGTCCCTGGAGCTGGGGATTGATATCGGCGACGTGGATTTGGTCTGTCAGATCGGCTCGCCCGGCTCCATCAACGGTTTTCTGCAAAGAGTGGGACGCTCCGGCCACCAGGTCGGCGGCACACCCAAAGGTCGCTTGTTCGCCACCACGCGCGACGACTTGATCGAATGCGCCGCGCTGCTCGATTGCGTACGTCGGGGTGAGCTGGACACCTTGCACATACCGGTCGCGCCGTTGGACGTGCTGGCCCAACAGATCATCGCCGAGGTCAGCGCCCAGGAATGGTCGGAGCAGGCCTTGCTCGACCTGATCCGCCGCGCCGCGCCCTACGCCGAGCTGGATGAACGCCATTACCAAGCGCTGCTGCAGATGCTCAGCGACGGCTACAACGGCCGCCAGGGCATCCGCAGCGCCTACCTGCACCGCGACGCCCTGACCCGCACCCTGCGCGGTCGGCGCGGCGCCAAACTCACTGCCGTGACCAGCGGCGGCACCATTCCCGATAATGCCGACTACAGCGTGTTGCTCGAACCCCAGAGCCTGAACATCGGCAGCGTCAACGAAGACTTTGCAGTGGAAAGCATCGCTGGGGATATCTTCCAGCTCGGCAATACGTCCTACCGAATCCTGCGGGTCGACGCCGGCAAGGTGCGCGTCGAGGATGCCCATGGCCAGCCGCCGACCATTCCGTTCTGGCTCGGCGAAGCGCCGGGGCGCAGCAACGAATTGTCGGCGGCGGTGGCGCGCTTGCAGGGCCAATTGGACGCGCTGCTCAGCGCCACGCCCGGCAACCTGCAAGCCGCGCAGGACTGGCTCATCGAAACCCTCGGCCTGAACCGCGCCAGCGCCGAACAAATCCTCGATTACCTGGCGCGCACACGCTTAGCCCTGAGCGCCCTGCCGTCCCAGGACACGTTGATCATGGAGCGTTTCTTCGACGCGTCCGGCGGCACCCAACTGATCATCCACACGCCGTTCGGCAGCCGCGTCAACCGCGCCTGGGGCCTGGCCTTGCGCAAGCGTTTTTGCCGCACCTTCAATTTCGAATTGCAGGCCGCCGCCAGCGAAAATGCGATCGTGCTGTCGCTGTCCACCAGCCACAGTTTCGAGCTGGACGAGGTGTGGCGTTACCTCAACAGCCACAGCGCCGAACATATCCTGATCCAGGCCGTGCTGGAGGCGCCGCTGTTCGGCGTGCGCTGGCGCTGGAATGCCGGTGTGGCCCTGGCATTACCGCGCTTTACCGGCGGGCGCAAGGTGGCGCCGCAGATCCAGCGCATGAAAAGCGAAGACCTGATCGCCAGTGTGTTTCCCGACCAGATCGCCTGCCTGGAAAACCTCGCCGGCGAGCGCGAAGTGCCTGAACACCCGCTGGTCGAGCAAACCCTCGACGACTGCCTGCACGACGCCATGGACAGCGAGGCCTGGCTGGCCCTGCTGCGGCGCATGGAGCGCGGCGACGTGCGCCTGATCAGTCGCGACCTGCCGGCGCCCTCGCCGATGGCCGCCGAAATACTCAGTGCGCGCCCCTATACTTTTCTTGACGATGCGCCGCTAGAAGAGCGCCGCACCCAGGCCGTGCTCAACCGACGCTGGAGCGACCCGCAAAGCACCGACGACCTCGGCGCGCTGGATGCTGACGCTATTGCCGGCGTGCGCGAAGAAGCCTGGCCGGCACCCAACGGGCTGGATGAAATGCATGAGGCGTTGATGAGCCTGGCGTGTATCGCCGCTGCCGAAGTCTCCCCGCCATGGGCGCAATGGCTGCACGCCTTGGCCAAGAGCGGTCGTGCCTTTCAATTGCACAATGGCCTATGGGTTGCCGTTGAACGCTTGAGTTGCTTGCAGGCGATCTACCCCAACGACTTGCCGCTGTTACCTGGTTTCGATGAGCCCTGGACCTTTGATGAGGCCGTGGTAGAAGTGCTGCGCGCACGCCTCGGTGGGTTCGGCCCGCTGAGCCTGAGCGAGATCGCCGCGCCATTGGCCTTGCCAGAAACTGACGTGCTCCAGGCGCTGGCCCGCCTGGAGCAGGAAGGCTATGTGTTACGCGGCCATTTCAGCCCTGCTGCCACTGAGGAGCAATGGTGCGAACGCCACCTGCTGGCGCGTATTCATCGCTATACAGTCAAGCGCCTGCGCCGGGAAATCGAGCCGGTGGCGCTGCAGGACTTCATGCGGTTTCTGTTCGATTGGCAGCACTTGTCCGACGGCACACGCGGTCAGGGCAGCGCGATGTTGCCGCAGATCGTCGCGCAGTTTGAAGGGTATGCCGCCGCCACGTCCGCCTGGGAGAGCGACCTGCTCAGCGCACGGCTCAAGGATTACGCCTCCACCTGGCTCGACGACCTGTGCCGCAGCGGCAAACTGGTGTGGACGCGTTTGAGCAACAAGGCCGGCGCCATGGCATTACGCAGTACGCCAGTGGTGTTACTGCCGCGCAGCCAGGTGGGACTGTGGAGCGGACTGACCGAACTCACCGACGCCACCACACTGTCGCCCAAGGCGCAGAAGGTGCATCAAGCCCTGCGCGACCACGGCGCGCTGTTTTTTGATGAGCTGGTGCACGAGGCCCACTTGCTGCGCAGCGAACTGGAAAGCGCCTTGCAGGAACTGGTCGGCGCCGGGCTGGTAAACGCCGACAGCTTCGCCGGCCTGCGCGCCCTGACCACACCCGCCAGCAAACGCCAGGCGCGCAGCAGTCGGCGTGGGCGCGGCGCGTTTATCGGCGGCATGGACGACGCCGGGCGCTGGGCCTTGGTGCGGCGTTCACCCACCGCCGCTGGCGCGCATTCGGCCGAGACGCTGGAGCATGTGGCAATGACCTTGCTGCGCCGCTATGGCGTGGTGTTCTGGCGGTTGCTCGAGCGTGAGGCGGATTGGCTACCAAGCTGGCGCGAGTTGCTGCGCACTTTTCATCGGCTGGAAGCACGCGGGGAGATTCGCGGGGGGCGGTTTGTCAGTGGGTTGGCGGGAGAACAGTTTGCGCTGCCGGAGGCGATCCCGTTGCTGCGTGAAGTGCGACGTCGGGCCCATGACGGCAGTTTGATTGTTGTGTGTGGGGCTGATCCGTTGAACTTGGTGGGTACGTTGTTGCCGGGTACCAAGGTGCCCGCGGTGAGTGGCAATCGGATCGTATATCGGGACGGGTTGCCGGCGGCGGTGATGGTGGCGGGCAAGCAGCAGGTGTTGATGGAGGTGGATCAGTTGGCGGTGCGGAATAAACTGATTAACCGTCCGTAACGTAGCAGCTGTCGAGCGCCAGCGAGGCTGCGTCGGCAGCACCGCCAAATTCGTGTCAGGCATATTATCGAGTCGCGTCCGACGCAGCCTCGCTGGCGCTCGACAGCTGCTACGGGTTGTGAAGGTTACTGAGTCCGAGGCTGCTCCGTCAGCACCACCGAAGCCGGCACCTCTGCATCCGGTTCATCCCTCTGCGGCGCACGCTTGGGCAACAACACCTGCTGTGGATAAGTCTGCGCGAAGTGCACCTCGTCACAATTATCCACAAGCTTTTTCAGCCGCTGGTTAAACGCGCGACTCACCGCGTATTGCCCGCCCGAGACCGTACGGAACTGCGCCGTCAGCACCACGCCGTTGAGGTCCATCTTGTCGACGCCAAACACCTCCAGCGGGCCTTGCAGGTTGTACTTGAGGAACACATCATCGCGAATCGATTGCCCGGCCTCGCGGATCAATTCCACCGCCTTGTCCACGTCCGTGTCGTAGGTGAACTGCACTGAGAAGAATGCATAGGCAAACTGCCGCGACTGGTTGGTAACCGCCTTGATCTGCCCGAACGGCACCGAATGCACAAACCCCTTGCCGTCGCGCAGGCGCAGGGTACGGATGGTCAGGCCTTCGACCGTGCCGGCGTGGCCGGAATCGAGCACTACCCAGTCGCCGATGGACAGGGTGTCTTCAATGATGATGAACAGCCCGGTGATCACATCCTGCACCAGCTGCTGGGAACCAAAACCGATAGCCAGGCCAACCACGCCGGCACCGGCCAGCAGCGGTGCAACGTTGATGCCGAGGTTGGCCATGGTGGTGATTGCGCAAATCACCACCAGGATGATTTTCACCGCATTGCGCACCAGCGGCAGGATGGTTTTCACCCGGGTGCTGGGCTGGCGGCTCGAGCGTTTGTTGACCGGCGGTTTCAGCGCTTCCTGAATCGCCGTATCCAGGACCACCCAGAACAGCCAGGTCATCAGCAGGATCAAGCCAATGCTGCTGAGGGAATCGCTGATCGCTCGACCGATCGAGTTGCGCTCGGCGAATTCAAACAGCGAGACGCCCCAGATACGCCCGAGGACTTCAATAAACCCGATCGCCATCGCGATACGCAAGATCGCGTGCAGCAAGCTGAGGAAACGCTCCTTGTAAGCACTGCTGCGCTGGATCGCCACTTGGCTGCGCGACTTGAACAGGTGTTGCAGCACAGTGCTCAGGAACACCGTGCCGATCAGCAAAATGGTGGTGAGCAGCGCGCAGCGCAGGGCTTTCTGATTATCGTCCCCGGCGCCGATCAGGTTGATCGCCGAAACCAGCACCATCAGCAGGATCGGCCAATACCAGAGCCCGGAAAATATCCGCAGCGATTGTTGCAACGCCGGGTGTTTAAGGCGCTGGGACAGCGCCCGATTACGAATCAGGTGCGCGACCGGGCGACGCAGGCGAATCACCAGCATGCCGAAAATCACCGCCGCAAACAGGCCGGTAAACACCGCAATGCCGCTGGTGATATTGCCGCCGAACTGGCGGGCGATCTGCGGGCTGGTCAGCGCATCGCTGAGGGCGGCGAGGAACCCGATCATGAACAGTGGCTTTGGGCAGTAATCGCGGATGATCTGCACGGCCGGGCGTTTATGCCCGACGTTAAACATCACGATCACGCACAGCAGGATGGACGTGGAGAAGATGCCGCTACTGGTCGCATAGGCAAAACACAACGCCAGCGCCCGGCCGATGGAGGTCGGCAAAAAATGACTGACGTAAAGCGTCAGCGGTAGACAGATCACGGCCGGGATCGTGTAGGGCATCAGATAGCCGAGTACGCCTTGCAAGCGTCCACGCCGTTCAACAAAGGGACGTTGACTGATACGCCTGACCAACATGCGCCCCAGGAAGGTCAAAAGCGCGAAGGCGCCGATCCAAACGCCGGACAACAGCAGGAAGTCCCCGGCCACGCTCCATGGCGAGCGGTCCGAGGGACGGTTGACCAGGCGCCCCACCTCATTGGCCGCACGGTCGGCGCGCAGGCGCCAGGCGTCAAGGAGGTTCTGGTTGAGATCAAGCTTGTCCTGCACATCATCGATGCTGGAGCTGATGGCCCCGAGCAGGCCGCCCTCGACCAGGATTTCCGGCTTGGCCGGCGTTTCGGCTTCAGGCGCGGCCGCCGCGGCGTGCACTGCGCCGCTGCCGCAAAACAGCAGCGCGCCGAGCAGTAATGCAGTCTTTGAATTCAGCAAAACACCGGGCTCCTTGAGGTAGGTCTGTAAGGAACTGACGGGTTTTGGCGCTGATCGTTCCCGTCTAGAACGCAATGCGCTGGGGCGTGCCGTCCGTAAGGCGCTGGAAACTTTCTCGCAAATCCCACAGTCATCCCTCCATGGAGGTCATTCGACCCATTAACCACGGGAGCAACCATGTCCGCGATTCATATCGGCATTTCCGGCTGGCGCTACACGCCTTGGCGGGGGGATTTCTACCCCGAGGGCCTGACCCAGAAACGTGAGTTGCAGTTTGCGTCACGGGCGGTCAACAGCATCGAGATCAATGGTTCGTTCTACGCGCTGCAAACGCCGCAGCGCTATGCCGAGTGGTACGCCGATACGCCGGAGCAGTTCGTGTTCAGCGTCAAGGCACCGCGCTACATCACGCATATCCTGCGGTTACACGATGTGCACAAGCCCATGGCCAACTTTTTTGCCTCCGGCGTGCTGGAGCTCAAGGAGAAGCTGGGGCCGTTTCTTTGGCAATTCCCACCCAGTTTCACATTCGACCCACCGCTGTTTGAGGCTTTTCTCGCGCAGTTGCCCACCGATACCCGACAAGCCGCCGCCCTCGCCCGCCAGCATGAATCGCGGGTCAATGGCAAAGCCAGCATGAACGCCCATGGCAAAAAACCGCTGCGCCACGCGGTCGAGATTCGCCATAAGAGCTTTGCCGTTCCGGAATTTGTGCAGATGCTCGACAAATACGGCGTGGCGTTGGTGGTCGCCGACACCGCCGGCAAGTGGCCGTATCTGGAAGACGTGACCGCTGACTTCCTCTACCTGCGGCTGCACGGCGATAAAAAGCTCTACGCCAGCGGCTACACCGACGCAGCGCTTGAGCGCTGGGGCGACCGGATCGAATGCTGGCGTCACGGCAAACAACCCTCAGACGCCCATCTGATCGACCCGAAACGCAAGCCGCGCGCGCGCAAGCAGCGCGACGTGTTCTGCTTCTTCGACAACGACATCAAGGTGCGCGCGCCCTTCGATGCGCGCCAATTGCTACAACGCTTCGAGCTGGATAAAGCATTGACCACTGAGCCCGGCAAACTACCAGAATCGGGGGTGCTGCCATGACTCATCCGGAATTGATTCCCGTGACGCCCAACGTCGCCATCACGCGCTTCACGGTGCTGACGGTCAATATCCACAAGGGTTTCACTGCCTTGAATCGACGCTTCATCCTGCCTGAGCTGCGTGAAGCGGTGCGCAGCGTGGGCGCCGACATGGTGTTCCTGCAAGAAATTCACGGCACCCATGAGCGCCACCCCCAGCGCTTCAGCGACTGGCCAAACATGCCGCAGTACGAGTTCCTCGCTGACAGCATCTGGCCGCAGTTCGCTTACGGGCGCAATGCGGTCTACCCACACGGCGACCATGGCAATGCGCTGCTGTCGAAATTCCAGATCGTGCGCTACGACAACCTCGACATTTCCCAAAGCGGCCATGAAAACCGTGGCCTTTTGCATTGCGTGATGCGCCTGCCGGGCACCGGCCAAGAGGTGCATGCGATCTGCATTCACTTGGGGCTGCGCGAAGTGCACCGCCAGCAGCAATTGCGCTTGATCGAACAGCGCATCAGCGAAATTCCTGCCGACGCGCCGCTGGTGGTTGCCGGTGATTTCAACGATTGGCGCCAAAAGGCCGACCTGAGCCAGAGCGGCCTGAAGGAAGTATTCATCGAAACCCAGGGCAAACCCGCGCGCACCTTCCCGGCGCGCTTGCCTTTGCTGCCGCTGGACCGGATTTATGTACGCAATTTGAAGGTGCATAACCCCCGAGTACTGACGACACGGCCCTGGTCCCATCTATCAGACCATGTCCCCCTGTCGGTGGAGATCGAGCTATGAACGTCGCTGTAGAACATATTTCCACCGACCAGCCGCCGGACCAAACCAAGGCACGTGACCTGGATTACGGCTGGCAGAGTGGCAACCAAGTCCAATTGCTGGAGAACGGCGAAGCGTACTTCCCTGAGGTGTTCACCGCACTGCGTGAAGCCCGGCGCGAGATCCTGCTGGAGACCTTCATTCTCTTCGAGGACAAAGTGGGTAATGAGCTGCATGGCATCCTGATCGAGGCGGCGCGCCGTGGGGTCAACGTGGTGGTCAGCCTGGATGGCTTTGGCTGCGGCGAACTGAACCCGTCGTTTCTCGGCGAGCTGGCCGAGGCCGGCGTTGCGGTGCAGATGTTCGACCCCGCGCCAAAGACCCTGGGCATTCGCACCAATTGGTTTCGCCGCCTGCACCGCAAGATCGTCGTAGTGGACGCGGAGGTGGCGTTCATCGGCGGAATCAATTTCTCCGCCGACCACCTGGGCGATTACGGTCCCGAGGCCAAGCAAGATTACGCGGTGAAGGTGATCGGCCCGGCGGTAGCGGACTTGCATCATTTCGCCTTGGCCCAAAGCGGCCGCCAAGTACGCACGCGGCGCGGTTGGCGACGACGCCAGCAGCGGCCGGAGATCTGGTCGACCGATAAAGGCGACGGCCAGGTGCGCCTGATTTACCGCGACAACGCGCAGCATCGCGATGACATCGAAGAAGCGTATATCCACGCCTTGAGCAAAACCCAGACACGCGCGGTGATCGCCAACGCCTACTTCTTCCCCGGTTACCGCCTGCTGCGGGAAATCCGCAATGCCGCGCGCCGTGGCGTGCACGTGCAATTGATCATGCAGGGCCAGCCCGATGTACTGCTGGCCAAGCTGGCGGCGCGCATGCTGTACGACTATTTGCTCAAGGACGGCGTGGTGATCCACGAGTATTGCCAGCGCCCACTGCACGGCAAAGTCGCACTGGTGGATGACGAATGGAGCACGGTGGGGTCGAGCAATCTGGACCCATTGAGCTTGTCGCTGAACCTGGAAGCCAACGTGTTGATTCGCGACCGTGCGTTCAATCAACAGCTGTATGAACGACTGGAAGCCCTGGCCAAAAACCACTGCCAGACCATGCCGGAAAACCGCAAGCCGCGCCTGTGGCTCTGGCGTTTGACCGTGGGTTTCCTGGTGTTCCATGTGATGCGCCACTTTCCTGCGCTCACCGGCTGGTTGCCCGCGCACAAGCCGCGCTTGAAACCTTTTGAGGCTCAGCGCCATGACGTCTGAAACCAAAGGCTCGCGGTTCAAGCGCTGGAAGAAGCCGCTGACCATCGCCTTCTTCTTGCTGCTGATCGTGCTGTTCACCCTGCTCGCGCGGCGCATCGATTGGAGCGAAGTGGTGCAGACCCTGGGCGACTTCAAGGTGCGCACGTTGTTGATTGCAGGCGCACTGACGCTGTGCAGTTTCCTGGTCTACGCCAGCTTCGATCTGATTGGCCGCACCTACATTCGCCAGAATCTGGTGTGGAAGCAGATCTTGCCGGTGGGCATCATCAGCTACGCCTTCAACCTCAATTTGAGCGCCTGGGTCGGCGGCATCGCCATGCGTTATCGGCTGTATTCGCGGCTGGGAGTGAGCACAGGCAATATCGCCAAGATCCTCGGTCTGAGCCTGGCCACCAATTGGTTTGGCTACATGGCGATCGCCGGGGTGGTTTTCAGCAGCGGCCTGGTCACGATGCCACCGGGCTGGAAGGTCAGCACCACGGCGTTGCAAGGCATTGGCGCGTTGTTGGTACTGGCCAGCCTGGGTTATCTGGTGGCCTGCCAGTTTTCGAAAAAGCGTGCGTGGACGATTCGCGGCATGGAAATCAACCTGCCGTCGCTACGCATGGCGTGCCTGCAGCTGATGTTGGGCGCGTTGAACTGGTCGCTCATGGCCGCGGTGATCTTCACCCTGCTGCCAGCCAAACTGGATTATCCGCTGGTGTTAGGGGTGTTGCTGATCAGCGCGATTGCCGGGGTGCTCACCCATATTCCGGCAGGGCTGGGCGTGCTGGAGGCGGTGTTCATTGCGTTGTTGCAGCATGAAGCGTCGCGGGGCAGTTTGCTCGCCGGGTTGATCGCGTATCGGGCGATCTACTTCATCTTGCCGCTGCTGATTGCGCTGGTGATGTACCTTGGCGTAGAGGCCAAGGCCAAGGCGTTGCGGGTGAAGAAAACACCGGCTTAAGACGGTGGTGACTGGTCGACCGCCTTCGCGAGCAAGCCCGCTCCCACATTTAATCGTGTACATCCTTTGGAATGCTGTCGAATGTGGGAGCGGGCTTGCTCGCGAAGGCGGTCTAAAGAGCATCCAATTATTGAGACTGGATAATGCTCAACCGCTCACCCACCACCATTTCGGTAATCCAGTCCACCAGGATCGAGGTGTACGCCTGCTGGGACACCGGGTCGCTGAGGGAGTGATCGGCGCCATCGATGATGCGATGGGTCAGGGAATGGGTCTGCTGGCACGCCGCGCGGTAACTCATGATGGTGGCGTGGGGCACGTGGGCATCGGTTTCCGACTCAACGATCAGCACATCACCGGTAAACGCAGAACACGCGTGCAAGGCGCGATTGGTTTCGGCGTGGACCAGCGTGCTGCGGTAATCCATCAGGTCGGCCTTATCCAGATCACGCTTGGGTTTGAGCCATTCCTGGTCGCGGTACAGCGCCGGCACGCGCAGCGCCAGCCAGCGCACCGGGCGCAGTGAGGTGAGAATGGCCGCGAGGTAGCCGCCGTAACTGGTGCCCACCACCGCCACCGCCGAGGTGTCGATGGCCGGGTGGGACAGCAATCGATCATAGGCCGCCAGCAGGTCGCGCAGGTTGTCTTCGCGGGTGACGCGAGACAGCGGAATCCCAGTGCCGGCATGGCCGCGCAGGTCGAAGGTGAGGCACACGCAGCCCAAGCCGGCGATGCCTTTGGCGCGTTCAAGATCACGCTCCTGGCTACCGCCCCAGCCGTGCACAAATAACACGCCGGGTACTTTGGATTTGGGACTCAGGAAGGTGCCGCTCATCTGTTCGTCATCGATGTCGATCGCAATGCTTTCGCTTCTAGCCGTCATAAGATTTAACCGTCACGTACTTAAGAAGAAACTCGCTGTTTTCCGCCGGCCCGCGATACACCTCAATGGCATCAGCCGGCAAGGGTTGGTCCGCGTAGGTTTCCACAGAGGACACACGGATCGCACGCAGGCCGGGGTTGTTGATAAAACTTTGCAACGCTGCGACTTCCGCGCTGCTGGCTCCGCCCATGCGCCAGGATTGTTCGAGCACGCCGCTGCGGCGTTGGCCGTCGCTGTCCAAGCCCTGGGCGATGTCGTAGTTGCGCCGCGATGCGTAGAAGCCGGGATAGGCTTCATCGGCGGCCGCGTCGAACACCTGCGCTTGTTCGATGGCTTCGCGTACGTCGTCGGGCAGTTCGAGTTGCAACAGAGCTTCGTAGCCACCCGGCACCGCCAATAGGTCGGAGCCGCCGTAGACGTCTTCGCCCTGCCCGTCTTTCGTCAGGTATTGCTCGCCGCAGTAGCTGAGCACGTGATCGCCGATGAAGCTTTGGCCGACGCTGTGGGTGATTACGTCCTGCAGGTCTTGCTCCAACACCACACCATCGCTGAAGAGCTTCGCGGCCTCAGGTCGAGCCAGCACGGCTTCGAACTCATCGAGACTGTGGATAACTTCCTGACCTCGGCCGGCGCAGGCGTGCACCGGTTTCAGGCGAATGGGTCCGCTGTAGAGCAGGCGCGTGGCTGCGGGCCGGGCGTCTTCCAGCGCGAAGACGCTCAAACCATCCAGCACGACGTTTCGCACACGTTCGCAGAATAGCGCTGACCAACCTTCGGGCGCTTTGGCTTCAGGCCCGAGCAGACCATGGCTGATGGCTTTGGTGCAGATGAAGTCGTGGTCGACGTAACCGCCCCACACATCCTCCGCCCCCTTGATATGGAGCGCACGCGCCTGGGCTGCACCGACCAGGGTTTGCGTGGGCAGCAGGTAAAGTGATCGTCCCGCATGTAGAGCCGGGTCGTAGCTGCCACCGAATTTTAGCCCGAGAATCTGTGCCAGCCAGCGCGCCAGGGCGCGGTTGGTTTCGATCTCATGCAGAGGGGCGCTTTCACGTGTGGAGTGAGCGACCACCAGCTTCTTGCGTTGAGTCGGGGTCATGCGTCCCCCTTGGCCTTCCCGCCATGTGTGTGCAAGAGAGGTTGCAGGGATCAGGCCAACGCGCTTTCGAGGCGGATGGTTGTGAAATCAAGCAGTTGCCGAAAAACCGGTGGCAGTTGGCCTGCTCCATTTTGCACGACAGCGCGTCGGCGTCGCGGCGTTCTGCACGATTCAGACGCCAAACCGTTTGCGGTAATCGCTGGGCGCCAGGCCGGTGATCTTCTTGAAGATGGCGCGGAAGGCGCTGGGGTCCTGATAGCCCACGGTCCACGCGATGTGATCAATGGTGCCGTTGGTAAACTCGAGCATTTGCCGAGCCTTGCCCACGCGCAGATGCTGACAGTATTCGGTGGGTTTCAACCCGGTGGCGTTGCGAAAGCGCCGTAGGAATGTGCGCTCCTCCAAGCCTGCCTCCAGTGCCATCGCCGTGAGGGAAACATCCACCGCACCGGTGGCCTGCAACCAGTGCTGAACCTTGAGGATGGCGGCGTCGCCGTGGCCGAGAATCGGCGCAAAGTTGCTGCCGCATTGGCTGGCGCTGTCACTGTGCTCGATCACCAGGAAACGCGCGGTATCCGCCGCAATGCTAGGGCCCATCAGGCGATCGACCAGGCGCAGGCCGAGTTCGGACCAGGCCATCAAGCCAGCGGTGGTAATAAGGTCGCCGTCATCAACGATGGGTTTATCCGCTTCAAGGCGCACGGCCGGGTAACGCGCGGCGAAGGATTTGGCGGAAGACCAATGAGTGGTGGCGCTGCGCCCATCGAGCAATCCGCTGCGCGCCAGCATGATCGAACCCATGCAGACGCCGCCCAATACGGTACCTGCGGCGTGTTGCCGGCGAAGCCATTCCAGTAGCGCAGGCGGCGCTTGTTCTTCGGTGAACTCACCAATCGACGGGGGCACCAGTACGGCCATCATGGGTTGATCAGGGCCGGGATGGCTATCGAATACGCGCACCGTTTCACCGGTAGCCTCCACCTGCCAATGGCTGATCCGCAAGAGCGGCAACTGTGCGCACTGGTGCTCGGCGGCGATGCGGTTGGCGACGCCGAACAGGTCAGTCAGGCCGTGCACGGCCGCCATCTGCGCCCCCTGGTAGATCAACACGCCCAGCTCAACCACGACCATTGTCAGTTTTCCCCCTTTTATTGTCGGTGCAGCCAATCCCAAGTGCAGGCGCCAGCTAAGATACTGGGCCCATCAACCCATCACGAGGCAACACACATGGCCAAGCAAGCGCTCATCCTAATCGATATCCAGAACGACTACTTCCCTCAAGGCAAGTGGCCACTCGACGGCGTCGAAGCCGCAGCGGACAAGGCCGTGCATGTGTTGCAGGCGTTTCGCCAGGCGGGCGATGCGGTGATTCATGTGCGTCATGAGTTCACGTCTGAGGACGCGCCGTTCTTCACACCGGGCTCCGAGGGTGCGCATCTGCATCCCAAAGTGATGAATGAAGGCAATGAGCCGGTGGTGCTTAAACATTTTGTGAATTCGTTTCGCGAGACCAACCTGCGCGCACTGCTGGAACAACGCAGCATCACCGAACTGGTGGTGGTCGGCAGCATGAGCCATATGTGCATCGATGCGGTGGTCCGGGCGGCGGCGGACCTGGGCTACAAGGTCACGGTCATTCATGACGCGTGTGCGACCCGGGACCTGGAGTTCAATGGCCAGGTGATCCCGGCTGCGCAGGTGCATGGGGCGTATATGGCGTCGCTGGCATTCGGCTATGCGGGCGTGGTGTCGGCAGATGAATATTTCAAGGCGCAAGCGGCGGCGGCATAACCGCCACGGGTCTTGGCGACGTTAGCGGGTAGCGATAATGAACAGGCGCGGAAAAGGCAGCAGCACGGTGCCATCGGCCAGGGCTGGGTAAGCCTGGGCAATCCGCGCCTGGTACTCCTGCAGGAAGGCAGCCTTCTCGCTATCGGTCAACGGCGCCAGGAAGGGTCTTAGGGCCGAGGCCTTGAACCACTCCACCACCGTAGCGTAATCCGCCAGCGGGTGCTGATAGGTGGTGCGCCACACATCGACGGTGCTGCAATGTTTGCTCAGCAGCTCGTAGTAGTAGCTCGCGGTGTGGCGTTCATTGTGTTTGACCGCGCCGATCCTGGCAGACCACGGGCCATCAGCGGCAACTTCACGGGCAAGTCGGTGGGCAGGCTCATCGAGGTTGTCCGGCGTTTGCACCGCCAGCGTGCCAGCGGGTGTCAGTTGGTGGACCAAGTGCGGGTAAAGCGTGGCGTGGTCAGGCAGCCATTGCAGCGACGCGTTGGCCAGGATCACATCGAAAGTCTGTGCGGGGTTCCAGGCGCCGATGTCCGCCAGTTCGAAGTTCAGCGCCGGTAGCCGTTGGCGTGCATCGACCAGCATGTCGTCGGAGCTGTCCATGCCGGTAACGTGCGCATGCGGGAAGCGCTCGGCCAGCACCTCGGTGGAATTGCCGGGACCGCAGCCCAGGTCGACAGCCGTACGCACCTCGGTATTCGGAATGGCCGCGACCAGGTCGCGGACGGGACGGGTGCGTTGCTGTTCAAACATCGTGTATTGCTTGGCAGACCAGGTCATCACGGCTTCCTTCTGTTTGAGGTTGGCCACAGCCTAAATCTTGTGAGCCATGAGAACAAATGCCAGGATTGGCACTCTCCCATACCTGAAAAGTATTCCTATGCTGGAGCTTCGCCAACTCAAGGCCTTCGTAGCCATCGCCGAAGAAGGTTATATCACCCGCGCTGCCGAACGCCTGGGCATGCAGCAGCCGCCGTTGACACGGATGCTGCAAAGCCTCGAAGCCGAGTTGGGCGTGGTGCTGATGGAGCGTTTGCCCCGAGGCGTGCGACCCACTACCGCCGGGCTCGCTTTACTCGACGAGGCCCGTGAACTACTCGCGCAGGCTGAAGGCATTGCGGACGTAGTGCGCCTTGCCGCACGGGGTGAGCGCGGACGGCTGGCGATCGGGTTCACTAGCTCGGCTGCACTGCATCCCTTTGTGCCGAGTGTGTTGCGGTTGTTTCGCGAAACCTATGTCGGCGTCACGGTGGTGTTGGAAGAAGCTGGCACCGGCGAACTGCTGGACGCGTTGGCGCATGAAAAACTGGACGCGGCGTTTATCCGCTCCCCCCTCAGCGGGACTCAATCGCTGCAGGACGACCCGATCCTGGTGGAGCCGATGTTGCTGGCGCTGCCCACTGATCATCCGCTGGCACTCAATGCGGGCTCTCCCCTGCCCTTGAAGGCATTGGCGAGCGAGTCCTTCGTGCTCTATCGCCGCCGCGTGGGGTTGGGCCTGTATGACGCGATTCTGGTGGCGTGCCGTGAAGCGGGGTTCAGCCCTCAGGTGGTCCAGGAAGCCCCGCGCATGACCGCGACACTCAGCCTGGTAGCGGCGGGACTTGGGGTGTCCATCGTGCCGGCGTCGATGCAACGGTTACGCGGAGACGGCATCGTGTATCGGGAACTGACGGAGTGTCAGAGCCTGGTGGCGCCACTGCATTTGGCAACGCGGATTGATGACGGATCCACAGTGTTACGCCGGTTCAAAGAGATGGTGGTGACAGCGGCCGAGGCGGACGCCTGATCACCGGTTAAGCGCTGCGTTATTTCATCCGTGTCAACGTGCTCATACAGGGATCGTCATTGAGGATGAAGTCCTCACGTAGAAATGCAAAGCCCCCGCAGTGCGGGGGCTTCAGGCCTAAACTTTACAATAAAGTCTCAGGTAAGTCCTAGAACGGGATATCGTCATCAAAGCTGTCGAAATCCGGGGCCGGTTGCGGAGCAGCCTGTTGTGGAGGCGGCGCCTGGCGCGACTGTTGCGGTGCCGACTGCTGCGGACGCGGAGCCTGCTGGCGTGGGGCCGGAGCGGACTGCTGGTAGTTATTGCCCCCGCCTTGCTGGTCGCCCTGCTGTGGACGGCCGCCCAGCAGTTGCATGGTGCCTTGCATGTCGACCACGATTTCAGTGGTGTAACGCTTGATGCCGTCTTTTTCCCACTCACGGGTTTGCAGCTTGCCTTCGATGTACACCTGCGAACCTTTGCGCAGGTACTCACCAGCAATCTCTGCAACCTTGCCGAACATCGACACACGGTGCCATTCGGTTTTTTCGACCTTCTGGCCAGTCTGCTTGTCGGTCCACTGTTCGCTGGTCGCCAGACTCAGGTTGGTCACGGCGTTACCGTTAGGCAAGTAGCGAACCTCGGGATCCTGGCCGCATGTACCGACCAATATGACTTTGTTAACCCCACGGGCCATAACGTTCTCCTAAGCTGGGCGCGCTGTCGGCACTGGGTTGACCAGTTGCTCGAGCGTCGCGCGATCCAATAATTCGGTGTCCAATTTGATGTAAATGGCTGCTTCTTCAGCAATCACGACTGCATCGGTTACCCCTACGACGGCCTTCAGGCGCTCTACCAGACCGCTTTCACGGATCGCCTCGGGCGATAGCGGCAAACGCAGACTTGTGACGTAGGGAGGTTCGCGCATGGTAACAGCAAAGGCTAGCCAAAGTGCAGCCAGCCCGGCGCATCCCAGGAAGACAACCGACAAACCGCCATGCTGGAACATCCAGCCACCCATGATGCCGCCCAGTGCAGAACCCAGGAACTGGCTGGTGGAATACACCCCCATGGCCGTCCCTTTGCCGCCGGCCGGTGAAACCTTACTGATCAGCGAAGGCAACGAAGCCTCCAGCAGGTTGAACGCGGTGAAAAATACCACCGTGCCGATTACCAGCGCCCGCAGGCTGTCGCCGAACTGCCAGAAGAATAGCTCAGTGAGCATCAACGTCGCGACGGCGCCCAAGAGAACTCGTTTCATTTTGCGTTTCTTCTCGCCATAAATGATGAACGGGATCATGGCGAAGAACGAAATCAACAGCGCGGTGAGGTAGACCCACCAGTGCTGTTCCTTGGGCAACCCGGCTTTTTCCACCAGCGCCAGGGGCAAGGCGACGAAGCTGCACATGAGCATGGCGTGTAATACGAAGATACCTAAATCCAGGCGCAGCAGGTCCGGATGCTTGAGTGTCGGCAATAAAGCCTTGCGCGCGACGCCCGACTCGCGGTGCTGCAACGTGCCGGTGGAGCGCGGCACCATAAAGGCTACGATCACGATACCGAACAGCGCCATGCCGCCGGTGGCCAGGAACAGCCCGTGCAGGCCGAACGCGCGCGTCAGCAAGGGGCCGACCACCATGGCCACGGCAAACGACAGGCCGATGGTCATGCCGATCATGGCCATGGCCTTGGTGCGGTGTTGCTCACGGGTCAGGTCTGACAGCAGCGCCATGACCGCGGCGGAAATCGCACCGGCACCTTGCAGGATGCGCCCGGCGATCACGCCCCATATCGAATCCGCTTGCGCCGCGAGCACGCTGCCGAGCGCAAAGACGATCAGCCCCAGGTAAATCACCGGGCGACGGCCGATGCGGTCGGAAATGATCCCGAACGGAATCTGAAAAATCGCCTGCGTCAGGCCATAGGCGCCAATCGCCAGGCCGATCAATGCGGGGGTCGCGCCTGCCAGATCCATTCCATAGGTCGCCAGTACCGGCAACACCATAAACATGCCCAGCATACGGAAGGCGAACACCAGGGCCAGACCGCTTGCTGCTCGGGTCTCGCCGCTACTCATGCGTTCGCTGTGGGGATCGTGCATGGAAAAACCTCGTGTGAACCGGCGGCGATTCTACCAGTCCCATCGATTGAGAGGGTATATGCGGCGCTTTGCCGCGCAGCTTTCATCTAAGGCTGCAAGCGGCCTTTTGACAGTGTATATTCATCCAGTCTTTAGCCGTATACTCCGGCATTATTTACGCCCGCCGTGCGAGGCCATCTTGGACAAGATCCTGATTCGTGGGGCTAGAACCCACAACCTGAAGAACATCGACCTGACCCTGCCACGGGACAAACTGATTGTCATCACCGGCTTGTCCGGGTCCGGCAAATCGTCGCTGGCGTTTGACACGCTGTATGCCGAAGGCCAGCGTCGCTACGTGGAATCGCTGTCGGCCTATGCCCGCCAGTTCCTGTCGATGATGGAAAAGCCCGACGTCGACACCATTGAAGGCCTGTCGCCGGCAATTTCCATCGAGCAAAAATCGACTTCCCATAACCCGCGCTCCACCGTGGGCACCATTACCGAAATCTACGACTACCTGCGCCTGCTGTATGCGCGCGTGGGTATTCCGCGTTGCCCGGACCACGATATTCCCCTGGAAGCCCAGACCGTCAGCCAGATGGTCGACCTGGTGCTCGCCCAGCCGGAAGGCGCCAAGCTGATGCTGCTGGCACCGGTGATTCGTGAGCGCAAGGGTGAACACCTTTCCGTCTTCGAAGAACTGCGGGCGCAAGGTTTTGTGCGGGCGCGAATCAACGGCAAGCTCTACGAGCTGGACGAAGCGCCGAAGCTCGACAAGCAGAAGAAGCACTCGATTGATGTGGTCGTCGACCGTTTCAAAGTGCGGGCAGACCTTCAACAGCGCCTTGCGGAATCCTTCGAAACCGCGTTGAAGCTGGCCGACGGCATTGCCCTGGTGGCTCCGATGGATGACGAGCCGGGCGAAGAGATCATCTTCTCCGCGCGCTTTGCTTGCCCGATCTGCGGGCACGCAATCAGTGAGCTGGAACCCAAGCTGTTCTCCTTCAACAACCCGGCCGGCGCCTGCCCGACCTGTGATGGCCTGGGCGTGAAGCAGTTCTTCGACATCAAGCGTCTGGTCAATGGTGACTTGACGCTGGCGGAGGGCGCGATACGTGGCTGGGACAGGCGTAACGTCTACTACTTCCAGATGCTGGGGTCGCTGGCGTCGCACTATAAGTTCAGCCTCGAAGTACCTTTCAACGAACTGCCGGCCGAACAGCAGAAAGTCATCCTGCACGGCAGCGGCTCGCAGAACGTCGACTTCAAGTACCTGAATGACCGGGGCGATATCGTCAAGCGCTCCCACCCGTTCGAAGGCATTGTGCCGAATCTCGAGCGTCGCTACCGCGAAACCGAATCGGCGAGCGTGCGTGAAGAACTGGCTAAATTCCTCAGCACCCAGCCTTGCCCGGATTGCCGTGGCACACGCCTGCGTCGAGAGGCGCGGCATGTGTGGGTGGGCGAGAAGACGTTGCCTGCGGTGACCAACCTGCCAATCGGTGATGCCTGCGAGTACTTTGGTGTGCTCAAGTTGACGGGGCGCCGTGGGGAAATCGCCGACAAGATTCTCAAGGAAATTCGCGAGCGGTTGCAGTTCCTGGTCAACGTTGGCCTGGACTACCTGTCTCTGGACCGAAGTGCCGACACGTTGTCTGGCGGTGAAGCCCAGCGGATTCGCTTGGCCAGCCAGATTGGTGCCGGCCTCGTGGGTGTACTGTACATCCTCGATGAGCCGTCGATTGGCTTGCACCAACGCGACAACGATCGTCTGCTGGGCACGCTGAAACACCTTCGGGATATCGGCAACACGGTGATCGTGGTCGAGCACGATGAAGATGCGATTCGCCTGGCCGACTATGTGGTTGATATCGGCCCGGGCGCGGGTGTGCATGGCGGGCATATTGTTGCCGAAGGTACGCCTGCCGAGGTCATGGCCCATCCGGACTCGCTGACCGGCAAGTACTTGTCTGGCCGTGTGAAAATTGCCGTGCCGGCTAAACGCACACCGCGCAACAAGAAGCAGGCGCTGCACCTCAAGGGCGCGCGTGGCAATAACTTGCGCAATGTCGACCTGGAAATTCCGCTGGGCCTGTTGACCTGCGTGACCGGTGTTTCCGGCTCGGGCAAGTCGACACTGATCAACAACACGCTGTTCCCCTTGAGTGCCACCGCCTTGAACGGCGCGACTACGCTGGAAGCGGCTGCTCACGACAGCATCAAGGGTCTGGAGCTGCTGGACAAAGTCGTCGATATCGACCAGAGCCCTATTGGCCGCACGCCGCGCTCCAACCCGGCGACCTACACAGGGTTGTTCACACCCATTCGTGAGCTGTTTGCCGGCGTCCCGGAGTCCCGCTCGCGGGGTTACGGGCCGGGCCGGTTCTCGTTCAACGTCAAGGGCGGTCGCTGTGAAGCGTGCCAGGGCGATGGTTTGATCAAGGTGGAGATGCACTTCCTCCCGGACATCTACGTGCCGTGCGATGTGTGCAAGAGCAAGCGCTATAACCGCGAGACCCTGGAGATCAAATACAAGGGCAAAAGCATCCACGAAACCCTGGAGATGACCATCGAGGAAGCGCGGGTATTCTTTGACGCGGTTCCGGCGTTGGCGCGCAAGCTGCAGACATTGATGGATGTGGGCCTGTCGTATATCAAACTGGGGCAATCGGCGACTACGCTGTCCGGTGGTGAGGCGCAACGGGTGAAGCTGTCCCGCGAGCTGTCCAAGCGCGACACGGGCAAGACCCTGTACATCCTCGATGAGCCGACCACCGGCCTGCACTTTGCGGATATCCAGCAACTGTTGGACGTGTTGCACCGCCTGCGCGACCACGGCAACACCGTGGTGGTGATCGAGCACAACCTGGATGTGATCAAGACCGCCGACTGGTTGGTGGACCTGGGGCCTGAAGGTGGTTCCAAGGGTGGCCAGATCATCGCGGTGGGCACACCGGAGCAGGTCTCCGAAATGCCGCAGTCACACACCGGCTATTACTTGAAGCCGTTGTTGGCGCGCGACCGGGCCTGAGTTTTTCGGGCCCAATGAAAAGCCCCTGTCACTTTGCGGTGACAGGGGCTTTTTTGTAGCCGGGAATCAGAACTGCGATTGCAGGTAATTCTCCAAGCCGACCAGCTTGATCAAGCCCAACTGCTTTTCAAGCCAGTAGGTATGATCTTCTTCGGTGTCATTCAACTGCACCCGCAGGATTTCCCGGGTGACATAGTCGTTGTGCTGCTCGCAGAGCTCGATGCCTTTGCAGAGCGCGGCACGGACCTTGTACTCGAGGCGCAGGTCGGCAGCGAGCATGTCAGGTACCGTAGTGCCCACATCCAGATCATCGGGACGCATACGTGGCGTGCCTTCGAGCATTAGGATACGGCGCATCAGTGCGTCGGCGTGCTGTGCCTCTTCTTCCATCTCGTGGTTGATACGCTCGTAGAGCTCGGTAAAACCCCAGTCTTCGTACATGCGCGAGTGGATGAAATATTGGTCACGAGCAGCCAGTTCGCCCGTCAGCAACGTGTTGAGGTAATCGATTACGTCGGGGTGACCTTGCATCGCCCTACATCTCCCTGCTTGAAAGTCTGTAGTTTGAACCATGATGACCCGGAGGTCACGGGACCAACGGCAGAAAAGTGAAGATTTCCCGAGAAAAGTAGCTGAAATAACGCAAAAACCGCCCAAATGAGGGCGGTTCTGCTTATCGTTTAGAGTTAGTTAAGCGATACACCCAGTGCCTTTGCGATTGCTTCTCCATAAGCAGGATCTGCTTTGTAGAAATGCTGCAGCTGGCGCTGAACCACATCACTGGAAACGCCACCCATTGCACCGGCGATGTTGTTGGTGAGCAACGCTTTCTGCTCATCGTTCATCAGGCGGAACAGTGCACCTGCGTGGCTGTAGTAATCGGTGTCTTCCCGGTGATCATAACGGTCAGCAGCACCGCTCAATGCCAACGCAGGCTCCGCGTATTGTGGTGCTTGCTTCGGCGCATCTGCGTAGCTGTTCGGCTCGTAGTTGGGCCCCGCGCCACCGTTGCTGCCAAATGCCATCGAACCATCACGCTGGTAGCTGTTCACCTGGTTACGTGGGGCATTCACCGGCAGTTGCTGGTGATTGGTGCCGACGCGGTAACGGTGAGCATCTGCGTATGCGAACACACGACCTTGCAGCATACGGTCTGGCGACAGGCCTACACCCGGCACCATGTTGCTCGGGCCGAACGCAGCCTGCTCCACTTCAGCGAAGTAGTTCTGCGGATTGCGGTTGAGTTCGAGCTCGCCAACTTCGATTAACGGGAACTCCTTCTGCGACCAGGTCTTGGTCACGTCAAAGGGGTTCTCGTAGTGAGCATTAGCCTGGGCCTCGGTCATGATCTGGATGCAGACCCGCCATTTCGGGAAATCACCGCGCTCAATCGCGCCGAACAGATCGCGCTGGGCGTAATCCGGATCGGTACCGGCCAGGCGCGCGGCCTCAGCCGGCGCCAAGTTCTTGATGCCTTGCTTAGTCTTGTAGTGCCACTTCACCCAGTGGCGCTCGCCATTGGCGTTAATCAGGCTGTAGGTGTGACTGCCGAAGCCGTGCATGTGGCGATAGCCATCAGGGATGCCACGGTCCGAAAACAGAATGGTGACCTGGTGCAGTGCCTCCGGAGAGTGCGACCAGAAGTCCCACATCATCTGAGCGCTTTTGAGATTGCTTTGCGGCAGGCGCTTCTGGGTGTGGATGAAGTCCGGAAACTTTAAAGGATCGCGAATGAAAAACACTGGGGTGTTGTTACCCACGATGTCCCAGTTGCCTTCTTCGGTGTAGAACTTCAAGGCGAAGCCACGTGGATCGCGCTCGGTATCAGCCGAACCACGCTCTCCGCCTACGGTGGAGAACCGCAAAAAGGTTGGGGTTTGCTTGCCGACGGATTCAAACAGCTTGGCGCTGGTGTATTGCGTGATGTCTTGGGTGACGGTGAAAGTGCCAAAGGCACCCGAACCCTTGGCGTGTACGCGACGCTCCGGAATGTTTTCACGGTTGAAGTGCGCGAGCTTCTCGATCAGGTGGAAATCGTCGAGCAGCAATGGGCCACGTGGACCGGCGGAACGGGAATTCTGATTGTCCGCAACGGGCGCGCCGCTGGCGGTGGTAAGGATTTTATTCTGGCTCATGCAATCTTCCTCAGGTCGGACTTGGAACTGCCGGCTAGTCGGCTTGGAGGGAGTATTGATCATCGATATGACGCCTACAAATTCATTAAATTGTCGGCATCGATAGAAAATAACTACCAACCTCCCCAGAGGCATATTGCCAAGCACAACCCGTGGACGCTTGTACAAATCACGCTTTTATTACGCGCACAAAAAACCGGGCACTAGGCCCGGTTCTTCGTTACAGCTTGTCGTCTTACTCGGCGCTTACAGCTTCGCCGGCAGTAGCACGATCAACCAACTCGACGTACGCCATTGGCGCGTTGTCGCCAGTACGGAAGCCGCACTTGAGGATGCGCAGGTAGCCACCCTCACGGGTAGCGTAACGCTTGCCCAGGTCGTTGAAGAGCTTACCAACGATAGCTTTCGAACGAGTACGGTCGAAAACCAAACGGCGGTTAGCCAGGCTGTCTGTCTTAGCCAAAGTGATCAGCGGCTCAGCAACGCGACGCAGTTCTTTAGCTTTTGGCAGTGTAGTTTTGATCAGCTCGTGCTCGAACAGCGACACCGCCATGTTTTGAAACATGGCCTTGCGGTGCGAGCTGGTACGGCTCAGGTGACGACCACTTTTACGATGACGCATGGTTCATTCCTTACCAAACTCACGTTCGGTGATTACGACGATCAGGCAGTCGCCTTGTCGTCCTTCTTAAGACTTGCAGGCGGCCAGTTGTCGAGGCGCATGCCGAGGGACAGACCGCGGGAGGCCAGAACGTCCTTGATTTCAGTCAAGGATTTCTTGCCCAGGTTCGGAGTCTTCAACAGTTCTACTTCGGTGCGCTGAATCAGGTCACCGATGTAGTAAATGTTTTCCGCCTTAAGGCAGTTAGCCGAACGTACAGTCAGTTCCAGATCGTCAACCGGGCGAAGCAGGATCGGATCGATCTCGTCTTCCTGCTCGATTACCACTGGTTCGCTGTCACCTTTGAGGTCGACGAACGCAGCCAACTGCTGTTGCAGAATGGTTGCAGCGCGGCGGATAGCCTCTTCAGGATCCAGAGTACCATTGGTTTCCAGATCAATAACCAGCTTGTCCAGGTTAGTACGCTGCTCGACACGGGCGTTTTCCACCACGTATGCGATACGGCGAACCGGGCTGAACGAAGAGTCAAGCTGCAAGCGACCAATGCTGCGGCTTTCATCTTCATCGCTCTGACGCGAGTCGGCCGGTTCATAACCACGACCACGAGCTACAGTGAGCTTCATGTTCAGGGCGCCGTTAGACGCCAGGTTAGCGATTACGTGATCGGGATTAACGATCTCGACATCATGATCCAGCTGAATATCGGCAGCGGTAACCACCCCCGAACCCTTCTTCGACAAGGTCAGCGTAACTTCGTCACGGCCGTGCAGCTTGATAGCCAGACCTTTAAGGTTCAACAGGATTTCAATTACGTCTTCCTGTACACCTTCGATGGCGCTGTACTCGTGGAGCACACCGTCAATCTCGGCCTCGACTACTGCACAGCCGGGCATTGAGGACAACAGGATGCGGCGCAGCGCGTTGCCCAGGGTGTGGCCAAAACCACGCTCGAGAGGCTCGAGCGTGATCTTGGCGCGGGTTGGACTGACAACCTGCACATCAATGTGGCGGGGTGTCAGGAACTCATTTACCGAAATCTGCATGGATGCACCTATTTTCTAGCCCTTACTTGGAGTAGAGCTCGACAATCAGGCTTTCGTTGATGTCGGCGGACAGATCACTGCGAGCAGGAACGTTCTTGAAAACGCCCGACTTCTTCTCAGTGTCTACTTCTACCCATTCTACGCGGCCACGTTGGGCACACAGATCGAGAGCTTGGACAATGCGAAGTTGGTTTTTTGCTTTCTCGCGAATCGCGACCACGTCACCAGCACGAACCTGGTAGGACGGGACGTTAACGGTTTGGCCGTTTACGCTGACGGATTTGTGCGATACCAGCTGGCGGGATTCGGCGCGAGTCGAACCAAAGCCCATACGGTATACAACGTTGTCCAGACGGCATTCGAGCAGTTGCAGCAGGTTTTCACCGGTTGCACCTTTCTTGCCAGCAGCTTCTTTGTAGTAGCCGCTGAATTGACGCTCGAGAACGCCGTAGATACGACGGACCTTCTGCTTTTCACGCAGTTGGGTGCCGTAATCGGACTGGCGACCGCGGCGTTGGCCGTGGATACCAGGTGCTGCTTCAATGTTGCACTTCGATTCGATCGCGCGCACGCCGCTCTTCAAGAAGAGATCGGTGCCTTCACGACGAGCGAGTTTGCATTTTGGACCAATGTAACGAGCCATTCTTTACAATCTCCTGGATTACACGCGGCGCTTCTTCGGCGGACGGCACCCGTTGTGCGGGATTGGCGTCACGTCGGTGATGCTGGCGATCTTATAGCCACAGCCGTTCAAAGCACGGACAGCAGACTCACGACCTGGACCTGGACCTTTGACGTTAACGTCAAGGTTTTTCAGGCCGTATTCCAGCGCAGCTTGACCAGCACGCTCAGCAGCTACTTGAGCAGCGAACGGGGTGGACTTGCGGGAACCGCGGAAACCCGAACCACCGGAGGTAGCCCAAGAAAGCGCGTTACCTTGACGGTCGGTGATGGTCACGATTGTGTTGTTAAAAGAAGCATGGATGTGGGCAATGCCATCAACCACTGTCTTTTTAACTTTTTTACGAGGACGAGCAGCAGGTTTAGCCATGATAATTTTCCTGTCGATTCGCGTGGGCGATTACTTGCGGATCGGCTTACGCGGACCTTTACGGGTACGCGCGTTAGTCTTGGTACGCTGACCGCGTACTGGAAGACCACGACGATGACGCAGACCACGGTAGCAACCGAGGTCCATCAAACGCTTGATTTTCATGTTGATTTCGCGACGCAGGTCACCTTCAGTGGTGAACTTCGCCACTTCGCCACGCAACAGCTCAATCTGCTCGTCGCTCAGATCTTTGATCTTTGCGGCTGGGTTTACCCCAGTGTCTGCGCAAATTTTCTGCGCAGTAGTGCGACCAACACCATAGATGTAGGTCAGCGAGATAACAGTGTGCTTGTTATCTGGAATGTTAACGCCTGCAATACGGGCCATTCAGTGGGACTCCAATTGACAGCTACCTACGCCCCGGAAGCCAAGAAATAGGGCGCGAGATAATATCGCTGTAATAACAAATAATCAACCCGGCAGCGCACTAGCTGCCGGGCTTCAAGCGGATCACACTCAGCCTTGGCGCTGTTTGTGACGCGGTTCCGCGCTGCAAATTACTCGAACAACACCTTCGCGGCGAATAATCTTGCAGTTACGGCACAGCTTTTTCACCGATGCACGAACTTTCATCACCAACTCCTCGAACCTTATGGGGTACTCAGCGCAACATGCCGCTGCCGTAGCCCTTCAGGTTGGCTTTCTTCATCAGGGATTCGTACTGGTGCGAAACGAGGTGCGATTGTACTTGGGACATGAAGTCCATCACAACCACGACCACGATCAGCAACGAGGTCCCGCCAAGGTAGAACGGAACGTTTGCTGCAACCACCAGGAACTGGGGAAGCAAGCACACGGCCGTCATATATAGAGCACCGAACAGGGTCAAACGGGTCAGAACGCCATCAATGTAGCGTGCAGACTGCTCACCTGGACGGATGCCCGGAATAAAGGCACCGGACTTCTTCAGGTTTTCCGCTACGTCTTTCGGATTGAACATCAACGCCGTATAGAAGAAGCAGAAGAAAATAATCCCTGCACTAAACAGCAGAATATTCAACGGCTGACCAGGAGCGATCGACTGAGAGAGGTCCTGCAGCCAGCCCATATTTTCAGACTGACCAAACCAGGTACCCAACGAAGCCGGAAACAGCAAAATGCTGCTCGCGAAAATTGCCGGAATAACACCGGCCATATTCACTTTCAGCGGCAAGTGGCTGGTCTGCGCAGCAAAAACCTTACGGCCCTGCTGACGCTTGGCGTAGTGAACAGCAATGCGACGCTGGCCACGCTCAATGAACACCACAAAACCGATAATCGCTACTGCCAGCAAACCGATGGCAACCAAAGCGAAAATGTTGATATCACCCTGACGTGCAGACTCGAAAGACTGCCCAATTGCTCTCGGAAGACCGGCGACGATACCTGCGAAAATCAACATCGAGATACCGTTACCAACACCACGCTCAGTAATCTGCTCACCCAGCCACATCATGAACATCGCACCAGCCACAAACGTGGATACCGCGACGAAATGGAAGCCAAAGTCACCAGTGAACGCAACACCCTGCCCGGCCAGGCCAACGGACATGCCGATAGCTTGAACCAAGGCGAGGATGACAGTGCCGTAGCGGGTGTACTGGCTAATCTTGCGACGGCCAGCTTCACCTTCCTTCTTCAACTGCTCCAGCTGCGGGCTGACGGCGGTCATCAGTTGCATGATGATCGATGCCGAAATATACGGCATGATCCCCAGTGCAAAGATGCTCATCCGTTCCAGCGCGCCGCCGGAAAACATGTTGAACAAGCTAAGAATGGTCCCCTCATTCTGTCGAAACAGGTCTGCGAGTCGGTCCGGGTTGATACCTGGAACCGGGATGTGTGCGCCTATTCGGTAGACGATAATCGCCAGGAACAGAAAACGCAGACGAGCCCAGAGTTCAGACATACCGCCTTTGCCGAGCGCTGAGAGAGCACCTTGCTTAGCCATTTATTCCTCGAACTTGCCGCCAGCTGCTTCGATAGCCGAACGCGCACCTTTGGTGGCGCCGATTCCCTTGCCGATAGTGACAGCGCGAGTCACTTCACCGGACAGCATGATTTTCACACGCTGTACGTTGACGTTGATCACGTTGGCATCTTTCAGGGTCTGCACAGTAACGATGTCGCCTTCCACTTTGGCCAGCTCGGACAAACGCACTTCTGCGCGGTCCATGGCTTTCAGGGATACGAAACCGAACTTAGGCAGGCGACGATGCAGCGGCTGTTGACCGCCTTCAAAGCCTGGAGCGATGGTGCCACCGGAGCGGGAGGTTTGACCTTTGTGGCCACGGCCACCAGTCTTACCCAAACCGCTACCGATACCACGGCCCGGACGATGCTTTTCGCGACGGGAACCCGGCGCTGGACTCAGATCATTGAGTTTCATCGATTAACCCTCTACACGCAGCATGTAGTAAGCCTTGTTGATCATCCCGCGATTCTCGGGAGTATCCTGGACTTCTACAGTGTGACCGATGCGACGCAGACCCAAACCTTTAACGCACAGTTTGTGGTTAGGGATGCGGCCGGTCATGCTTTTGATCAGCGTTACTTTAACGGTAGCCATGATCAGAAGATCTCCTTGACAGTCAGACCACGCTTCGCAGCGATGGACTCAGGAGATTGCATAGCTTTCAAACCTTTGAAAGTGGCGTGAACCACGTTTACCGGGTTAGTCGAGCCGTAGCACTTGGCCAGAACGTTCTGAACGCCAGCAACTTCGAGGACAGCACGCATAGCGCCGCCAGCGATGATACCGGTACCTTCAGAGGCAGGCTGCATGTACACCTTCGAAGCGCCATGAGCGGACTTCATTGCGTACTGCAGAGTGGTGCCGTTCAGATCAACTTGGATCATGTTGCGACGAGCAGCTTCCATTGCCTTCTGGATCGCGGCAGGCACTTCACGTGACTTGCCACGGCCGAAGCCAACACGCCCTTTACCATCACCAACCACGGTCAACGCGGTGAAAGTGAAGATACGGCCGCCTTTAACGGTTTTGGCTACGCGGTTAACTTGAACCAGCTTCTCAATGTAGCCTTCGTCGCGCTTTTGGTCGTTATTTGACATAACTTAGAACTCCAGCCCAGCTTCACGAGCAGCATCAGCCAGCGCTTTCACGCGACCGTGGTACTTGAAGCCAGAGCGGTCGAAAGCCACTTGCGAGACGCCAGCGGCCTTAGCACGCGTAGCGACCAGCTGGCCAACCTTAGTGGCCGCGTCGATGTTGCCAGTGGCACCATCACGCAGTTCTTTATCCAAAGTCGAGGCGCTTGCCAGGACCTGGTTGCCGTCGGCCGAGATGACCTGGGCGTAGATGTGCTGCGACGAGCGATACACGCAGAGACGCACGACTTCGAGTTCGTGCATTTTCAGGCGTGCTTTGCGAGCGCGACGCAGTCGAGTAACTTTTTTGTCGGTCATTTGCTATGCCCTACTTCTTCTTGGCTTCTTTACGACGGACGACTTCGTCCGCGTAGCGCACACCTTTGCCTTTGTACGGCTCTGGTGGACGGAAGTCGCGGATCTCAGCGGCCACCTGACCTACCAGCTGCTTATCGATGCCCTTGATCAGGATATCGGTTTGGCTAGGGGTCTCAGCGGTGATGCCTTCCGGCAGTTCGTAATCCACTGGGTGCGAGAAGCCAAGGGCCAGGTTCAAAACCGTGCCTTTTGCTTGCGCTTTGTAACCAACACCGACCAGCTGGAGCTTACGCTCGAAGCCTTGGCTTACGCCTTGGACCATGTTGTTTACCAACGCACGCGTGGTACCGGCCATTGCGCGAGTTTGTTGATCGCCATTGCGAGCAGCGAAACGCAGCTCACCAGCTTCTTCAACGATCTCAACGGACGAATGGATGTTCAGTTCAAGAGTACCCTTGGCACCCTTCACCGAAAGCTGTTGGCCTGCGAATTTTACTTCGACACCGGCTGGCAGCTTAACGGGGTTCTTAGCGACGCGTGACATGCTTATCCCCCCTTAGAACACAGTGCAAAGAACTTCGCCGCCGACACCGGCAGCGCGCGCAGCACGATCCGTCATCACACCTTTGTTGGTGGAGACGATAGACACACCCAGACCGCCACGAACTTTCGGCAGATCTTCGGCGGACTTGTACTGACGCAGGCCTGGACGGCTAACGCGCTTCACTTCCTCGATGACCGAACGGCCTTCGAAGTACTTCAGCTCGATGGACAGCAGTGGCTTGGTTTCGCTGCTGATCTGATAACCCGCAATGTAGCCTTCGTCTTTCAGGACTTTGGCAACAGCTACCTTCAACTTGGAAGATGGCATGCTTACGACGGACTTTTCAGCCATCTGGGCATTACGGATACGAGTTAGCATGTCCGCTAACGGGTCCTGCATACTCATGGGCTAGACGCTCCTAATACAAAAAAATTAGCCTTGCGGCTACATATGTCGCCGAGAATCTCCGAGCATAAAAAACACGGGCTCAGGCGAGCCGCGTATTTTAAACACACTCCAGAAATGAAACAAGCCCCAAAAGGGGCTTGTTCCAGATTCAAGGTCACCGGCGGTCAGTATCTTGCGATACCGACCACCTGGACGCTGAAAGTACTTACCAGCTGGCTTTAACCAGACCTGGTACGTCACCACGCATTGCCGCTTCACGCAGTTTGTTACGGCCGAGGCCGAACTTGCGGTAAACGCCGTGTGGACGACCGGTCAGGCGGCAGCGGTTACGCATGCGCGAAGCGCTTGCGTCACGTGGCTGCTTCTGCAGAGCAACTGTAGCTTCCCAACGCGCTTCTGGACTTGCGTTCAGATCAACGATGATTGCTTTCAGTGCTGCACGCTTCTTGGCGTACTTGGCAACCGTGAGCTGACGCTTCAGCTCGCGGTTTTTCATGCTCATCTTGGCCATGGTCCTACTCCAATCAGTTGCGGAACGGGAATTTGAAAGCACGCAACAGGGCGCGACCTTCATCATCGTTCTTGGCAGTGGTGGTCAGGGTGATGTCCAGACCGCGGAGAGCATCGATCTTGTCGTAGTCGATTTCCGGGAAGATGATCTGCTCTTTCACGCCCATGCTGTAGTTACCACGACCATCGAAGGACTTGGCATTCAGGCCGCGGAAGTCGCGAACCCGAGGCAGGGAGATCGACAGCAGACGATCCAGGAATTCGTACATACGCTCACGGCGCAGAGTCACTTTGACGCCGATCGGCCAACCTTCACGGACTTTAAAGCCAGCGATGGATTTCCGAGCGTAAGTCACAACGACTTTTTGACCGGTGATCTTTTCTAGGTCAGCAACGGCGTGTTCGATGACTTTTTTGTCGCCGACCGCTTCGCCCAGACCCATGTTCAGGGTAATTTTGGTAACGCGTGGAACTTCCATCACGTTCGAAAGCTTAAGTTCTTCCTTAAGTTTCGGTGCGATTTCTTTCCAGTAAATCTCTTTTAGTCGTGCCATGGTCTTCTACCTAGCAGTGTTCAAGCATCAACCGCTTTTTGGGTCGACTTGAAGACACGAATTTTCTTGCCATCTTCTACTTTGAAACCAACGCGGTCAGCCTTGTTGGTTTCGCCGTTGAAAATGGCGACGTTAGAAGCGTCCAGTGGAGCTTCTTTTTCGACGATACCGCCTTGTACGCCCGACATCGGGTTAGGCTTGGTATGACGCTTAACCAGGTTCAGACCACCGATAACCAGACGGTTATTAGCGAGAACCTTAAGCACCTTACCGCGCTTACCTTTGTCTTTGCCGGCGATCACGATGATCTCGTCGTCACGACGAATCTTTTGCATGTCGGATCTCCTTACAGCACTTCTGGGGCGAGCGAGACGATCTTCATGAACTTCTCAGTACGAAGTTCACGGGTCACTGGCCCAAAGATACGGGTGCCGATCGGCTCTTGCTTGTTGTTCAGAAGAACAGCAGCGTTGCCATCAAAGCGGATAATGGAGCCATCAGCACGACGTACGCCGTGACGAGTGCGGACTACAACAGCAGTCATCACTTGGCCTTTCTTCACCTTACCGCGAGGAATTGCTTCCTTCACGGTAACTTTGATGATGTCACCGATACCAGCGTAACGACGATGGGAGCCACCCAGCACCTTGATGCACATAACACGGCGAGCGCCGCTGTTATCGGCCACATCGAGCATGGATTGAGTCTGAATCATATAATTTCTCCGACCCCTAGTCCTTAGACTTCCACAGCGCGTTCGAGAACATCAACCAATGCCCAAGACTTGGTCTTGGCCAGCGGACGAGTTTCACGAATAGTGACTTTGTCGCCGATGTGGCACTGGTTGGTTTCGTCGTGCGCGTGCAGCTTAGTCGAACGCTTAACATATTTACCGTAGATCGGGTGCTTAACGCGACGCTCGATCAGTACGGTGATGGTTTTGTCCATCTTGTCGCTGACAACACGGCCAGTCAGCGTACGGACAGTCTTTTCGGCTTCAGCCATGATCACTTACCTGCCTGCTGGTTGAGCACAGTCTTCACGCGAGCGATGTCACGCTTAACTTGCGAGAGCAGATGAGACTGCCCCAACTGGCCAGTTGCTTTCTGCATACGCAGATTGAACTGGTCGCGCAGCAAGCCGAGCAATTGCTCGTTCAGCTGCTGTGCGGATTTTTCACGAAGTTCATTCGCTTTCATCACATCACCGTCCGTTTAACAAAGGCGGTGGCGAGCGGCAGCTTTGCAGCAGCCAGGGCAAAAGCCTCACGCGCCAGCTCTTCAGTAACACCCTCGATTTCATACAGGACTTTGCCTGGCTGAATCTGGGCAACCCAGTACTCCACGTTACCCTTACCTTTACCCATACGAACTTCGAGGGGCTTTTTGGAGATAGGCTTGTCCGGGAATACACGGATCCAGATCTTGCCGCCACGTTTAACGTGACGGGTCAGAGCACGACGCGCTGACTCGATCTGACGAGCGGTGAGACGACCACGAGCTACAGACTTCAGCGCGAACTCGCCGAAGCTGACTTTGCTACCGCGCTGAGCCAGACCACGGTTGTGGCCTGTCATCTGCTTGCGGAACTTCGTACGCTTAGGTTGCAACATTTGGCGTACCCCTTACTTAGCAGCTTTTTTACGAGGCGCTGGTGCTTGTGGTTTCAGTTCTTCTTGGCGACCACCAATTACTTCGCCCTTGAAGATCCAAACCTTTACACCGATCACACCGTAAGTGGTGTGAGCTTCGTAGTTGGCATAGTCGATGTCGGCACGCAGGGTGTGCAGTGGCACACGACCTTCGCGATACCATTCAGTACGTGCGATTTCAGCACCGCCGAGACGACCGCTCACTTGGATTTTGATGCCTTTGGCACCAATGCGCATGGCGTTCTGTACAGCGCGCTTCATAGCGCGACGGAACATTACGCGACGCTCCAGCTGCTGAGCTACGCTCTGCGCAACCAGCATACCGTCGAGCTCCGGCTTGCGGATCTCTTCGATATTGATGTGCACAGGCACACCCATTTGCTTGGTCAGGTCCTGACGCAGTTTCTCAACATCTTCACCTTTCTTCCCGATAACGATACCTGGACGAGCGGTGTGGATGGTGATACGTGCAGTTTGCGCCGGACGATGGATATCGATACGGCTTACGGACGCGCTTTTTAGTTTGTCTTGGAGATACTCACGCACCTTCAGATCAGCGAACAAATAGTCCGCATAAGTCCGACCGTCTGCGTACCAGACGGAGGTGTGCTCCTTGACGATTCCCAGGCGAATGCCAATGGGATGTACTTTCTGACCCATCTCTTCGACTCCGTTACTTGTCAGCAACCTTGACAGTGATATGGCAAGACCGCTTGACGATGCGATCAGCACGGCCTTTGGCACGTGGCATGATGCGCTTCAGCGAACGCCCTTCGTTGACGAAAACGGTGCTGACCTTCAGGTCATCAACGTCTGCGCCTTCGTTATGCTCGGCGTTGGCTACGGCCGACTCCAGCACTTTCTTCATGATCTCGGCGGCTTTCTTACTGCTGAAAGCCAACAGGTTGAGCGCTTCGCCCACCTTCTTCCCGCGGATCTGGTCGGCGACCAAGCGGGCTTTCTGGGCGGAGATTCGAGCGCCCGACAACTTAGCGGCTACTTCCATTTCCTAACCCCTTAACGCTTGGCTTTCTTGTCTGCCACGTGCCCACGATAAGTGCGGGTACCGGCAAACTCGCCTAGTTTGTGGCCGACCATGTCTTCGTTCACGAGAACTGGGACGTGCAAGCGACCGTTGTGTACAGCGATGGTCAAACCGACCATTTGTGGCAGGATCATCGAACGACGCGACCAGGTCTTAACTGGTTTGCGATCGTTCTTTTCCGCCGCCACTTCGATCTTCTTCAGTAGGTGAAGATCAATAAAAGGACCTTTTTTCAGAGAACGTGGCACTGTCGTATCCCTCTATTTACTTGCGACGACGGACTATCATTTTGTCGGTACGCTTATTACCACGAGTCTTCGCGCCCTTAGTCGGGAAGCCCCATGGCGATACCGGATGACGACCACCAGAGGTACGACCTTCACCACCACCGTGTGGGTGGTCAACCGGGTTCATGGCAACACCACGAACGGTTGGGCGAACGCCACGCCAGCGTTTGGCACCAGCTTTACCCAGCGAACGAAGGCTGTGCTCGGAGTTCGAGACCTCACCCAAGGTCGCGCGGCATTCAGCCAGCACTTTACGCATCTCACCAGAACGCAGACGCAGGGTCACGTAGACACCTTCACGAGCGATCAGCTGAGCCGAAGCACCAGCGGAACGAGCGATTTGCGCGCCTTTACCTGGCTTCAATTCGATGCCGTGTACGGTGCTACCAACTGGAATGTTGCGCAGTTGCAGAGCGTTGCCCGGCTTGATCGGCGCCAAGGCACCTGCGATCAGCTGGTCGCCAGCGCTCACGCCTTTAGGGGCGATGATGTAGCGACGCTCGCCATCTGCGTACAGCAGCAGAGCGATGTGAGCAGTACGGTTTGGATCGTATTCAATTCGCTCGACAGTGGCGGAGATGCCATCTTTGTCGTTGCGACGGAAATCGACCAGACGATAATGCTGCTTATGGCCACCACCGATGTGACGGGTGGTAATACGACCATTGTTGTTACGACCACCAGTCTTCGATTTTTTCTCGAGCAGCGGTGCGTGAGGAGCGCCTTTATGCAGCTCCTGGTTGACCACCTTGACCACAAAACGGCGGCCAGGGGAAGTCGGTTTGCATTTAACGATTGCCATGATGCACCCCTTCCTTACTCAGCACTGCTGCTGAAATCGAGATCTTGGCCTGGCTGAAGGGAGATAACTGCCTTCTTCCAGTCATTACGCTTGCCCAGACCGCGAGCAGTGCGCTTGCTCTTACCCAGAACATTCAGGGTAGTAACACGCTCTACTTTCACGCTGAACAGGCTTTCGACGGCCTTCTTGATTTCCAGCTTGGTTGCGTCAGTTGCAACCTTGAAAACGAACTGGCCTTTCTTGTCAGCCAGAACCGTAGCCTTTTCGGAAACGTGCGGGCCAAGCAGAACTTTAAATACGCGTTCCTGGTTCATCCCAGCAGCTCCTCGAATTTCTTCACGGCCGACACGGTGATCAACACCTTGTCGTATGCGATCAGACTAACTGGATCGGAACCTTGCACGTCACGTACATCAACGTGTGGCAGGTTGCGAGCAGCCAGGTACAGGTTCTGATCAACAGCTTCAGACACGATCAAAACGTCGGTCAGGCTCATGTCGTTCAGTTTGCCCAGCAGGTCTTTAGTTTTTGGACTTTCAACAGCGAAGTCCTGAACCACAACCAGACGATCGGTACGCACGAGTTCAGCAAGGATGGAGCGCAGTGCTGCGCGATACATCTTCTTGTTGAGCTTCTGCGAGTGATCCTGTGGACGAGCTGCGAAAGTGGTACCACCGCCACGCCAGATTGGGCTACGGATAGTACCGGCACGAGCACGGCCAGTACCTTTCTGACGCCAAGGGCGCTTACCGCCACCACGAACGTCGGAACGGGTCTTTTGCTGCTTGCTACCTTGACGGCCGCCGGCCATGTAGGCCACGACTGCTTGGTGAACGAGCGTCTCGTTGAATTCGCCGCCAAATGTCAGTTCGGAAACTTCGATCGCTTGAGCGTCATTTACATTTAATTGCATGTCAGCTTCCCCTTAACCGCGAGCCTTGGCCGCTGGACGTACAACCAGGTTGCCGCCAGTAGCGCCAGGAACAGCACCCTTGACCAACAACAGATTGCGTTCAGCGTCGACGCGCACTACTTCGAGGGACTGCACGGTCACGCGCTCAGCGCCCATATGACCGGACATTTTTTTGCCCTTGAATACACGACCAGGAGTCTGGCACTGGCCAATAGAGCCCGGGACGCGGTGGGAGACGGAGTTACCGTGAGTGTTGTCTTGGCCACGGAAATTCCAACGCTTGATCGTACCCTGGAAGCCTTTACCTTTGGACTGACCGGTTACATCAACCAGTTGACCAGCGGCGAAGATTTCAGCGCTGATCAGATCGCCAGCCTGGTAGTCGCCGTCTTCAAGACGGAACTCCATAACAGTGCGACCAGCTGCAACGTTTGCTTTAGCGAAGTGACCTGCTTGAGCAGCAGTCACACGCGAAGCACGACGCTCGCCGACAGTGACTTGCACTGCACGATAGCCATCGGTCTCTTCAGTTTTGAACTGGGTGACGCGATTCGGCTCGATCTCAATGACCGTAACCGGAATGGAGACACCTTCTTCGGTGAAAATACGGGTCATACCGCATTTACGACCGACTACACCAATAGTCATGTTGTAAACCTCATGAGTGTACGGGGCTTTCACCCGCTATGGCCGCCCATTTCAGAGCGTTACACGACTAAGACCCAAGTCTTAGCCGAGGCTGATCTGTACTTCCACACCGGCCGCCAGATCGAGCTTCATAAGTGCATCAACGGTTTTATCCGTTGGCTGGACGATGTCCAGTACGCGCTTATGAGTACGGATCTCGTACTGGTCACGCGCGTCTTTGTTGACGTGCGGGGAGACCAGAACGGTGAACCGCTCTTTACGGGTAGGCAGTGGAATTGGACCACGCACTTGAGCACCAGTACGTTTCGCGGTTTCCACGATTTCCTGGGTGGATTGGTCGATCAGGCGATGGTCAAAAGCCTTCAACCTGATACGGATTTGCTGATTTTGCATTGGATTTCAGACTCCGGCTGCTATTCCCAGCGAGCGCAATACGCCCGTTAAAAGGAGGCGCAATTCTATAGACGCCCCAGATGGGTGTCAACCCAATAAAAAAGGCCCCCGCTAAGCGGGGGCCTTCTCAAAACATCGAAGCTATCTCAGAAGAGATAATTACTCGATGATTTTAGCTACAACGCCAGCACCAACGGTACGGCCGCCTTCGCGAATAGCGAAACGCAGACCGTCTTCCATTGCGATAGTTTTGATCAGGGTAACAACCATTTTGATGTTGTCGCCCGGCATTACCATCTCAACGCCTTCCGGCAGTTCGCAGTTACCAGTCACGTCAGTAGTACGGAAGTAGAACTGTGGACGGTAGCCTTTGAAGAACGGAGTGTGACGACCGCCTTCTTCTTTGCTCAGCACGTACACTTCAGCTTCGAACTTGGTGTGCGGCTTAACCGAACCTGGCTTAACCAGAACCTGGCCACGCTCAACGTCGTCACGCTTGGTACCACGCAGCAGAACGCCGCAGTTCTCGCCAGCACGACCTTCGTCGAGCAGTTTACGGAACATTTCAACACCGGTGCAGGTGGTGACGGTAGTGTCACGCAGACCAACGATTTCCAGTGGATCTTGAACCTTAACGATACCGCGCTCGATACGACCAGTCACAACAGTACCGCGACCAGAGATCGAGAATACGTCTTCGATTGGCATCAGGAACGGCTTGTCGATAACACGGACTGGATCTGGGATGTAGCTGTCCAGAGTCTCAACCAGTTTACGAACGGACGTGGTGCCCATTTCGTTATCGTCTTTGCCTTCCAGAGCCATACGAGCAGAACCGATGATGATCGGAGTGTCGTCACCTGGGAAGTCGTAAGTGCTCAGCAGATCGCGCACTTCCATCTCAACCAGTTCCAGCAGCTCAGCGTCATCTACCAGGTCAGCCTTGTTCAGGTAAACCACGATGTACGGAACGCCTACCTGGCGGGACAGCAGGATGTGCTCACGGGTCTGTGGCATCGGACCATCAGCGGCCGAGCAAACCAGGATAGCGCCGTCCATTTGAGCAGCACCGGTGATCATGTTCTTCACATAGTCAGCGTGACCTGGGCAGTCAACGTGAGCGTAGTGACGGATCAGCGAGTTGTATTCAACGTGCGCGGTGTTGATGGTGATACCACGAGCTTTCTCTTCTGGTGCGCTGTCGATTTTATCGAAATCAACGATTGCAGAACCGAAAACTTCGGAGCAAACGCGAGTCAGAGCAGCAGTCAGAGTGGTTTTACCGTGGTCAACGTGACCGATGGTGCCAACGTTGACGTGCGGTAGGGAACGATCAAATTTTTCTTTAGCCACGACAATTAACTCCTTGCCTAAAGGACTGAATCAGCCTTGTTTTTTGGATACAGTTTCAGCGATGTGCGCCGGAGCTGTGTTGTATTTTTTGAATTCCATAGAGTAGCTTGCGCGACCCTGAGACATGGAGCGAACGTCGGTCGCATAACCGAACATCTCACCCAACGGAACCTCGGCGCGAATCACTTTGCCGGAAACCGTGTCTTCCATACCCAAGATCATGCCGCGACGACGGTTAAGGTCGCCCATGACATCACCCATATAGTCTTCAGGTGTAACAACTTCTACCGCCATGATTGGCTCAAGCAACTCACCACCGCCCTTCTGGGCCAGTTGCTTGGTTGCCATGGAAGCAGCCACCTTAAACGCCATCTCGTTGGAGTCGACGTCGTGGTAAGAACCGTCAAAAACGGTTGCTTTCAGGCCGATCAGCGGATAGCCGGCAACAACACCGTTCTTCATCTGCTCTTCGATACCCTTCTGGATAGCAGGGATGTATTCCTTAGGAACAACACCACCTACTACTTCGTTCACGAATTGCAGACCTTCCTGACCTTCGTCAGCAGGAGCAAAACGGATCCAGCAGTGACCGAACTGACCACGACCGCCGGACTGACGAACGAACTTGCCTTCGATTTCACAGTTCTTCGTGATGCGCTCACGATAGGAAACCTGAGGCTTACCGATGTTGGCTTCGACGTTGAACTCACGGCGCATCCGGTCAACCAGGATGTCCAGGTGAAGCTCGCCCATGCCGGAGATGATCGTTTGACCAGTCTCTTCATCAGTCTTGACGCGGAAAGATGGATCTTCCTGAGCAAGCTTGCCCAGAGCGATACCCATTTTTTCCTGGTCATCCTTGGTCTTAGGCTCTACGGCTACCGAAATAACCGGCTCCGGGAAGTCCATGCGAACCAGGATGATTGGCTTGTCAGCGTTGCACAAGGTTTCACCGGTGGTGACGTCCTTCATGCCGATCAAGGCCGCGATGTCACCAGCGCGTACTTCCTTGATCTCTTCGCGGGCGTTTGCGTGCATTTGCACCATACGACCCACGCGCTCTTTCTTGCCTTTAACCGAGTTGATCACGCCGTCGCCGGAGTTCAACACGCCCGAGTAAACGCGGACGAAGGTCAAGGTACCCACGAATGGGTCAGTGGCAATTTTAAATGCCAGAGCGGAGAACGGTTCTGCGTCGTCTGCATGACGCTCCAGCTCGATAGTCTCGTCATCCGGGTCAGTACCCTTGATGGCAGGAATATCAACTGGTGCCGGCAGGTAGTCGATCACAGCATCGAGAACCAGGGGAACACCCTTGTTCTTGAACGAGGAACCGCAAACAGCCAAGACGATCTCACCAGCGATAGTACGCTGACGGAGAGCGGCCTTGATTTCCACGTTGGTGAGTTCTTCACCTTCGAGGTACTTGTTCATCAGCTCTTCGTTGGCTTCGGCCGCAGCTTCAACCATGTTGTTGCGCCATTCGTCAGCCAGTTCCTGCAGTTCAGCAGGGATAGGCTTGCGAACAGGAACCATACCTTTGTCAGCGTCGTTCCAGTAAACAGCTTCCATGGTCAGCAGATCGATCTGGCCTTGGAAATTGTCTTCGGAACCGATAGCCAACTGGATTGGCACCGGGGTGTGACCCAGACGCTGCTTGATCTGACCGATCACGCGCAGGAAGTTCGCACCAGCACGGTCCATCTTGTTTACGTAAACAAGACGTGGAACGCCGTATTTGTTGGCTTGACGCCATACGGTTTCCGACTGAGGCTCAACGCCCGAGGTACCGCAGAACACAACGACAGCGCCGTCGAGTACGCGCAGGGAACGTTCAACTTCAATGGTGAAGTCTACGTGGCCCGGGGTATCGATTACGTTGAAGCGGTGCTCATCTTTGTACTGCTTCTCGGAACCTTTCCAGAAGGCGGTAATAGCAGCAGAAGTAATGGTAATACCACGCTCCTGCTCCTGAACCATCCAGTCTGTGGTCGCGGCGCCGTCATGCACCTCGCCCATCTTGTGACTTTTGCCGGTGTAAAACAGTACGCGCTCGGTGGTGGTGGTTTTACCAGCATCCACGTGAGCAACGATACCGATGTTACGGTAACGGCTAATCGGAGTAGTACGAGCCATAAAGCCCTCGCAAAATTAGTGAAGCTAAGATTAGAAGCGGTAGTGCGAGAAAGCTTTGTTAGCTTCAGCCATACGGTGCACGTCTTCACGCTTCTTAACAGCAGCACCTTTACCTTCAGCAGCGTCCAACAGTTCGCCAGCCAAACGCAGGGCCATAGACTTCTCGCCGCGCTTACGGGCGAAGTCTACCAACCAGCGCATTGCCAGAGCGTTACGACGGGACGGACGAACTTCAACCGGAACCTGGTAAGTAGCACCGCCTACACGGCGCGACTTCACTTCGACCAGCGGAGCGATGGCGTCGAGAGCTTTCTCGAAGATTTCCAGGGGGTCGCTGTTCTTGCGTTCTTTAACCTTTTCCAGCGCGCCATAAACGATACGCTCGGCAACGGCTTTCTTGCCGCTTTCCATCACGTGGTTCATGAACTTGGCCAGAATTTGGCTTCCGTATTTTGGATCGTCAAGCACTTCGCGCTTGGCTGCTACGCGTCTTCTTGGCATGGATAAGCCCTCAAACGGTCTTCAGGTTCGCTCGGAATTAGCGCCCTTTCGGGACGGCTCCGACCTTACTCTTATCGACTCAGAAAATAAGATGATTCAGTTTTACAAAAAGCCGCTACTACTTAGGCTTCTTGGTACCGTACTTCGAACGACCCTGGTTACGACCTTTAACGCCGGAAGTATCCAAGGAGCCGCGTACGGTGTGGTAACGAACACCTGGCAAGTCTTTTACACGACCGCCGCGGATCAGTACCACGCTGTGCTCTTGCAGGTTGTGACCTTCACCACCGATGTACGAGGAAACCTCGAAACCGTTGGTCAGGCGCACACGGCATACTTTACGCAGTGCCGAGTTAGGTTTTTTCGGCGTAGTGGTATACACGCGAGTGCATACGCCACGACGTTGCGGGCAGTTCTGCAGCGCAGGCACGTCGGATTTCTCGACGATACGCTTACGCGGCTGACGTACCAGCTGGTTGATAGTTGCCATCTACTAGCTCCACTGTTGTCTTGCGACGCTATTGTCTTGCAAGAAAAGCAAAATGGCAGGAACGAATTCCCGCCAAATTTAGGGGTACAAGAGTCTAAAGAGGATCTTGTCCCCAGTCAAGGCAAGGCCCCGACATCCCCGCTCATCGAACCGGGGCAAAACTGCCTCGATCCGACGAATGGGGGCTGCCAGGGCCCAGACTTATTTATCGCAGAACTCAGTTACCGCTAGAGTTCAGCGCTTCGGTCAGTGCAGCTTCCACTTCACTGGCACTCACGCGCAGCGGCTTGTCAGCATCACGGCGGCGCTTGCGCTCGCTGTGGTAAGCCAAACCGGTACCAGCTGGGATCAAACGACCCACAACCACGTTTTCTTTCAGGCCGCGCAGGTAATCGCGCTTGCCGGTTACCGCTGCTTCGGTCAGTACGCGAGTGGTCTCCTGGAAGGAGGCCGCCGAGATGAACGACTCAGTGGACAACGACGCCTTGGTGATACCCAGCAACACACGAGTGAACTTGGAAACGAATTTCTCGTCGCCAGCCAGACGCTCGTTCTCTACCAGCACGTGAGTCAGTTCCATCTGGTCGCCCTTGATGAAACTGGAATCGCCGGATTCAGCGATTTCAACTTTACGCAGCATCTGACGCAGGATGGTCTCGATGTGCTTATCGTTGATCTTCACGCCTTGCAGGCGATAAACGTCCTGGATCTCGTTAACGATGTACTTGGCCAGCGCACTCACACCCAGCAGACGCAGGATGTCGTGTGGATCGCTCGGGCCGTCGGAGATAACTTCGCCGCGGTTTACCTGTTCGCCTTCGAAGACGTTCAGGTGACGCCACTTCGGAATCAGCTCTTCGTACGGATCGCTACCGTCGTTCGGGGTAATGACCAGACGGCGCTTGCCTTTGGTCTCTTTACCGAACGCGATGGTGCCGCTGACTTCAGCCAGAATCGACGCTTCTTTCGGACGACGTGCTTCGAACAAGTCGGCAACACGCGGCAGACCACCGGTGATGTCACGGGTCTTCGAAGTTTCTTGCGGGATACGCGCGATAACATCACCGATCGCGATCTTCGCACCATCCGCTACACCGACCAGGGCGTTGGCTGGCAGGAAGTACTGAGCGATTACGTCAGTGCCTGGCAGCAACAGATCCTTGCCGTTGTCATCGACCATCTTAACGGCAGGACGGATGTCTTTACCGGCAGCTGGACGATCTTTCGCGTCGAGTACTTCAATGTTGGTCATACCGGTCAATTCGTCAGTCTGACGCTTGATCGTGATGCCTTCTTCCATGCCCACGTAGGTCACGGTACCTTTCATTTCGGTAACGATTGGGTGAGTGTGCGGATCCCACTTGGCCACGATTGCGCCAGCGTCGACCTTGTCACCTTCTTTAACCGAAATCACAGCACCGTACGGCAGCTTGTAACGCTCACGCTCACGACCGTAGTCATCAGCGATTGCCAGCTCACCGGAACGGGACACAGCAACCAGGCAGCCATCCACTCGCTCAACGTGTTTCAGGTTGTGCAGACGGACAGTACCGCCATTCTTCACCTGAACGCTGTCAGCTGCGGAGGTCCGGCTTGCCGCACCACCGATGTGGAACGTACGCATGGTCAGCTGGGTACCCGGCTCACCGATGGACTGGGCAGCGATAACGCCGACCGCTTCACCGATGTTCACCTGGTGACCACGAGCCAAGTCACGGCCGTAGCACTTGGCGCAGATGCCATAGCGGGTTTCGCAGCTGATCGGCGAGCGAACGATCACTTCGTCGATGCTGTTGAGTTCGATGAACTCGACCCACTTTTCATCCACCAGGGTACCAGCAGGAACGATAACTTCCTCGGTACCTGGCTTGAATACGTCACGGGCAATGACTCGGCCCAGTACGCGCTCACCCAACGGTTCTACAACGTCGCCGCCTTCGATGTGCGGAGTCATCAGCAGACCGTGTTCGGTACCGCAGTCAACTTCAGTCACAACCAAGTCTTGCGCAACGTCTACCAGACGACGAGTCAGGTAACCGGAGTTAGCGGTTTTCAACGCGGTATCCGCCAGACCTTTACGAGCACCGTGAGTCGAGATGAAGTACTGAAGTACGCTCAAACCTTCACGGAAGTTCGCAGTAATCGGCGTTTCAATGATGGAACCGTCCGGCTTGGCCATCAGGCCACGCATACCGGCGAGCTGACGGATCTGCGCAGCAGAACCCCGTGCGCCCGAGTCGGCCATCATGTACATCGAGTTGAACGACTCTTGATCGACTTCTACGCCATGACGGTCGATAACCTTCTCTTTCGAGAGGTTAGCCATCATCGCCTTCGACACTTCGTCGTTGGCCTTGGACCAAAGGTCGATCACTTTGTTGTACTTCTCGCCCTGTGTTACCAGGCCCGAGGCGTACTGGCTTTCGATCTCTTTCACTTCATCGGTTGCAGCCGCGATGATGCGAGCTTTTTCATCAGGGATAACGAAGTCGTTAACACCGATGGAAACGCCGGAGATGGTCGAATACGCAAAACCGGTGTACATCAACTGGTCAGCGAAGATCACGGTCTCTTTCAAACCAACCACGCGGTAGCACTGGTTGATCAGCTTGGAGATCGCCTTTTTCTTCATCGGCAGGTTGACGACGTCGTACGACAGACCTTTTGGCACAACTTGATACAACAGCGCACGGCCGACAGTGGTGTCGACGATACGAGTGCCGCTCACGCTGCCGCCGTCACGGTCGTTCACGGTTTCGTTGATCCGCACTTTAACCTTGGCGTGCAGTGCGGCTTCGCCGGCACGAAACACACGGTCAACTTCTTGCAAGTCAGCGAACACACGACCTTCGCCTTTGGCGTTGATCGCTTCACGGGTCATGTAGTACAGACCCAATACAACGTCCTGCGACGGAACGATGATTGGCTCACCGTTGGCTGGCGAAAGAATGTTGTTGGTCGACATCATCAACGCACGCGCTTCCAACTGGGCTTCCAGTGTCAGCGGTACGTGCACGGCCATTTGGTCGCCGTCGAAGTCGGCGTTGTACGCAGCACAGACCAGAGGGTGCAGCTGGATAGCCTTACCTTCGATCAGTACCGGTTCAAACGCCTGAATACCCAGACGGTGAAGGGTCGGTGCACGGTTGAGGAGAACCGGGTGTTCGCGAATCACTTCAGCGAGAACGTCCCAAACCTCTGGCAGTTCGCGCTCGACCATTTTCTTGGCCGCTTTGATGGTGGTCGCGAGACCGCGCATTTCCAGCTTGCCGAAGATGAATGGCTTGAACAGCTCAAGTGCCATCTTCTTAGGCAGACCGCACTGATGCAGACGCAGGGTCGGGCCTACGGTAATTACCGAACGACCGGAGTAGTCAACACGCTTACCGAGCAAGTTCTGACGGAAACGACCTTGCTTACCCTTGATCATGTCAGCCAGGGATTTCAGAGGACGCTTGTTCGAACCGGTGATAGCGCGGCCACGACGACCGTTGTCGAGCAAGGCATCGACAGCTTCTTGCAACATACGCTTTTCGTTGCGCACGATGATGTCCGGAGCGGACAGATCGAGCAGGCGCTTCAAGCGGTTGTTACGGTTGATCACGCGGCGGTACAGGTCGTTGAGGTCGGACGTCGCGAAACGACCACCGTCCAACGGTACCAGCGGACGCAGGTCTGGCGGCAGAACCGGCAGAACGGTCAGCACCATCCACTCTGGCAAGTTGCCGGAACCCTGGAAGGCTTCCATCAACTTCAGACGCTTGGACAGCTTCTTGATTTTGGTTTCGGAGTTGGTTTGCGGAATTTCTTCACGCAGACGGCCAATCTCGTGTTCCAGGTCGATAGCGTGCAGCAGCTCACGGACAGCTTCGGCACCCATGCGGGCATCGAAATCGTCGCCGAACTCTTCCAGCGCTTCGAAGTACTGTTCGTCGTTCAGCAGCTGACCTTTTTCAAGGGTGGTCATGCCTGGGTCGATAACGACGTAGCTCTCGAAGTAGAGAACGCGTTCGATATCACGCAGGGTCATGTCCATCAGCAAGCCGATACGGGACGGCAGCGATTTCAGGAACCAGATGTGGGCAACCGGCGAAGCCAGTTCGATGTGCGCCATGCGCTCACGACGAACCTTGGCCAGTGCGACTTCAACGCCGCACTTCTCGCAGATCACACCACGGTGCTTCAAGCGCTTGTACTTACCGCACAGACACTCGTAATCCTTAACCGGGCCAAAGATCTTGGCGCAGAACAGGCCGTCACGTTCAGGTTTGAACGTACGGTAGTTAATGGTTTCCGGCTTTTTAACTTCACCGAACGACCACGAACGGATCATCTCAGGCGATGCCAATCCAATACGGATGGCGTCGAACTCTTCGACTTGACCCTGGTTTTTCAGCAAATTCAGTAGGTCTTTCAAGGCCTTTCCTCCTGGCGGAGCAGAGAGCGGGCTAAACAGCCCCGCTCTCGATTCGCGTCACGTGTTATTCGGTTTCCAGATCGATATCGATGCCGAGGGAACGAATTTCTTTGATCAACACGTTGAAAGACTCGGGCATGCCCGGCTCCATACGGTGATCGCCGTCCACGATGTTTTTGTACATCTTGGTCCGACCGTTCACATCGTCCGACTTCACTGTGAGCATTTCTTGCAGAGTGTAAGCAGCACCGTATGCTTCCAGTGCCCAGACCTCCATCTCCCCGAAACGCTGACCACCGAACTGAGCCTTACCACCCAGCGGCTGCTGGGTAACCAGGCTGTACGAACCGGTAGAACGAGCGTGCATCTTGTCGTCTACCAAGTGGTTCAGCTTCAGCATGTACATGTAGCCAACAGTAACCGGGCGCTCAAACTTGTTGCCGGTACGGCCGTCGAACAGCTGCATCTGGCCGCTTTCTGGCAGGTCTGCCAGTTTAAGCATGGCCTTGATTTCGCTTTCCTTGGCACCGTCGAACACCGGGGTAGCCATTGGAACGCCGCCGCGCAGGTTCTTCGCCAGATCCAGGATTTCCTGGTCAGTGAAGGTGTCCAGCTCTTCGTTGCGACCGCCAATCTCGTTGTAGATCTCGTGCAGGAACTTCCGCAGGTCCGCGACCTTGCGCTGCTCTTCGATCATACGGTTGATCTTCTCGCCCAGACCTTTGGCCGCAAGGCCCAGGTGGGTTTCAAGGATCTGACCAACGTTCATACGCGAAGGTACGCCCAACGGGTTGAGGACGACGTCGACCGGGGTGCCATTGGCATCGTGCGGCATGTCTTCAACCGGCATGATCACGGAGACCACACCTTTGTTACCGTGACGACCGGCCATCTTGTCGCCCGGCTGGATGCGGCGACGGATTGCCAGGTAAACCTTGACGATTTTCAGCACGCCTGGAGCCAGGTCATCGCCCTGCTGCAGTTTGCGCTTCTTGTCTTCGAACTTGTCGTCCAGCAGACGGCGACGATCAACGATGTAAGCCTGGGCTTTCTCGAGCTGCTCGTTCAGAGCGTCTTCAGCCATGCGCAGTTTGAACCACTGGCCATGCTCGAGACCGTCGAGGATTTCGTCGGTGATGTCCTGACCTTTCTTCAGACCTGCGCCGCCTTCAGCCTTGTGGCCTACCAGGGCGGAACGCAGACGTTCGAAGGTCGCGCCTTCAACGATACGGAACTCTTCGTTCAGGTCCTTGCGGATCTCGTCGAGCTGGGTCTTCTCGATGGACAGTGCACGAGCATCACGCTCAACGCCATCACGGGTGAAGACCTGTACGTCGATCACGGTGCCCTTGGTACCGGTAGGTACGCGCAGGGAGGTGTCTTTAACGTCGCTGGCTTTTTCACCGAAGATGGCACGCAGCAGCTTCTCTTCCGGAGTCAGTTGGGTCTCGCCTTTCGGAGTGACCTTACCGACCAGGATGTCGCCTGCGCCTACTTCAGCACCTACATAAACGATACCGGCTTCGTCCAGCTTGTTCAGTGCAGCTTCACCCACGTTCGGGATGTCTGCAGTGATTTCCTCTGGCCCAAGCTTGGTGTCACGCGCCACACAGGTCAGTTCCTGAATGTGGATCGTGGTGAAGCGATCTTCCTGAACCACACGCTCGGACAGGCAGATGGAGTCTTCGAAGTTGTAACCGTTCCAGGCCATGAACGCGATGCGCATGTTCTGACCCAGTGCCAGCTCACCCATATCGGTGGAAGGACCGTCTGCCATGATGTCACTGCGCTGAACCCGATCACCCTTGCTCACCAGCGGACGCTGGTTGATGCAGGTGTTCTGGTTGGAGCGGGTGTACTTGGTCAGGTTGTAGATGTCTACGCCGGCTTCGCCAGTTTCAACTTCGTCATCGGCAACACGAACCACGATACGACTGGCATCAACGGAGTCGATCACGCCGCCACGACGAGCCACGACGCAAACGCCGGAGTCACGAGCTACGTTACGCTCCATGCCGGTACCTACCAGCGGCTTGTCAGCACGCAGGGTGGGTACAGCTTGACGCTGCATGTTGGAACCCATCAACGCACGGTTGGCGTCATCGTGTTCCAGGAACGGGATCAGCGACGCGGCAACCGAAACTACCTGCTTCGGCGATACGTCCATCAAGGTGACGTCTTCCGGCGCCTTGACGGTGAACTCGTTCAAGTGACGAACAGCGACCAGTTCGTCGATCAGCATTTTCTTGTCGTTCATCGTGGCCGAAGCCTGAGCGATCACGTGATCAGCTTCTTCGATGGCGGACAGGAACACGATCTCGTCGGTGACCAGTGCGTCTTTCACCACGCGGTACGGGCTCTCAAGGAAGCCGTACTGGTTGGTGCGCGCATAGGCAGCCAGGGAGTTGATCAGACCGATGTTCGGACCTTCCGGCGTTTCGATCGGGCAAACACGACCGTAGTGCGTCGGGTGTACGTCACGAACTTCAAAGCCAGCACGCTCACGGGTCAGACCGCCCGGGCCCAGTGCAGAGACACGGCGCTTGTGGGTGATCTCGGAAAGCGGGTTGTTCTGGTCCATGAACTGCGAGAGCTGGCTGGAACCGAAGAACTCTTTCACCGCCGCAGCCACTGGCTTGGCGTTGATCAGGTCTTGCGGCATCAAGCCTTCGCTTTCGGCCATCGACAGACGCTCTTTGACCGCACGCTCAACACGCACCAGGCCAACGCGGAACTGGTTCTCGGCCATTTCGCCTACGCAGCGAACACGACGGTTACCCAGGTGGTCGATGTCATCGACGATGCCTTTGCCGTTACGGATGTCGACCAGAGTCTTCAGGACCGCAACGATGTCTTCTTTGCACAACACGCCCGAACCTTCGATCTCGGTACGACCGATACGACGGTTGAACTTCATCCGGCCGACCGCAGACAGGTCATAGCGCTCAGGGCTGAAGAACAGGTTGTTGAACAGAGTCTCGGCAGCGTCTTTGGTTGGCGGCTCGCCAGGACGCATCATGCGATAGATCTCGACCAGCGCTTCCAATTGGTTGCTGGTGGAGTCGATCTTCAGGGTGTCGGAGATGAACGGACCGCAGTCGATGTCGTTGGTGTACAGGGTCTCGATGCGAACGACCTGAGCCTTGGCGATTTTGGCCAGGATCTCGGTGTTCAGCTCGGTGTTGCACTCAGCCAGGATTTCGCCTGTCGCCGGGTGAACGATGACCTTGGCGGTAGTGCGGCCCAGGACGTAGTCCAGCGGCACTTCCAACTCTTTGAGACCGGCTTTTTCGATCTGGTTGATGTGGCGCGCGGTAATACGGCGGCCGGCTTCAACAATGACCTTGCCCTTTTCATCCTGGATGTCCAGAACGGCAATTTCACCACGCAGACGCGATGCGATCAGCTCCAGCTTGAGGGTTTCATCCTTCAGGCTGAATACGTTGGTGGTGTAGAAGGCGTCCAGCACTTGCTCAGTGGTATAGCCAAGCGCGCGCAGCAGTACCGAAGCCGGCAGCTTACGACGACGGTCGATACGCACAAACACGCAGTCTTTCGGGTCGAACTCGAAGTCCAACCACGAACCACGGTACGGAATGATCCGCGCGGAGTACAGGAGCTTACCGGAGCTGTGCGTCTTGCCGCGGTCGTGGTCAAAGAACACGCCCGGGGAACGGTGCAGTTGGGAAACGATTACACGCTCGGTACCGTTGATAACGAAGGTACCGTTTTCAGTCATCAGTGGGATTTCGCCCATGTAGACTTCTTGCTCTTTGATGTCCTTGATCGCTTTGTTCGACGATTCTTTGTCGAAAATGATCAGGCGGACTTTTACCCGCAAAGGTACGGCGTACGTAACACCGCGCAACACGCATTCTTTGACATCAAATGCCGGTTCGCCCAGGCGATAACCGACGTACTCCAGCGCAGCATTGCCGGAGTAGCTGATGATCGGGAAAACGGATTTGAAGGCCGCATGCAGGCCCACGTCGCGGAACTGATCTTTGGTCGCTCCCGCCTGCAAGAATTCACGATACGAATCCAGCTGGATAGCCAGAAGGTACGGGACATCCATGACGTCCGGCAACTTGCTAAAGTCCTTGCGGATACGTTTTTTCTCAGTATATGAGTAAGCCATCAGCGTTCCCCAGCTTGGTCACCTGCTTGTTTGGCCCTCCCGACGGGAGCAGCCAGAAAATCTTGCAAACCCCATGGTTTGCACCACCGCATCGGGTGGCTACAGCGCGTTCATGGCGGCGACCGAGTCGACAGCCAAGAACGGAAAAAGGCCGGTGGCAAGAGCCACCAGCCATCAGCCTTCAGCTTGACGCGTGGGCTGGAGACGCAAGGTCGATGCTTACTTCAGCTCGACTTTAGCGCCTGCTTCTTCCAGAGTAGCTTTGGCTTTGTCAGCGGCGTCTTTCGACACTGCTTCCAGAACCTGGGCAGGAGCGCCGTCAACTACAGCCTTGGCTTCTTTCAGGCCCAGACCGGTCAGTTCACGTACTGCCTTGATCACGTTTACTTTCTTCTCGCCAGCTTCCAGCAGCATAACGTTGAATTCGGTTTGCTCTTCAGCAGCAACAGCAGCAACAGCTGGGCCAGCGGAAGCAGCGGCAGCGGAAACGCCGAATTTTTCTTCGAAAGCTTTGATCAGCTCAACAACCTGCAGAACCGACATTTCAGCTACGGCGTTGAGGATATCGTCTTGGGAGATAGACATTGCTGTATTTCCTGAATTGGGGGACGGCCTACGCGGCCATCGAAATAAACAAAAATACGCGAGAGAATTTGCTCAGCCTTAGGCTGCGGCAGCTTCTTTTTGCTCGCGAACTGCGGCCAGAGTACGAGCCAACTTGCTGGTAGCGCCTTGAATCACGCTCATCAGCTGAGAAATAGCTTCGTTACGGGTCGGCAGTGTTGCCAGTACGTCGATTTGGTTAGCTGCGAGGAACTTGCCCTCGAACGCAGCTGCCTTGATCTCGAACTTGTCCTGACCCTTGGCGAACTCTTTGAACAAACGGGCAGCAGCGCCAGGATGTTCCTTGGAGAAAGCAATCAGGGTCGGGCCTGTGAACACGTCGTTGAGAACACTGTATTCAGTGTCAGCAACAGCGCGCTTGAGCAGGGTGTTACGTACAACACGTACGTATACGCCAGCTTCACGAGCCTCTTTACGGAGTCCGGTCATAGCGCTTACTGTCACACCACGGGCATCAGCCACGACAGCGGACAGAGCAGCTTTGGCAGCCTCGTTGACTTCAGCGACGATGGCCTTCTTGTCTTCGAGATTAATTGCCACGGGTTTAACTCCTGCTTGTTACCGTTTCATCTGGCCGGAGCCGGATGTCGTTTTGGTGTCTGATTCGGTAAGGAACCGGGAGCACCATCTGCGTAGGCTTGTGGTTTAAGACTTGCGTCGCCTACGGTCTTGGATAGCCCCCGCCAGGCAGGGACCCCAATTTTTTCAATTGGCGCAATCGCTCGCGCCAATCTGTGTCTTATACGTCCAACGAGCCTTGGTCGATGACCAGACCTGGGCCCATAGTGGTGCTCAGGGTAACGCGCTTGACGTAGATACCTTTCGAGGAAGCTGGCTTGATACGCTTCAGATCAGCGATCAGGGCTTCAACGTTTTCCTTCAGCTTGACGGCATCGAAGCCGACTTTGCCAACGGAGGTGTGAATGATGCCGTTTTTGTCGGTGCGATAACGAACCTGACCAGCCTTGGCGTTTTTAACCGCGGTAGCTACGTCTGGGGTTACGGTGCCGACTTTCGGGTTAGGCATCAGGCCACGTGGACCCAGGATCTGACCCAACTGACCTACAACGCGCATTGCATCCGGGGAAGCAATAACTACGTCGTAGTTCAGGTCGCCGCCTTTCATTTCGGCAGCGAGGTCGTCCATGCCAACGCGATCGGCGCCGGCGGCCAGAGCAGCTTCAGCTGCCGGGCCTTGGGTGAAGACAGCTACACGTACAGTCTTGCCAGTACCGTGTGGCAGCACAGTTGCGCTACGAACGACCTGGTCGGATTTACGTGGGTCAACACCCAGGTTTACAGCAACGTCAACGGACTCGCTGAACTTGACAGTCGACAGCTCGGTCAGCAGGGCAGCAGCGTCTACAAAGTTGTAGGCCTTGCCTGCTTCGATTTTGCCGGCGATAGCCTTTTGGCGCTTGGTCAGCTTAGCCATTACACACCCTCCACGTTAAGGCCCATGCTACGAGCAGAACCGGCGATGGTACGCACGGCTGCATCCATATCAGCTGCAGTCAGATCCGCGTTTTTGGTTTTCGCGATTTCTTCCAGCTGAGCACGAGTCACGGTGCCAACCTTAACGGTGTTCGGACGAGCGGAACCGCTAGTCAGACCAGCAGCTTTCTTCAACAAAACCGAAGCCGGGGTCGACTTGGTTTCGAAAGTGAAGCTACGGTCGCTGTATACAGTGATGATCACTGGAGTCGGCAGACCTGGCTCAATACCCTGAGTACGGGCGTTGAAGGCCTTGCAGAATTCCATGATGTTCACGCCGTGCTGACCCAGAGCTGGACCGACGGGTGGGCTAGGGTTGGCCTGAGCGGCCTTCACTTGCAGCTTGATGTAAGCGGTAATCTTCTTGGCCATGAGGCACTCCAATTACGGGTTCGAACGCCTCTAAAGGCTCCCCGGTTACTTGCGCGTTTATCCCAGTGACGACAAAACCCCACAGCCTAGGCTGTGGGGTTGGGATGCTTGCTCAGCTAGACCTTCTCGACCTGGCTGAACTCCAGCTCTACCGGAGTAGAACGACCGAAAATAAGCACTGCCACTTGGATCCGGCTCTTTTCGTAGTTAACTTCTTCGACAGTACCGTTGAAATCAGCAAACGGACCATCTGTGACACGAACAACCTCACCCGGCTCGAAAAGCGTCTTCGGCTTAGGCTTGTCGCTACCATCAGCAACACGACGCAGAATTGCTTCTGCTTCTTTATCGGTGATAGGAGCAGGCTTATCAGCGGTACCGCCGATGAAACCCATGACACGAGGAGTGTCCTTGACCAAGTGCCAAGTACCTTCATTCATGTCCATCTGTACCAGCACGTAGCCAGGGAAGAACTTGCGTTCGCTTTTGCGCTTCTGACCATTCCGCATTTCAACCACTTCTTCAGTGGGAACCAGAATTTCGCCGAAGCCATCTTCCATGCCTGCCAGCTTTACGCGCTCTAGCAAAGAGCGCATAACATGCTTCTCGTAACCCGAGTAAGCATGCACAACGTACCAACGCTTAGCCACGGGACACCCTTAGCCAACAATCAAGGAAACAAGCCAGCCGAGCAGGGAATCAAGCCCCCACAACAGCAACGCCATAACCAGAACAACAGCCACAACAATCAACGTAGTCTGCGTGGTTTCTTGGCGAGTCGGCCAAACGACTTTACGTATTTCGGTGCGAGCTTCCTTTACCAGGACCGCGAAAGACTTGCCTTTGGCAGTCTGCAGGCCTACAAAGGCAGCTACAGCAGCAAGGGCAAGCAAAGCGAGCACACGGTACAGGATCGGCGAAGCAGAATAGTACTGATTGCCAACAACGCCTACGACCACCAAGGCGACTACGGCGAGCCACTTGACCAGATCGAAACGAGAGCTTTGAGCTTCAGCCTTAGGAGTCATCTATGAAGATCCTGTGAAAAGAAAGCCAGATACACCACGTGAATCTGGCAGGTCAGGAGGGAATCGAACCCCCAACCTACGGTTTTGGAGACCGTCGCTCTGCCAATTGAGCTACTGACCTAAAACAAAATCAGGCCGACCATTATGCAGGCCTGAAAAAGACTTTACAACAACCAACCTCTAGAGACTTGAAATCACCTGGCAACACCAGGCACAACACCATCAAGCCGAGATTAACTGTTAAAACAAAGGCAGATATTTTCATATCTGCCTTGTTATATGGAGCTCTTGAGCGGATTTGAACCGCTGACCTCACCCTTACCAAGGGTGTGCTCTACCAACTGAGCTACAAGAGCAAAACACCGTGCACAACCTGCAAACTTGGAGCGGGTAGCGGGAATCGAACCCGCATCATCAGCTTGGAAGGCTGAGGTTCTACCACTAAACTATACCCGCGGAGCTTGCAGCTCACGCTAAAAATGGTGGAGGGGGAAGGATTCGAACCTTCGAAGTCGTAGACGTCAGATTTACAGTCTGATCCCTTTGGCCGCTCGGGAACCCCTCCTAAGCGAGCCGGCATTCTACATCACGCCGACCTTCTGTCAAGCATTTTCTCATTAAAAATATGAGGTTAGCTGCGTTGACCTTCGCTTCGCACTGCTGACCTAAAAGGTCTTCACTGCGAAGCGGGCGCCATTCTATGCAAACTATTCGAGAGTTGCAACGCCTTCGCACAACATTATTTTATGTTTTAACTCATTGAATTCCTTGGCAAGGTTTTCAAAGGGCAGGTCGTCAGCCAGGCGTCGGCTTTCAGGGGCAACGCGGAGCCAGTAGCCGGAAGCATCAGCAGTATTCAGCAATTGGACCTTGACGTTTATATCCAGGCTTGTGAGGCGCTGCTCAACGAGTTGCGCCTGGCGTTGATCCGCAAATCCGCCGATGTACAGGCACGTATTTTGTGCCTCAGGCGCTCTTGCTCGCTCCCTGCGCATTACGGTGTCAGAGGATTCACTCAATAGCCGAATATCCTGCTGCGCCCCCTTGTAGAGACTTAGAGGAGTGACATCTTTAGCGCGCAACGGTGCTTCTTGCTGATGCCAAACGTAGTAGAAGGCGTTGAGAACAAGTAAAAGCAAAAACAGCCAACGCATAATCACCTCAGGACAAAGGGCACGCCATCGCCAAACCGACAAAAACCAGATCAGGAACGAGCCGGGCCTGTGGCACCGCATCCGATACCAGATCAGCATCCCCGCCGGTCAGGAACACAGTGAAGTCATCACCCCAGTAGCTTCGCGCCAGTTCCAACTGAGTCAGGACAAACCCTCTCAACATCAACGTACAGCCGCGCTCTACCGCCTCCACAGTCGTACGACCTGGCGAGAGATACTCCAGCGCCCTTTCAGCAGCCGCGTCGTCGTAACGAATCTTGCGCGTGTGAGTCCGCAACTGACTGCGCATTAGAGGCATGCCGGGACATATAAAGCCGCCCAGATGCTCACCATCCGCCGTAATAAAATCTGCTGTTGCCGCGGTGCCAAAATCGAGCACCAGGCAAGCGCCGCGCGCCAGCTTGAATCCACCAAGCATCGCTAACCAGCGATCAAGACCCAGACGCTCGAAATCTTCGTAGCCGTTACGCACTCCGGCCATTTCTCGTGCGGGAGCAGCGCAGGAAACAGCAACGCCGAAAGTCTCATACAGAGCCGCGACTAGTTTGCTTGTTTCTTCCAAGGCACGAACGCTCACCAATCGGCAGCGTGTCAGCAATAATCCAGAAAGCGCGAGCAGGCTTTCAATCAATGCCAGATCCGAACCCACAACACCCTCCGCCGAGGTACTCGCCCTATCCGAATCAAGCACTCGCCATTTAATAAAGCTATTCCCACAGTCGAGCTCAAGAATCATCACGCAGCCTCAGGCTTAACTCACCACCACTGTATATTTTCTCAACACCATCAACGCTCAGGCGCAATGCTCCCTGACGATCTACACCCAATACAATCCCGTCAACCTGGTTAACGCCGGCAATGAGGGATACTGACCGCCCCTGCCATGCGTGATTTTGCTCCCACTCTTCTTGAAGCGCGACAAAACCGTGTGCCCTGTGTCGATCAAGGTAGTTTTGCAACTGCTGGCCCAATCGCGCCGCCAGAGCGTTGCGATCGATAGGAGAGCCCGTCTCGAGCTGCACCGAAGTCCATAGCTGATCGACCTCGTCAGCTCTCTGCATATTCACGTTTATACCTATTCCGAGAACAACGTGACAGATATCAGCAGGGTCTCCTACCAACTCCAGCAAAATCCCGGCAATCTTCTTCTGCCCTACCAAGACATCATTTGGCCACTTCAGTGCCGCCCCCTGCACACCTGACTCGCGCAAGGCCTGCATGACCGCCAGGCCCACCACCAGGCTTAGGCCCTCCAACTGCCGCAAACCAGCCTCGATGCGCAATACGAGGCTGTAATACACATTCTGTGCAAACGGGCTGACCCACTTTCGCCCCCTTCTGCCTCTTCCCGCCGTCTGCTGCTCCGCAAGCACCAAGAACGGAGCCGCGCATCCAGCATCAACAAGACGCAAGGCTTCGGCATTCGTGGAATCAAGGGAGTCAGAGATATGTACGGGCCACGTCAAGGAAGGCGCATTCCGCGCAATGTCCTCAGCACTCAAGAAAACCAGGGGCGACGCCAATTGATACCCCTTACCACGAACCTTATGGATGGGCAGATTCAATTCAGCCTCGAGGTGCTGGAGCTGCTTCCAGACCGCACTGCGACTAACGCCCAGGGCAGCGCCAAGTGCTTCTCCGGAGTGGAATCGGCCATCTTTCAGAAGCTTTAACAACGTCAGCATGCAGGTATCGCCTCACAATGAGGCACGCATGATAGCCATGCGCACGGTCATTGCATAGAAAGGCCGAGCGTTAGCACTGAAGGCCGCCGAGATGAGCTCTTTGCACTTTTCACCCGCCCAAAACAAAACCCCTGTTCGCGTTAGCAAACAGGGGTTCTGGAATTTAATCTTGACGATGACCTACTCTCACATGGGGAAACCCCACACTACCATCGGCGATGCATCGTTTCACTACTGAGTTCGGGATGGGATCAGGTGGTTCCAATGCTCTATGGTCGTCAAGAAATTCGGGTACTGAGTCGTGACCAGATGGCCTCGCTTCAGCAAATTGGGTATGTGACAGCTTTCGGTGTTTTCGTGAGATCGAACTTTCGGTTCTATCGTCTTCACACACCGCAATCTGATGCTCTTTCGAGTAGTCAAATTGCTTGGGTGTTATATGGTCAAGCCTCACGGGCAATTAGTATTGGTTAGCTCAACGCCTCACAGCGCTTACACACCCAACCTATCAACGTCGTAGTCTTCGACGGCCCTTCAGGGGACTCAAGGTCCCAGTGAGATCTCATCTTGAGGCTAGTTTCCCGCTTAGATGCTTTCAGCGGTTATCTATTCCGAACATAGCTACCCGGCAATGCCACTGGCGTGACAACCGGAACACCAGAGGTTCGTCCACTCCGGTCCTCTCGTACTAGGAGCAGCCCCTCTCAAATCTCAAACGTCCACGGCAGATAGGGACCGAACTGTCTCACGACGTTCTAAACCCAGCTCGCGTACCACTTTAAATGGCGAACAGCCATACCCTTGGGACCGGCTTCAGCCCCAGGATGTGATGAGCCGACATCGAGGTGCCAAACACCGCCGTCGATATGAACTCTTGGGCGGTATCAGCCTGTTATCCCCGGAGTACCTTTTATCCGTTGAGCGATGGCCCTTCCATACAGAACCACCGGATCACTAAGACCTACTTTCGTACCTGCTCGACGTGTCTGTCTCGCAGTCAAGCGCGCTTTTGCCTTTATACTCTACGACCGATTTCCGACCGGTCTGAGCGCACCTTCGTACTCCTCCGTTACTCTTTAGGAGGAGACCGCCCCAGTCAAACTACCCACCATACACTGTCCTCGATCCGGATAACGGACCTGAGTTAGAACCTCAAAGTTGCCAGGGTGGTATTTCAAGGTTGGCTCCACGCAGACTGGCGTCCACGCTTCAAAGCCTCCCACCTATCCTACACAAGCAAATTCAAAGTCCAGTGCAAAGCTATAGTAAAGGTTCACGGGGTCTTTCCGTCTAGCCGCGGATACACTGCATCTTCACAGCGATTTCAATTTCACTGAGTCTCGGGTGGAGACAGCGCCGCCATCGTTACGCCATTCGTGCAGGTCGGAACTTACCCGACAAGGAATTTCGCTACCTTAGGACCGTTATAGTTACGGCCGCCGTTTACCGGGGCTTCGATCAAGAGCTTCGCGTTAGCTAACCCCATCAATTAACCTTCCGGCACCGGGCAGGCGTCACACCCTATACGTCCACTTTCGTGTTTGCAGAGTGCTGTGTTTTTAATAAACAGTCGCAGCGGCCTGGTATCTTCGACCGGCATGAGCTTACGGAGCAAGTCCTTCACCCTCACCGGCGCACCTTCTCCCGAAGTTACGGTGCCATTTTGCCTAGTTCCTTCACCCGAGTTCTCTCAAGCGCCTTGGTATTCTCTACCCAACCACCTGTGTCGGTTTGGGGTACGGTTCCTGGTTACCTGAAGCTTAGAAGCTTTTCTTGGAAGCATGGCATCAACCACTTCGCTAACTAAAAGTTAGCTCGTCATCAGCTCTCGGCCTTAAGATCCCGGATTTACCTAAGATCTCAGCCTACCACCTTAAACTTGGACAACCAACGCCAAGCTGGCCTAGCCTTCTCCGTCCCTCCATCGCAATAACCAGAAGTACAGGAATATTAACCTGTTTTCCATCGACTACGCTTTTCAGCCTCGCCTTAGGGACCGACTAACCCTGCGTCGATTAACGTTGCGCAGGAAACCTTGGTCTTTCGGCGTGGGTGTTTTTCACACCCATTGTCGTTACTCATGTCAGCATTCGCACTTCTGATACCTCCAGCAAGCTTCTCAACTCACCTTCACAGGCTTACAGAACGCTCCTCTACCGCATCACTTACGTGATACCCGTAGCTTCGGTGTATGGTTTGAGCCCCGTTACATCTTCCGCGCAGGCCGACTCGACTAGTGAGCTATTACGCTTTCTTTAAAGGGTGGCTGCTTCTAAGCCAACCTCCTAGCTGTCTAAGCCTTCCCACATCGTTTCCCACTTAACCATAACTTTGGGACCTTAGCTGACGGTCTGGGTTGTTTCCCTTTTCACGACGGACGTTAGCACCCGCCGTGTGTCTCCCATGCTCGGCACTTGTAGGTATTCGGAGTTTGCATCGGTTTGGTAAGTCGGGATGACCCCCTAGCCGAAACAGTGCTCTACCCCCTACAGTGATACATGAGGCGCTACCTAAATAGCTTTCGAGGAGAACCAGCTATCTCCGAGCTTGATTAGCCTTTCACTCCGATCCACAGGTCATCCGCTAACTTTTCAACGGTAGTCGGTTCGGTCCTCCAGTTAGTGTTACCCAACCTTCAACCTGCCCATGGATAGATCGCCCGGTTTCGGGTCTATTCCCAGCGACTAGACGCCCTATTAAGACTCGCTTTCGCTACGCCTCCCCTATTCGGTTAAGCTCGCCACTGAAAATAAGTCGCTGACCCATTATACAAAAGGTACGCAGTCACCCAACAAAGTGGGCTCCCACTGCTTGTACGCATACGGTTTCAGGATCTATTTCACTCCCCTCTCCGGGGTTCTTTTCGCCTTTCCCTCACGGTACTAGTTCACTATCGGTCAGTCAGTAGTATTTAGCCTTGGAGGATGGTCCCCCCATATTCAGACAAAGTTTCTCGTGCTCCGTCCTACTCGATTTCATGACTAAGAGATTTTCGCGTACAGGGCTATCACCCACTATGGCCGCACTTTCCAGAGCGTTCCGCTAATCTCAAAGCCACTTAAGGGCTAGTCCCCGTTCGCTCGCCACTACTAAGGGAATCTCGGTTGATTTCTTTTCCTCAGGGTACTTAGATGTTTCAGTTCCCCTGGTTCGCTCCATACACCTATGTATTCAGTGTAAGGTAACCATCTTATGATGGCTGGGTTCCCCCATTCAGACATCTCCGGATCAAAGTCTGTTTGCCGACTCCCCGAAGCTTTTCGCAGGCTACCACGTCTTTCATCGCCTCTGACTGCCAAGGCATCCACCGTATGCGCTTCTTCACTTGACCATATAACCCCAAGCAATCTGGTTATACTGTGAAGACAACATTCGCCGAAAATTCGATAATACTCAAAACTGAGTAACTCACAAATTTTACCTTAGCCTGATCCGTTACCAGTGAAAGTAACGTTCAGTCTATCTTTCTATCACATACCCAAATTTTTAAAGAACGATCTAATCAAAGACTAGAAATCAACATTCACCATCATAACGATGGAATGCTCATTTCTAAGCTTTCATAACGTAGAAGCAGTAGTGGTGGAGCCAAACGGGATCGAACCGTTGACCTCCTGCGTGCAAGGCAGGCGCTCTCCCAGCTGAGCTATGGCCCCGTATTTCTACAGGCGTTTCCCACACAAAATTGGTGGGTCTGGGCAGATTCGAACTGCCGACCTCACCCTTATCAGGGGTGCGCTCTAACCAACTGAGCTACAGACCCAATTTCGGGCTGCTTCTTATCGTCTTCTTCAATGAATCAAGCAATTCGTGTGGGAACTTATGGAGCAGCTGATGTCGTCGATTAAGGAGGTGATCCAGCCGCAGGTTCCCCTACGGCTACCTTGTTACGACTTCACCCCAGTCATGAATCACACCGTGGTAACCGTCCTCCCGAAGGTTAGACTAGCTACTTCTGGTGCAACCCACTCCCATGGTGTGACGGGCGGTGTGTACAAGGCCCGGGAACGTATTCACCGCGACATTCTGATTCGCGATTACTAGCGATTCCGACTTCACGCAGTCGAGTTGCAGACTGCGATCCGGACTACGATCGGTTTTCTGGGATTAGCTCCACCTCGCGGCTTGGCAACCCTCTGTACCGACCATTGTAGCACGTGTGTAGCCCAGGCCGTAAGGGCCATGATGACTTGACGTCATCCCCACCTTCCTCCGGTTTGTCACCGGCAGTCTCCTTAGAGTGCCCACCATGACGTGCTGGTAACTAAGGACAAGGGTTGCGCTCGTTACGGGACTTAACCCAACATCTCACGACACGAGCTGACGACAGCCATGCAGCACCTGTCTCAATGTTCCCGAAGGCACCAATCTATCTCTAGAAAGTTCATTGGATGTCAAGGCCTGGTAAGGTTCTTCGCGTTGCTTCGAATTAAACCACATGCTCCACCGCTTGTGCGGGCCCCCGTCAATTCATTTGAGTTTTAACCTTGCGGCCGTACTCCCCAGGCGGTCAACTTAATGCGTTAGCTGCGCCACTAAAAGCTCAAGGCTTCCAACGGCTAGTTGACATCGTTTACGGCGTGGACTACCAGGGTATCTAATCCTGTTTGCTCCCCACGCTTTCGCACCTCAGTGTCAGTATTAGTCCAGGTGGTCGCCTTCGCCACTGGTGTTCCTTCCTATATCTACGCATTTCACCGCTACACAGGAAATTCCACCACCCTCTACCATACTCTAGTCAGTCAGTTTTGAATGCAGTTCCCAGGTTGAGCCCGGGGATTTCACATCCAACTTAACAAACCACCTACGCGCGCTTTACGCCCAGTAATTCCGATTAACGCTTGCACCCTCTGTATTACCGCGGCTGCTGGCACAGAGTTAGCCGGTGCTTATTCTGTCGGTAACGTCAAAACAATCACGTATTAGGTAACTGCCCTTCCTCCCAACTTAAAGTGCTTTACAATCCGAAGACCTTCTTCACACACGCGGCATGGCTGGATCAGGCTTTCGCCCATTGTCCAATATTCCCCACTGCTGCCTCCCGTAGGAGTCTGGACCGTGTCTCAGTTCCAGTGTGACTGATCATCCTCTCAGACCAGTTACGGATCGTCGCCTTGGTGAGCCATTACCTCACCAACTAGCTAATCCGACCTAGGCTCATCTGATAGCGCAAGGCCCGAAGGTCCCCTGCTTTCTCCCGTAGGACGTATGCGGTATTAGCGTCCGTTTCCGAACGTTATCCCCCACTACCAGGCAGATTCCTAGGCATTACTCACCCGTCCGCCGCTCTCAAGAGAAGCAAGCTTCTCTCTACCGCTCGACTTGCATGTGTTAGGCCTGCCGCCAGCGTTCAATCTGAGCCATGATCAAACTCTTCAGTTCAAACATCTTTGGGTTTTTAAGAAACCCTAAACTTGGCTCAGCAATCGTTGGTTACATCTTTGATTTCTCGCGGAGTAACTTGTGATGCTGATAATCTTGTTGACTATCAGTCTGACTCCACAAGCACCCACACGAATTGCTTGATTCAGTTGTTAAAGAGCGGTTGGTTAAGATCTTTCGTCTCAACCGAGGCGCGCATTCTACAGCAGCCTCATTTGCTGTCAAGTGATTATTTTCAGAAGTTTTCGAAGAATTCTTCAACAACTTCAACCACTTGCGCTTCCGATCTCTCGTTAGCGGGAGGCGAATTCTACAGCGTTACACGCTGCTGTCAACACCTCTTTTTCTCCGCTTTCGACCGAGAGGATCGAAACGTTAATAGAGCCAAACAACACTGCTCTACCAACTCCTTCTGGGCTTCGATGAACTGAAGCAACTCGCTGCCGAATCTCGCATAACTCTTTGTTTACCAAGGAGTTTTCCGTTTCGACTGCGCCGGAAGTGGGGCGAATTATAGACAGATATAAATCGCCGTCAACACTTAATTTCAGGTTTATTCGGATTTAAGCGTAATACGCGCAAATGCCTTCTTTCCAGCCTGGCAAACGTGGGTAGCGCCCAGCTCGTATATAAAGGTGCGATCTACAACCTCACCATCTATACGCACACCACCTGAACCCAACAGATCACGCGCAACCGCCGAGTTCTTCACCAAGCCCACCTTGTTAAGGACAGCAGCGATCGGCATCGCCTCGGCTGCGGACAGCTCAATCTCAGGCAGATCATCCGGCAGCTCGCCATCCTTCATACGGTTACCCGCCGCACGGTGAGCATTGGCCGCAGCCTCTTCACCATGGAAGCGCGCAACGATCTCTTCCGCCAGCTTGATTTTCACGTCACGCGGGTTAGCGCCCGCCTCTACCTCAGCACGCAGCGCGTTGATCTCGTCCATCGAGCGGAAGCTCAGCAACTCGAAGTAGCGCCACATCAGCGCATCAGGAATCGAAACCAGCTTGCCGTACATCACACCCGGCGCTTCCTGGATACCGACATAGTTACCCAGGGACTTGGACATCTTCTTGACGCCATCCAACCCCTCCAGCAACGGCATGGTCAGAATGCACTGAGCCTCCTGCCCATACGCACGCTGCAGTTCACGCCCCATCAAGAGGTTGAATTTCTGATCAGTACCACCCAGCTCAACATCAGCACGTAACGCTACCGAGTCGTAGCCCTGAACCAGCGGATAGAGGAACTCATGAATAGCGATCGGTTGGTTGGTGGAGTAACGCTTGTCGAAGTCATCACGCTCAAGCATGCGCGCAACGGTGTACTGGGAGGTCAAGCGAATGAAGTCCGCCGGCCCCATCTGATCCATCCAAGTGGAATTGAACGCCACCTCGGTCTTGGCCGGATCAAGAATCTTGAATACTTGTGTCTTGTAGGTCTCGGCGTTATCGAGTACCTGTTCACGGGTCAACGGCGGGCGCGTGGCACTCTTGCCACTTGGGTCACCGATCATCCCGGTGAAATCACCTATAAGGAAGATGACCTGATGCCCCAGCTCCTGGAACTGACGCAGCTTATTAATAAGCACGGTGTGACCCAGGTGCAGATCCGGCGCGGTCGGATCAAAGCCAGCCTTAATACGCAGGGGCTGACCACGCTTGAGCTTTTCGATCAGCTCAGCTTCGACCAACAGTTCTTCCGCACCACGTTTTATCAGCGCTAGCTGCTCTTCAACCGACTTCATAACAGACCCGCAAGGCTCAGATTCAAAAGGGAACCAACCATACAAGATCAGGGACTAATTACAAGTTTTGCCCTGCGAACGGACACCGTTCAGCAAGCCCAGCGTTCGCGAGCTTGCGCCACAGATGATTTGGTTATATTTTATACAGTTATTTCATCTTCATCATGTCATTCATCTTTTCCATTTCATCTTCAAAGTCAAAATTACCTATGACCACTGAACCGTCTAAAGCGCCGCCGCTTTACCCGAAGACCCACTTGCTCGCCGCAAGTGGCATCGCCGCCCTTCTCAGCCTGGCACTCCTGGTATTCCCTTCCAGTGACGTAGAAGCCAAACGAACATCCCTGAGCCTTGACCTGGAAAGTCCAGTTGAACAACTGACACAAGATCAAGACGCTTCCGACGCGCAACAAGCCACAAATGCACCCGCCGACTCACCGTTCGCCCAGATAGAAAACAGCCCGGAAGACACACAGCAAGCTGCCGCGACGCAGTCTGCGCCGACTGTTGAGGTGGCCAAGAGTCCTCAGCACCGCGAAGTCATCGTGGGTAAGGGCGATACACTTTCGACACTGTTCGAGAAAGTCGGCCTGCCTGCCGCTACCGTCAACGACGTACTGGCAAGCGACAAACAAGCCAAGCAATTCACCCAGCTCAAACGCGGTCAAAAACTTGAATTCGAACTGACCCCCGACGGCCAGCTCAACAACCTCCACAGTACCGTCAGCGACCTTGAAAGCATCACGCTGACCAAAGGCGCCAAGGGCTTTGCCTTCAACCGCATCACCACCAAACCGGTGATGCGCTCCGCTTACGTTCACGGCGTGATCAACAGCTCCCTGTCGCAATCTGCCGCCCGCGCCGGACTGTCCCACAGCATGACCATGGACATGGCCAGTGTGTTTGGCTACGACATCGACTTCGCACAGGACATCCGTCAAGGCGACGAATTTGATGTGATCTACGAGCAGAAAGTCGCCAACGGCAAAGTGGTCGGCACTGGCAACATCCTCTCCGCACGCTTCACCAACCGCGGCAAGACCTACACCGCCGTGCGCTACACCAACAAGCAAGGCAATAGCAGCTACTACACCGCCGACGGCAATAGCATGCGCAAGGCCTTCATCCGTACTCCGGTAGACTTCGCTCGCATTAGCTCGCGTTTCTCCATGGGTCGCAAGCATCCAATTCTGAACAAAATCCGCGCCCACAAAGGCGTCGACTATGCCGCGCCACGTGGCACGCCGATCAAGGCAGCAGGCGACGGCAAAGTGCTGCTGGCCGGCCGTCGTGGTGGCTACGGCAATACCGTGATCATCCAGCACGGCAACACCTACCGTACGCTGTATGGCCACATGCAAGGCTTTGCCAAGGGTGTGCAAACCGGCGGCACCGTGAAGCAAGGCCAAGTGATCGGCTATATCGGTACCACTGGCCTCTCTACCGGGCCGCACTTGCACTATGAGTTCCAAGTCAATGGCGTACACGTCGACCCGCTCGGCCAGAAGCTGCCGATGGCCGACCCGATCGCCAAGGCCGAGCGTGCACGCTTCATGCAACAGAGCCAGCCATTGATGGCACGCATGGACCAGGAGCGCTCCACCCTGTTGGCTTCGGCGAAGCGTTAAGGTATGGCGCTCTATTTAGGCGTGATGTCCGGGACCAGCCTCGATGGACTGGACATTGCCTTGATCGAGCAAGATCCGGCGATCAAGCTGATCGCCACGCACTACATTCCCATGCCGGAAACCCTGCGCGCGGAGTTGCTTGCTCTGTGCGCCAGCGGCCCAGATGAGATCGCCCGTTCAGCCATTGCCCAACAGAACTGGGTGAGTCTTGCTGCTCAAGGCATTCACACGCTGCTCGATCAACAAAACCTCAAGCCTCAGGACATTCGCGCAATTGGCAGCCATGGCCAGACCATCCGCCATGAACCCGCCCGGGGCTTCACCGTGCAAATCGGCAACCCAGCCCTGCTCACCGAGCTGACGGGTATCACCGTGGTCAGCGACTTCCGCAGTCGTGATGTTGCCGCCGGCGGCCAGGGCGCCCCGCTGGTGCCTGCATTCCATGAAGCACTGTTCGGTGAACACACCGGTAACCGCGCGGTATTGAATGTGGGAGGTTTCAGCAATCTCAGCCTGATCGAGACCGGCAAACCTGTAGCCGGCTTCGACTGCGGCCCAGGCAATGTCCTGCTGGATGCATGGATACACCAACAACGCGGCGAACACTTTGATCGTGATGGACAGTGGGCGGCGAGCGGCAAAGTAGAGCCTCAACTACTCAACGACTTGCTCAGTGACCCATTCTTCGTGACCAAGGGCCCTAAAAGCACCGGGCGCGAAGTGTTCAACCTGGGATGGCTGCACCAACACCTCGGCCACTTACCCGCTTTCGAGCCTGAGGATGTGCAGGCCACGCTGCTGGAGCTGACCGCCCTGACCATTGTCGATTCCCTACAGTCCGCCCAGCCCCAGACAGAAACGCTGCTGGTGTGTGGTGGCGGCGCTCACAACGCCACGCTGATGAGTCGGCTGGCCGCGTTGTTGCCATCAACCCAGGTCAGCAGCACCGCCACCTACGGCGTGGACCCCGACTGGGTAGAAGCCATGGCCTTCGCCTGGCTGGCCCATTGCTGCCTTGAAGGCATTGCCGCCAACCGCCCCAGCGTCACCGGTGCACGCGGGCTTCGGGTACTGGGCGCGATCTACCCTGCCTGACCGCTTCCAGGATCCGCAGACAGCAAAACGCCGCTTGGCCTATCACAGCCAAGCGGCGTTTTTGCATGCCCTGTCGATCAGATCGAGAACGAAGACCCGCAACCACAGGTGGTGGTAGCGTTAGGGTTCTTGATCACGAAACGCGAACCTTCCAGACCTTCCTGATAATCCACCTCGGCGCCTGCCAAATATTGGAAGCTCATCGGGTCCACGACCAAACTCACGCCTTCGCGCTCAACGATGGTGTCATCATCGGCTACATCTTCATCGAAGGTAAAACCGTACTGAAACCCTGAACAACCGCCGCCCGTAACAAATACGCGCAGCTTCAAGCGATCATTACCCTCTTCATCGACCAGGCTCTTCACCTTGTGCGCAGCACCGTGGGTGAATTGCAAAGCCGTGGGGGTGAAGGATTCAACGCTCATGCTGATAATCTCCCGGCGTACCGCCGCCATATGCGTAATGGCGGGCATTATCCGCTTCTCCTAGAAAAGCGGTCAACTATTGTTACGGTATATCAATCTGCGCTGCCGCCATTAAAAACACAAAAGGCCCGATCACGGGCCTTTTGCTTAACCGCTGAACAGCGTTAAGGCAGCATGCCTGCGTGGGACAAGCCCAGCTTCTCATCCAGGCCAAACAAGATGTTCATGTTCTGCACCGCCTGGCCCGACGCGCCCTTGACCAGGTTATCGATCACCGACAGCACCACGACCAGATCGCCATCCTGCGGACGATGCACGGCAATCCGGCACACATTGGCGCCGCGCACGCTGCGGGTTTCCGGATGGCTGCCGGCGGGCATAACGTCGACGAACGGTTCGTTGGCATAACGTTTTTCGAACAGCGCCTGCAGGTCTACCGAGCGATCAACCACCGTTGCGTACAACGTAGAGTGAATGCCGCGAATCATCGGCGTCAGGTGCGGTACGAACGTCAGGCCCACGTCTTTACCGGCCGCGCGACGCAGCCCCTGGCGGATTTCCGGCAAGTGACGATGCCCTTTTACCGCATAGGCCTTCATGCTTTCCGCCGTCTCGGAGTAAAGCGAACCGACCGCCGCGCCACGACCAGCGCCGCTCACGCCCGACTTGCAGTCTGCGATCAAGCGCGAAGCGTCCGCCAACCCAGCTTCCAGCAATGGCAGGAAACCCAGCTGAGTCGCTGTCGGATAGCAACCCGGTACCGCGATTAAACGCGCTTGCTTGATCTGCTCACGATTGACTTCCGGCAGGCCATAGACAGCCTCTTTCAGCAATTCCGGCGCACCGTGAGGCTGGCCATACCACTTGGCCCACTCATCAGCGTCCTGCAAACGGAAATCCGCCGACAGATCGATCACCTTGGTGCCCGCGGCCAGCAGCTCACCGGCCAAGGCATGGGCAACACCATGAGGGGTGGCGAAGAACACCACGTCGCAGGCACCCAGGGTCTTGATGTCCGGAACGCTGAACGCCAGGCCATCGTAATGGCCTCGCAGGTTCGGATACATGTCGGCCACGGCCAGGCCGGCCTCGGATCGGGAGGTGATGACCACCACCTCAGCTTGCGGATGTTGAGCCAACAGACGCAGCAATTCGACACCGGTGTAACCCGTGCCGCCGACGATACCGACCTTGACCATAAACCTGCCCTCAACGAACCACTGGAAAGCCGTCGATAATAGGGGCCGTATCGTCCTGCGACAACCGTCAACGTGACGTACGGGCGCATGAGCCACTACTATCTTCAGTTACCGTGAACCTGGGAATAACTAGAAATGCTCTATCTATGGATCAAAGCCTTCCACATTGTCAGCATCGTCTGCTGGTTTGCCGGGCTGTTCTACCTGCCACGCCTGTTCGTCTACCACGCCCAAAGCGAGGACACCGTCAGCAAGGAACGCTTCAGCGTCATGGAGCGCAAGTTGTATCGCGGCATCATGGGACCGGCGATGGTGGCCAGCCTGGTATTCGGTATCTGGCTGATCGCCCTTAACCCTGGCATCTTTCAATCGGGCGCCTGGATCCACGCCAAGCTGACGCTGGTGGTGTTGCTGATCGGCTACCACCATATGTGCGGTGCGCAGGTAAAACGTTTCGCCCGTGGCGAAAACACCCGCAGCCATGTCTTTTATCGCTGGTTCAACGAAGTACCCGTTCTGATATTGCTGGCTATCGTAATTTTGGTCGTGGTCAAACCGTTCTAACTTCAATTACCCGGGGTACCTCCAATGTCGCTGCCCGCTCTGCTTGAACAACGTCTGCGCCTGCCCGTCGTGGTTGCGCCGATGTTTCTGATTTCCAACCCGCAACTGGTCCTGGCGTGCTGTCGCAATGGGGTGGTCGGGAGCTTCCCGGCGCTTAACCAACGCGAAAGCAGCGGGTTCAAGGCATGGCTGGAGGAAATCGAAGCGGGCCTGGCAGCGCTGGACAATCCTGCGCCCTACGCCGTCAACCTGATCGTGCACAACAGCAACCCGCGCCTGGAGGCAGACCTGGCGATCTGCGTTGAACACAAAGTGCCGATCGTCATTACCAGCCTGGGCGCTGTGAAGGAATTGGTAGACGCCGTGCACAGCTACGGTGGCCTGGTGTTCCACGACGTCACCACTCGGCGCCACGCTGAGAAAGCGGCCGAAGCCGGCGTGGATGGCCTGATCGCCGTAGCTGCAGGTGCCGGCGGCCATGCTGGCACTTGGAGCCCCTTCGCACTGATCGCCGAGATTCGCCAGTTCTTCGACAAAACACTACTGCTGGCCGGCTGCCTCAACCACGGGCACGAGATGCTCGCCGCCCAACTGCTCGGCGCCGACCTGGCCTATTTCGGCACTCGCTTTATCGGTACCACCGAAAGCCATGCCCCGGATGCCTATAAAGAGATGCTGCTCACATCGCGCGCCGCCGACATCGTGCACACTCCTGCTGTCTCCGGCGTCCCCGCCAGCTTTATGCGCCAGAGCCTGGAAAACGCCGGTTTCGACCTCGCAGCCCTGCAAGGCAAAGGCGAAGTCAATTTCGGCTCCAAGCTCAAACCGTTGAGCGACGAGGCTAAAGCATGGAAGACTGTATGGTCTGCCGGCCAAGGCGTCGGTGAAATTGATGATTTGCCAAGCGTCGATGAACTGGTTGCGCGCCTCGATGCCGAATACCGCAAGGCACGCGAACAGGCCGCTCAACTGCGCTGGCCACGCTGACCCAACCGCAAGTCCCGCCAATTGAGCGGGCCTGCACCACCTCCCTGAACAAGTGACAAGGAAGCCCGCATGAGCGACAACCGTTTCAAGATTGTGTTTGATGGGGCCTTGCTCCCGGGTGTCGAAAGCACCACGGCCAAACTGAACCTGGCCGAGCTGTTCAAGAGCGAAGTTGAAGCCATCGAGAAGCTCTTCACCGGCCGCCCGGTTGCGCTCAAACGTGACCTGTCGCGCCCGGATGCGGAAACCTACCTCACCGCGCTGAAAAACGCCGGGGTCGACGCACGCATCGAAGCCGAACAACCCGTAGCCTTCAGCCTCGCCGAAACCCATGAGACGGATTCCGGCGCTTCCGACTTCTCCCGCCCGGCCGCTTCACCCTATGCACCGCCGCGCGCTGCCGTAGGTGAAAACCTGCCGGAGTATTCCACTCTTAAAGTCTTCACTATCCACGGGCGCATCGGGCGACTGCGGTATCTCGCCTGGACCCTGGTGTTGACCCTAGCGATGCTGGTCGCGGGTGGCATCATCAGCACCGTCAGCTTTGCGGTAGCCACCGCCTCGCCAACCGCAGGTACCATCCTTGGGGTGTTGCTGGGTCTCGCGTTGTTTGTTGCGCTTGTGTGGGTCAGTGTACAAATCGGTGTGCAGCGCCTGCACGATCTGGGGTGGTCAGGCTGGCTGTATTTCCTCAACCTGGTACCGCTGGTGAACAGCGTCTTCCCGATCCTGTTGCTGGTATTGCCAGGGAATGCAGGCGCCAATCAATACGGCGCGCCACCACCCCGCAACTCCACGGCGGTAAAAGTCCTGGCCACGCTGTGGTTGGCGTTTATCCCAGTCATGCTCGCCATCGTGGTGACCCTGGGCATGAACGGTTACCTGAACCAACTCGAAGCCAACATGGACAGCAGCTACGAAAGCAGCTCCATCACCGCCGATGAAGATGCCGACCAAGCCACGGCCGTAGAAGAAGACGAAGCGCAAAGTGCTGACGAAGCGGGCGAACCTGTAGACTCTCCAGAACAGTAAAGAAACGCCCCGGCCTGTGATGCCTTTGTCACAGGCGCGGCGGTGTTGCGATGGAGAAAGGCATGACCCGTTACGCTCTGATCACCGGCGCCTCCAGCGGCATCGGCCTGGCCTTGGCCGAAGCGCTGGCCCGTCGCGGCCGCAGCTTGATTCTGGTGGCCCGCCAGCGTGATCAGTTGGAAAGCATTGCAATCGAATTGACTCAACGCTTCGGTGTCGAGGTGCTGTTCCGGGCCTGCGACCTGGGCGAGCCACTGCGCTTGTCCGGGTTCCTGCTGGAGCTTGAAGAAGGCGAACGGCAGATCGACTTGCTGGTGAACTGCGCCGGCATCGGCACCAGCGGCCCCTTCCTGGCTCAGGACTGGATGACCGAGCAGGACCTCATGGAGGTCAACATCCTGGCCCTGACCCGTATGTGCCATGCCCTCGGTAACACCATGGCCCTGCAAGGCGGCGGGCAGATTCTCAATGTGGCGTCCGTCGCGGCATTCCAGCCAGGCCCGTGGATGAGCACCTACTACGCCAGCAAAGCCTACGTACTGCACTTTTCCGAAGGTCTGCGCGAAGAATTGAAGACCTGCGGCATCAAGGTCTCGGTCCTCTGCCCCGGCCCGACACGCACCGCATTCTTCGGCACCGCGCAAATGGACACCGCCAAGCTCGACGGCAGCCAACAACTGATGAGCCCCGAAGAAGTGGCGCTTTATACCGTGCGCGCCCTGGAAAAGAACAAAGCCATCATCATTCCCGGCCGACGCAACCGCTGGATCGCCTTCAGCCCACGTTTCAGCCCCCGATGGCTGACCCGCAAGATCGCCGGCGCCATTAACAAGGCCTATTGCCCGCGCTGACCGGCTGAGTACACTCACCCTGCACATTCATAATGGAGAAACAGCTGTGGATACTCTGTTCACCAAGATCATCAACAGAGAAATACCCGCGAAGATTATCTACGAGGATGACCAGGTCCTGGCCTTCCACGATATTGCACCGCAGGCACCCGTGCATTTTCTGGTCATTCCTAAGAAACCTATCCGCACGTTGAACGACCTGACTGAAGACGACAAAGCCCTAGCAGGCCATATTCTGTTCACCGCCCAGCGCCTGGCCGTTGAGCAAGGCTGCGAAAAAGGTTTTCGTGTGGTGATGAACTGCAACGAAGACGGCGGGCAGACCGTTTATCACATCCATATGCACGTGCTGGGTCAGCGCCAGATGAACTGGCCGCCGGGCTGATCGGCCCTCGAGCAAGGGTCGTGCCCCAGGCTGCGACCCCATGCCCTTGACGCGGCGCAAACGCTTCCCCCTCTCTTGCGGTAAACTGGCCGCCGAGATTCTTCCCGGAGGTCAGCATGACTACCCAACGTCACTACTCGCCGATTGACCGTTTGTTGCTGCAAGCCGACACGGCCATGCGCACGCTGCTGCCATTCAGCGGCCAACCGTATCGCCCCTCGCCCGCCATCGTGCGCCCCGACGCCCAGATGAGTGAGACCGAGACCCGCCACGTCGCCGGCCTGATGCGCATCAACCACACCGGTGAAGTCTGTGCCCAGGCGCTGTACCAGGGCCAGGCGCTGACCGCCAAGTTGCCGCAGGTACGCGCCGCCATGGAACATGCCGCCGAAGAGGAAATCGATCACCTGGCCTGGTGCGAGCAGCGCATTCGCCAACTCGGCAGCCATCCCAGCGTGCTGAACCCGCTGTTTTATGGCTTGTCGTTTGGTATCGGCGCTGCTGCCGGGCTGATCAGCGACAAGGTCAGCCTGGGTTTTGTCGCGGCGACCGAGCGTCAGGTGTGCAAGCACCTGGATGAGCATCTGGAACAACTGCCGGCGGAAGACGAAAAGTCCCGGGCGATTCTTGAGCAGATGCGTATCGATGAAGAACACCACGCCGAAAGCGCACTGGATGCTGGCGGTTTCCGCTTCCCGGCGCCGGTAAGGTTAGGCATGAGCCTCTTGGCCAAGGTCATGACCAAAAGCACCTATCGTATCTAAGCGTATAAAATCCAGGCCAAAAAAAGGGCGCCGTCACAGCGCCCTTTCTTTTTGCCTGCCGATTGAGCGATCAGCCCAATTCGATGATTTCGTAATCATGGGTGATGGCCACACCGGCCGCGCCGAGCATGATCGACGCCGAGCAGTACTTCTCAGCCGACAGCTCGATAGCACGCTTGACCTGGGCTTCCTTCAACGCCCGGCCCTTCACCACGAAATGCATATGGATCTTGGTGAATACCTTGGGATCTTCGGTGGCGCGCTCGGCTTCCAGGAAGGCTTCGCAGCTTTCCACGGCCTGGCGAGACTTTTTCAGAATGCTGACCACGTCGAAATTGCTGCAACCGCCTACACCGAGCAGGAGCATTTCCATCGGGCGTACGCCCAGGTTACGGCCACCGGCTTCCGGCGGGCCGTCCATGACCACCACGTGGCCACTGCCCGACTCACCGAGGAACATGGCTTCGCCCGCCCATTGGATGCGTGCCTTCATCGCCCAGACTCCACTGCTAAAAAAGGGTCGCCAGCTTAGCACAGGGCCCGCACGCGTCAGCGTTTCACGCAAAAGCGATCAATAGCAGGGTTTGCGCTGAAAATGAGCTAATCGAGACAGGATGTGTCTGTTAAGCTGGCGCCAAATGAGTGGCGCATCGCCACCATTTATACAACGTGTATCAATGCCGATACCGACGAATACAACAACTCCAACTACCTCGCGCAGTTTTTTCGGGATACAACCATGGTTGCCCTTACTCCCATATCCAAGATCAAGAATCTCGACAAACTGTTGATGCACTGCCAGCGCCGTCGCCATCCGGCCAAGCACAACATCATCTGCGCCGGCGAACGTTCAGAAACACTGTTCTTCATTATCAAAGGCTCGGTCACCATTCTGATCGAGGATGAAGACGGCCGCGAAATGATCATCGCCTACCTGAACACCGGAGATTTTTTTGGGGAGCTGGGGCTGTTCGAACAAGCCGGCAAGGAACAGAAACGCAGCGCCTGGGTGCGTGCCAAGATCGAGTGCGAAGTGGCTGAGATCAGCTACGCCAAATTCCGCGAACTGGCCCAGCAGGATCCCGACATCCTCTACGCCCTCAGCGGGCAGATTGCCCAGCGCCTGCGTGACACCACGCGCAAGGTCGGCGACCTGGCATTCTTTGATGTCACCGGCCGAGTAGCGCGCTGCCTGCTGGAGTTGTGCAAACAGCCCGACGCCATGACTCACCCCGACGGCATGCAGATCAAGGTCACACGCCAGGAAATCGGGCGCATTGTCGGCTGTTCACGGGAGATGGTCGGTCGCGTGCTCAAGGACTTGGAAGAGCGCAGTCTGGTGCACGTCAAAGGCAAGACGATGGTGGTGTTCGGCACCCGTTAACCCGGCAGGACGCTGGCCAGCATTTGACGATACAAGGTATCCAGCCGGCTGATCGCATCCGGTGCTGGGAAGGCTTCGTGCAGAGCGATATGGCTGTCGGCGCGAACCCGCTGCTCGAGACCGCAGGCTTCGTTGAAGCGGTTGACCGCCGCGATCAACGCATCCCGGTCGTTATCCAGCAACAAGGCACCGTGCACCAACCCCACCGGGCGGCCACCGCTTTGGCGCCAGCGCTGCGCGGTGCCGACCATTTTGCGGCCGTTAAGGTTGACGTTGTAGCGACCGTCGCAAAATGCCCCGTCGATTTCGCCGACAGAGGCGTCGCCACCCAGCTCGATCAGCAAGTCGCAGATCGGCTGGCATAAACGCAAGTAGCCGGTTTCGATGCGGTTCTGATCGCCCTCGCTGCGCGGTGGCGCGTAGACCAGGGCGATATTGACCGTGGCACTTGATTGCGGCACCGGCTCACCACCGGTCTCGCGTAGCAATACAGGCCAACCGGCGGCGGCCGAAACCTGGCTGGCGGTTTCGAACGCCGGCAGCCGACTTAAACGACGTGGCATCACCAAGGCTTGATCGCTGGGTTGCCAGAACAGCAGGCCGAATTCCTGCTCACCAGCGCAAACGGCTGCCAGCAAGGCTTGCTCGGCGGCCAGCCCAGCTTCAACAGTCATCGACACCGGCTTAGCCATCAAACACCTATATCCCTAGGTAAACACAAAACCAGATGTGGGAGCCGGGCTTGCCCGCGATGCAGGCACCTCGGTCCTTCAGTTACTCCGAGGTGATGCTATCGCAGGCAAGCCAGCTCCCACACAAGCCCGCTCCCACATTTAGACCGCACTTCAAATCCTGACCGTGTTCACGTCAGTCTAATGTCGAACCACTGACCGCCACACCACGCTCCGGGAAGAACAGACGCTGCAACTCCGCCCCAGGGTTCTCGGCACGCATGAAGGTCTCACCCACCAGGAACGAATACACACCACTGATCTCCATCAACTCCACATCAGCACGGTTGGCGATGCCACTCTCGGTGATCACCAATCGGTCGCGCGGAATTCGCGGCAGCAGGTCCAGTGTGTTTTCCAGGCTGACTTCGAAGGTGTGCAGGTTACGGTTGTTGACGCCCACCAGCGGTGTGTCGAGGGTTTTAAGTGCGCGTTCCAGCTCATCGCCGTCGTGCACTTCCACCAACACATCCAGGCCGACGCTTTTGGCCACGGCCGCCAGTTCGGCCATCTTCACGTCATCCAGGGCGGAAACGATCAGCAACACGCAGTCAGCGCCCAACGCACGGGCTTCGACGATCTGGTACGGGTCGACCATGAAGTCCTTGCGGATCACCGGCAACTTGCACGCGGCGCGGGCTTGCTGCAGGAACAGGTCGGAACCCTGGAAGTAGTCGATATCGGTCAGTACTGACAGGCAGGTGGCCCCGCCCTTCTCATAGCTCTTGGCAATGTCTTCAGGAATGAAGATCTCGCGAATCACGCCCTTGCTGGGCGAAGCCTTTTTGATTTCAGCAATGACGGCGGGCTGCTTTTCCCTGGCCTGCTTGATAAGCGCATTGGCGAAGCCACGCGGCGCATCAGCGATCTTTGCCTGAGCTTCCAGTTCGGCGAGGCTCACTCGGGCGCGGCGCTCGGCGACTTCTTCAGCCTTGCGCGCCAGGATCTTTTCCAGAACGGTTGGCACACTCATCCTTCATTCTCCATCTTGAATACCGCGGTGAATGCTCCCAGCTCTTCCAGCTTCTCGCGAGCCAGGCCGGTGTGCAGCGCATCGTGGGCCAAGGCGACCCCTTCCTTAAGACTATAGGCATGGTCGGCTGCATAAAGTGCCGCGCCAGCATTCAAAACAATCATCTCAGCGGCTTTTTGACCATTCTCGGTCTTGCGACGCCCCAAGGCATCGCGGATCAGCTCGAGGGACGCCGCCGGGCTTTCCACTGCCAGGCCGTGCAGGCTCTGGCTCTTCATGCCCAAATCTTCCGGCTCGACCCAGTACTCTGTGACTTGGTCATCTTTGAGCTCCGCCACGAAGGTCGGTGCCGCCAGGCTGAATTCGTCCAGGCCATCCTTGGAATGCACCACCAGCACATGCTTGCTGCCCATGCGCTGCAACACTTCCGCCAACGGCCGGCACAGCGCCTGGCTGAATACGCCCACCACCTGGTGCTTCACACCGGCCGGATTCGTAAGCGGGCCGAGCATGTTGAACAGGGTGCGCAGGCCGAGGTCCTTGCGCGGGCCAGCAGCGTGTTTCATTGCGCCATGGTGGGATTGGGCAAACATGAAGCCGATGCCGACGTTATCGATGCAGCGCGCCACTTGGACCGGCGTCAGGTTCAGGTAGATGCCGGCAGCTTCCAGCAAGTCGGCACTGCCGCTCTTGCCAGACACTGCACGGTTGCCGTGCTTGGCCACGGTGCATCCGGCCGCCGCGACCACAAACGATGCGGCCGTCGACACGTTGAAGATGTTGGCACCATCACCGCCGGTGCCGACCACGTCGACCACGCCGTCGAGGGTCTTGAGCTCAACCTTGTCCGCCAGCTCGCGCATCACCGACACGGCGCCGACGATCTCGTCGATGCTCTCGCTCTTCATACGCATTGCCATCATGAAGGCGCCGATCTGCGCATCGGTGCATTGACCGGTCATGATCTCGCGCATCACATCGCTCATTTCAGCGGTGCTCAGGTCCAGATGGCCGACGATACGGCTCAGGGCAGTCTTGATATCCATGGAAAGTCCTTAGCGCGTGCCGCCGCTCTGCTTGAGAAAATTAGCGAACAGCTCGTAGCCCTGCTCGGTCAGGATCGACTCGGGGTGAAATTGCACCCCTTCGATATTCAGTGTCTTGTGGCGCAGGCCCATGATCTCGTCGACCGAGCCGTCTTCCAGCTGGGTCCAGGCGGTCAGTTCCAGGCACTCCGGCAGGGTTTCACGCTTGACCACCAACGAGTGGTAGCGGGTTACCGTCACCGGCAGGTTCAGCCCGTGAAACACACCCACGTCATTATGGAACACCGGGCTGGTCTTGCCGTGCATCACCTGGCGCGCGCGCACCACGTCACCGCCAAACGCCTGGCCGATGGACTGGTGGCCCAGGCACACGCCCAGGATCGGCAGCTTGCCGGCGAAATACTTGATCGCTTCGAGGGAAATACCCGCTTCGGTCGGCGTGCAGGGGCCTGGCGACACCACGATGCGCTCCGGATTCAGCGCAGCGATTTCAGCCACGGTCAGTTCGTCGTTGCGCACTACCTTGACCTCGGCACCGAGCTCACCCAGGTACTGCACAACGTTGTAGGTAAAGGAGTCGTAGTTATCAATCATCAGTAACATGGGGAAACCTCAAGAATTGGGGGTCTGTTCAGCCAGCGCAACGGCGCGGAACATCGCGCGGCGCTTGTTCAGGGTTTCTTCCCATTCGAGGGCCGGCACCGAGTCGGCGACAATCCCGCCACCGGCCTGCACGTGCAGCTCCCCGTCCTTGATCACGGCCGTGCGGATTGCAATGGCCGTGTCCATGTTGCCGTTCCAGGCGAAATACCCCACGGCGCCGCCGTAGACACCGCGCTTGACCGGCTCCAACTCGTCGATGATTTCCATCGCACGGATCTTCGGCGCGCCCGACAAGGTGCCCGCCGGCAGGATCGCGCGCAGTGCGTCCATCGCCGTCAAGCCGGCTTTCAGCTCGCCGGTGACGTTGGACACAATGTGCATCACGTTGGAATAACGCTCGATCACCATCTTCTCAGTGAGCTTGACCGAACCGATTTCCGAGACGCGCCCGGTGTCGTTACGGCCCAGGTCGATGAGCATCAGGTGCTCGGCAATTTCCTTGTCGTCGCTCAGCAGGTCTTCTTCCAGCGCCAAATCCGCCTCTTCAGTCGCGCCACGTGGGCGCGTCCCGGCGATCGGGCGCACGGTGATCAGGTTGTCTTCGACGCGCACCAGCACCTCCGGCGAACTGCCCACCACGTGGAAGTCACCAAAGTTGAAAAAGTACATGTACGGCGTCGGGTTAAAGCAGCGCAATGCGCGATACAGATCGATCGGCGCGGCCTTGAAGTCGATGGACATGCGTTGCGACGGCACCACCTGCATGCAGTCACCGGCGAGGATGTATTCCTTGATGGTATCGACGGCGCGCTCGTAGTCATCCTGGGTAAAGCTGGAGCGGAAAACCGGGTCGGCTGCCGGTGGACGACTGAGGTCCAGGCCGCGACGCGGGGTGATCGGCTGGCGCAGTTTTTCCAGCAGCGCTTCGAGGCTGGCCAGGCCGCTCTCGAAAGCGTCGGCCTGGGCCGGGTCGGCGAGCACAATCGCGTGCATTTTGCCGGCGAGGTTGTCGAACACCACCACCGCGTCGGAGACCATTAGCAGAATGTCCGGGACACCCAATGGATCCGGGTTCGGGCACTTGCCCAGGCGTTTTTCCACGTAACGCACACAGTCGTAACCGAAGTAACCCACCAGGCCACCGTTGAAACGCGGCAGACCCGGGATGGTCGGCACGTTGTAACGCGCTTTGAACGCCTCGACGAACGCCAGCGGGTCTTCTACATCGTGGCTTTCGATCTCGACGCCATCATGGGTAATGCTCACATGATGGTCGTGCACACGCAGCACGGTGCGGCACGGCAGGCCGATGATCGAGTAACGGCCCCACTTCTCGCCGCCCTGTACGGACTCGAGCAAGTAGGAATTGGGCTCGTCGGCCAGTTTCAGGTAGATCGACAGCGGCGTGTCGAAGTCGGCCAGCGTTTCGCAGGCCAGGGGAATGCGGTTGTAGCCGGCAGCGGCCAAACGCAGGAATTCTTCGCGGGTCATGATGTGCCTCGTGGCTTGAGGGTCTAACAGTCAGGTATGCAAACGTGCCGCATAGCGCGGCCAGGATCAGTCAGGCGCGCCAACGCCAGCGGGCCAGGGCCTTGATGACTTTCATCCAGAGTTTGCGAGTGACCACCACGATGGAATTTCCAGAAGGGGACGGATCGGTATCGGGCAACGTTATCTCAGCGCCCGCTCCCAAGCAACCGGGGATTAACAGGCGCAGGTCATCAATTACCAATGAAGGCGACTCTTCGGCAATCGGCCGGCCATGGTTGTAGCCGTAACTGAGGGCCACACACTGCACGCCCGCGGCCTTTGCCGCCAGCACATCACTGCGCGAATCACCCACAAACAGCGACTGCGAGGCCGGGATATTGGCCATTTTCATCACGAAAAAGAGCGCCGCCGGGTCGGGTTTTTTCTGCGGCAAGGTATCGCCACCGATGATCCAGCGGAAATACCGGCCGATTTTCATCTGGTCCAACAGCGGCGCGACGAAGCGTTCCGGCTTGTTGGTGATGAGGGCCATTTCCACGCCCTGCTTGCTCAGCCACTTGAGGGTGTCACGCACGCCGGGGTAAACCACGGTCAGTTCGTGGCCGTCTTCATAGGCGGCGTTGAACAGTTCCAGGGCGTGTTCGGCCTCCACCTCATCCACCCCTTGGGCATCAATGTTGTCGGCCAACGCCCGGCGCACCAGCATCTGCGCGCCGTTGCCCACCCACTCGCGCACCGACTCGATCCCGGCGGGCTTGCGTCCCAGCTTGAGCAGCATCTCGTCCACCGCCGCCGCCAGGTCGGGCACCGAGTCGATCAAGGTACCGTCCAGATCGAACATCACCAGCCGTGGCAATTTGCCGGGGAACAGTTGCTCAAAGCCACTCACGGACGTGCCAGCGCCAATTCGGCGCGCATCTTGGCGATGACTTCCTGGTAGTCCGGCGCGTTGAAGATCGCCGAGCCGGCCACAAAGGTGTCGGCGCCAGCCGCTGCGATTTCGCGGATGTTATTGACGTTGACCCCGCCGTCGATTTCCAGGCGGATGTCACGGCCAGAAGCGTCGATCAACGCACGGGCTTCGCGCAGTTTGTCGAGGGTGCCGGGGATGAACTTCTGCCCGCCGAAGCCTGGGTTGACGCTCATCAGCAGGACCATGTCGACCTTGTCCATCACGTATTTGAGCACGTCCAGCGGGGTGGCCGGGTTGAACACCAGGCCCGCCTTGCAGCCGCCTTCGCGGATCAGTTGCAAGGTACGGTCGACGTGCAGCGAGGCTTCCGGGTGGAAAGTGATGTAGGTCGCGCCGGCTTCCACGAAGTCACCGATGATGCGGTCCACCGGGCTGACCATCAGGTGTGCATCAATGGGTGCAGTGATGCCGTACTTGCGCAGCGCGGCGCAGACCATCGGGCCGATGGTCAGGTTGGGCACGTAGTGGTTGTCCATGACATCGAAGTGTACGAAGTCGGCACCGGCGGCCAACACCTTGTCCACTTCCTCACCCAGGCGGGCGAAATCGGCGGAGAGAATCGATGGAGCAATGACGAAGGGCTGCATGACGCACCTTTTTTGAGCTAAATCACGATGGCGCGCATTGTATACCTCATGCTTTGCCGCGCGCACCGTGACCTGGCTCAATGGCTAGTACGCGGCCCGATAGATTTTCTCGATATCGGTTGCGCTGAGCTTGCGCGGGTTGTTGCGCATCAGCCGTTCAATCCCCGCCGCTTCAACAGCCATGGCCGGGATGGCGTCCTCAGGCACCCCGAAACTGTGGAGCCCCGCCGGGATCTCGACAGCGGCACACAGCCGCGTCATTGCCTCGACGGCTTGGTCGGCGGCATCGTTGACGCTCAACCCCGTGACATTCACGCCCATGGCCTGGGCAATGTCCTGCATGCGCTCCACGCAGGCCAACTTGTTCCAGTGCATGACATAGGGCAGCAACAGCGCGTTGCTCACGCCATGGGCGATATTGAAACGTCCACCCAGCGGGTACGCCAATGCATGCACCGCGCCGACCCCGGCATTCCCAAAGGCCATGCCCGCCATCAGGCTGGCGGTGGCCATGTCGTCGCGGGCCTGCAGGTTGGCCGGGTTGGCGTAGGCCTTGGGCAACGCGTTGGCAATCAGCTTGATGGCGCCAATGGCCAATGCATCGGTAATCGGCGAGGCGTTCAGCGACAGGTAGGATTCAATGGCATGCACCAGCGCATCCACGCCGCTGGCGGCGGTGACACTGCGCGGGCAGGTCAGGGTCATTTGCGGGCTGATCAGCGCCACATCCGGCAGTAGATAATCGCTGACGATGCCCTTTTTCAGCTGCGCGACCTTGTCGGAGAGGATCGCCACATTGGTGACTTCCGAGCCGGTGCCGGCTGTGGTGGGAATCGCGATCAGCGGCGGCCCCTTGCGCGGTACCTGGTCGACGCCGAACAAGTCCGCCAGGGCGCCGTGGTAGCCGGCATAGGCGGCCACGCTTTTGGCAATGTCGATGGCACTGCCGCCGCCCAGGCCGATCAAGCCGTCATGCCCGCCGTCGCGGTAGACGCGCATGCAATCTTCGACAATGGCGATTTCCGGGTCCGGCAGCACGCGGTCGAAGATTTCATAGCTGCGTTCGCCCAGGTGTTCGAGTGCCAACGCCACGGTGCCGGACTTGACCAGTGCGGCGTCGGTGACGATCAGCGGGTTATCCACATCCAGGCGCGTGAGCTCAAAGGCCAGTTGTTCGATGGCGCCCGCGCCGGTCAGCAGTTTATGGGCGATCTTGAATGAGGAAGTACTCATGTGCGCGGCCTCTTATTCGGAAATGGGCTGGGACAAGAGTAGCTGATTGAGGCTGGTTGTCTTGCATTCAGCAACTGAATAGACACAGAACCAATGTGGGAGCGGGCTTGCTCGCGAATGCGGTCTGTCGGTCACTAAATGTTTAGCTGACACACCGCGTTCGCGAGCAAGCCCGCTCCCACATTTTGATTTCTGTGTGGCATCAGACCTGCGCAGTGCGCAGTTTCTCGCTTCGCCCACGCAGCCATTCCAGGGTCAGCAACAGCAACACCGAGAAGGCAATCAGCAAGGTCGCCGCCGCCGCAATCGTCGGACTGAGGTTTTCGCGGATGCCGCTGAACATCTGGCGCGGCAGGGTCGCTTGCTCGGGGCCGGCGAGAAACAGCGTGACCACCACCTCATCAAACGAAGTAGCGAAAGCAAACAGCGCCCCGGAAATCACCCCTGGTGCGATCAATGGCAAGGTCACCCGGCGAAACGCGGTCAATGGCGAAGCACCGAGACTGGCCGCCGCCCGCACCAGGTTATGGTTGAACCCCTGCAAGGTCGCCGACACGGTGATGATCACAAATGGCACGCCCAACACCGCGTGCACCACGATCAGCGAGAAAAAGCTGTTGCCCAGGCCCAGTGGCGCAAAGAACAGGTAACTGGCCACGCCAATGATCACCACCGGCACCACCATCGGCGAAATCACCAGCGCCATAACCAGCGCCTTACCGGGGAAATTCCCACGGGTCAGGCCAATCGCTGCCAAGGTGCCGAACACCATGGCCAGCACCGTGGCCGCTGGCGCAACGATGATGCTGTTCTTGAGTGCACGCATCCACTCGGCCGAGGCGAAGAAGTCGTGGTACCACTGCAGCGAGAAGCCTTGCAGCGGGTACACCAGGAAACTGCCGCTGTTGAACGACAGCGGGATGATCACCAGCACCGGCAGTATCAAAAACAACAGGATCAAGCCGCAGAGGATCCGCAAGCTGTAGAACCAGACCCGCTCAACGGGCGACATATAAGGGCTCAGCATCGCAAGGTCTCCTTAGCTCAGGCGCAGGCGACTGGCGCCCACCAGCCGGTTGTAGATCAGGTACAGCACCACGGTCGCCAGCAGCAGCAAGCCGCCCAACGCCGTCGCCATGCCCCAGTTAATGCTGGTGTTGGTGTAGAACGCCACGAAGTAGCTGACCATCTGGTCGTTCGGGCTGCCGAGCAGCGCCGGAGTGATGTAGTAACCAATTGCCAGGATGAACACCAACAGGCAACCGGCGCCCACGCCGGCGTAGGTCTGCGGGAAGTACACGCGCCAGAAGCTGGCGAACGGATGGCAGCCCAGGGAAATCGCTGCACGCATATAAGTGGGCGAAATACCCTTCATCACGCTGTAGATCGGCAAGATCATGAACGGCAGCAGGATGTGCACCATGGAGATGTAGACCCCGGTGCGGTTGAATACCAGTTCCAGAGGTGTGTCGATCAGGCCCATGCCTATCAGTGCACTGTTGATCAGGCCGCCGGATTGCAGCAGTACGATCCATGCCGCTACCCGCACCAGGATCGAGGTCCAGAACGGCAGCAACACCAGGATCATCAGCAAGTTGCTTTTACGCGCCGGCAAATTGGCCAGCAAATAGGCCAAGGGATAAGCCAGCAGCAGGCAGATGGTGGTGATCACCAGACCCATCCAGAAGGTGCGCGCAAAAATGTCCAGGTAGATCGCTTGGTCTGGCGTGGCCGGCGCCACTTCGCCGAGGTCATCGATACGGTGATCGACGGCCGCCAACAAATAGAACGGCGTCAGGCTGCTGGTGTTACGCCGGATCGCCTGCCAGTACGCCGGGTCGCCCCAGCGTTCGTCGAGGTTTTCCAACGCTTCTTTATAAGAGGCCGGCGTTTCGCTGAACGGCAGCGCCCGCGCGGTTTTGGTCAGCAGGCTGCGGTAGCCGGCCAGTTCCATGTTCAGGCGCTTGGACAGATCGCCCAGGGTCTGGTTTTTGCGCGCTTCGCCCAGGTCTTCACTGAGGGCCTGGTACACCGGCTCGCCCGGCAGGCCGCGACCATCCCAGGCCGTCACCGCCACCACGGTGCGCGGCAGACCGCCCACCACTTCCGGGTTGCCCACGCTTTTGTAGAGCAGCGCAACGATCGGCACCAGGAACACCAGCAGCAAAAACAGCACCAGCGGCGCAATCAAGGCCTGGGCCTTCCAGCGGTTAAGCCGCTCGGCACGCGCAAGGCGCTGCTTGAGGGTGGGGCTGTTGACCTCGTTCGAGGGAACGGCGATGGCCATGGCTGACTCCGAAAATCTGAAAAAAGACTACACCTATGGCTGGGCTCTGATTTGTAGTGAACGGGCTTGCCCCGCGCTGGCGGCGAAGCAGCCCCTATTACAGTCACCGCTTTCCGTCAGACAGAATGCAGTGCCTGGTTTGGGGCTGCTTCGCAGCCCAGCGCGGGGCAAGCCCGCTCACTACAACAAGCCTATCCACCACAGCAGGCGGTGTTACTTGGCAGCCCAGGAATTGAAGCGCTGCTCGAGCTGCTCACCGTTATCCGCCCAGAAGCTCACGTCGATCTGCACCTGGTTGGCGATGTTCTCCGGGGTGGTCGGCATATCCTTGAGGATGTCCTTGGCCAGCAACGGCACGGCTTGGGTGTTGGCCGGGCCGTAGGCGATGTTTTCCGAGTAGATCTTCTGCTGCTGCGGTTGCACCGAGAACGCGATGAATTTCTTCGCTGCTTCGGCACGGTCCTTGGCCAGGCCTTTAGGAATGGCCCATGCGTCGAAGTCGTAGATGCCGCCGTTCCACACCACTTTCAGGTTGCTTTCTTTTTGCACAGCGGCGATGCGGCCGTTGTAGGCCGAGCTCATCACTACGTCACCCGAGGCCAGGTATTGCGGCGGTTGTGCACCCGCTTCCCACCACTGGATCGACGGTTTGAGTTCGTCGAGTTTCTTGAACGCACGGTCCTGGCCATCTTTGCCGGCCAACACTTTGTAGACGTCCTTCGGCGCGACGCCGTCGGCCATCAAAGCGAATTCCAGGGTGTACTTGGCGCCTTTACGCAGGCCACGCTTGCCGGGGAATTTCTTTGTGTCCCAGAAATCCGCCCAACTGGTTGGCGCGGAGGTCAGTTTGTCAGCGTTGTAGGCCAGCACGGTCGACCATACGAAAAAGCCCACGCCGCAAGGCTGAATGGCGCCCTTCACGTAGTCGGCGGTATTGCCGAACAGTTTCGGGTCCAGCGGTTCGAACATGTCCTCGTCGCAGCCACGGGACAGCTCCGGGGATTCCACTTCCACCAGGTCCCAGGACACGCTCTTGGTGTCGACCATGGCTTTGACCTTAGCCATTTCACCGTTGTACTCACCGGCGACGATCTTGCCGTTGCCCGCGCTCTCCCACGGTGCGTAGAAAGCCTTGACCTGAGCGGCCTTATTCGCGCCACCAAAGGACACGACGGTCAGGTCCGGGCCTGCCATGGCCTGTGTCGCGCCCATCAAGCTCAAGGCCAGGGCTGAATATTTAAGGGATCTCAACATTGTTGTTCTCTCCACGTGCAGGGTTGGTGAAGCCATGGGGGCGATCAATTCGCCTCTAGAAGTGGGTCGAGTGCGCGAACGTGCTCGACTTGCCAGCCAATCGGTACCACGTCGCCGACCGCCAATGCTGGGTCCAGCTCGGCAATCGGTTGTTTCACAAAAAAATCGGCTTTGCCGCAGACTTCCAGGCGCACACGCACGTGGTCGCCCAGGTAGATGAATTCCGCCACCCGCCCAGAGAAGCGGTTGACGCAACTTTCGCTGGAACCATTGAGGCTGACGCGTTCCGGGCGCACCGACAGGGTCACCGGGCCGCCGATCTGGCCGACGTTGACCGCCAGTGCCTCGACCTTCTCGCCACGTGCCAGCTCCACCACGCAGCGCTCGCCGGTGTGGCTGTGCAGGCGACCATTGAGGCGGTTGTTCTCGCCGATGAAGTTGGCAACAAAGGTGTTCTTCGGTTCTTCGTACAAGGTGCGCGGCGCGGCGATCTGCTGGATTTCGCCCTGGTGGAACACCGCCACGCGGTCGGACATGGTCAGCGCTTCGCCTTGGTCGTGGGTCACGTACACCACGGTCACGCCGAGGCGCTGGTGCAGGTGCTTGATCTCCATCTGCATGTGTTCGCGCAGTTGCTTGTCGAGGGCGCCGAGAGGTTCGTCCATCAGTACCAGCTGCGGCTCGAACACCAACGCACGGGCCAGGGCCACGCGCTGTTGCTGGCCGCCGGAGAGTTGCGCCGGGTAGCGCTGGGCGAAGGCGTCGAGCTGGACCATGCTCAGCACGCGTTTGACCCGCTCACTGATATCGGTCTTGCTCAAGCCGCGCACCGACAGCGGGAACGCCAGGTTCTCGGCGACGGTCATGTGCGGGAACAGCGCGTAGTTCTGGAACACCATGCCGATGTCGCGCTTGTGCGGCGGCACGTTGTTGATGGAGCGACCGGCCAGCTGGATCTCGCCTGCCGTCGGCGTTTCAAAGCCGGCCAGCATCATCAGGCTGGTGGTCTTGCCCGAACCGGAAGGCCCGAGCAAGGTGAGGAACTCGCCCTTGCGAATCTCCAGGTTGAGGTCTTTGACGATCAGGTTCTCGCCGTCGTAGCTCTTCTGCACGCCACGAAAGCTGACCAGCACATCATTTGAATCCACCTCGCTCATACCCGCACCTTTGTATTTTGGACTGCTGTGAGACAAGCGTAGTCCAGGCGCGAGCCCCCGGAAATCGGGGGCCAGGAGAGAATCGCATCAGCCGGATGGAAGGTTTGGGGTAGGGATCGCCCTACACCGATGGCGGGGATGGGACAGTGCAACGGCGCCATGCGCCGGGAATGGGTTCAGCGCCTCTCACCGGTAGTCGCAAACAGGCATGTCATCACAACAACTTGTGCTCCATGGCGTACTTCACCAGTTCAGCCAGCGAAGTGATATGGAGTTTTTGCATCAACCGCGCCTTGTGGGTGCTGATGGTCTTGCTGCTCAACGCCAACTGCTGGGCGATATCGTTGACGTTGGCGCCCTGGGCCAAGCGTTCGAATACCGAGAACTCGCGCTCCGACAGCAGCGAGTGCAGCGGCCGGGTATCGGTGAGGCCGACTTCGAAAACCATGCGGTCGGCCAGGTCCGGGTCGATATAACGCCCACCGGCCGCCACCTTGCGAATCGCCGTGAGCAACAGCGCCGGATCGCTGTCCTTGGTGGCATAACCCGCGGCGCCGACCTTCAAGGCACGGGCGGCCATTTGCGCTTCGTCGTGCATCGACAGCACGAGGATCGCCGGCGGATTGTTCAGCGCACGGATGCGAGCAATCGCCTCCAAGCCGTTGACGCCAGGCATTGAGATATCCAGCAACACCACTTCACACGGCACATGGCGCAAGGTCTCCAGCAGTTGCTCGCCATTGCTCGCTTCGCCAACGACCAACAGGTCTTTGGCCAGGCCGATCAATTGCTTGATGCCTTCACGAACGATGGTGTGGTCTTCAGCTACCAGTACGCGGATCACAGGGACTTCCTCTTGGTGTTATGCATCCAACGGCACCGTGACACTCAGGGTGGTGCCCTCCCCCAATTCGCTGTCCAGGCTCAGTTGCCCGCCCATGATCAGCACCCGCTCGCGCATGCCCACCAGGCCAAACGACACCGGGCGCCCCTGGGCCTGGACGAAACCGACGCCATCGTCGCTGATGGTCAGCCGCAAATCGGTGCCCTCGACGGCGAGGGTCAGCTCCACAGTATGCGCCTGGGCATGACGCATCACATTGGTCAGCGCCTCCTGCAGGATCCGGAATAGGCCAATGGCCTTGGCATCGCTGAGGGCCGGCAGGTTATCCGGGACTTGTACCAGGCAGGGAATTTGCGTGCGGGCTTCGAAGCGCCGGGCCTGCCATTCGATGGCCGAGGCAATGCCGGCATCGAGAATCGGCGGGCGCAGCGCCGTCGCCACATCGCGCACCAGTTGGAATAGCTGCGCGATCAGGCGCTTCATGCTGTTCAAGCGATCATGCAAACCAGGGTCGAGTTGCGCATAGCTCAGCTCGCACATTGAGGTCTCGAGCTTGAGCACCGTGAGCATTTGCCCAAGTTCGTCGTGCACCTCACGGGCGATGCGCGCCTTTTCTTCTTCGCGCACGGTTTCCAGGTGGGCGGACAGCTCGCGCAATTGCGCTTCACTTTGCAGCAAGGCCGCCAGGGTACGGCGTAGCTCAGTGACATCGTTGAGGTAGACCACCAGGTATTCGGCCTCGGCAAAACGCAGGAAGCTCAAGGACACGTTGGTCGGCAGGATGCTGCCGTCTGCACGCAGGCAATCGGTGGCGAAATTCTGCGGACCGTCTTCGCTGGCCCGCGCGCGCTTCCACAGGTTGAGCCAGCGGTCCATATGCAGGCTTGGATCAAGGTCGACCAACGGCCGCTCGATCAACGCACCGGGGCCGTAGCCGAGCATGCTTTCGGCCGCCCGATTGGCGTAGCGCACATGGCTGTCCCAGTTGACCCAGAGGATGCCGACAGTGCTTTGGTCGATGGAAAACTGCGTCAAGCGCAAGGCTTCGGCACCGGCGGCGCGGGCCGCGCTTTCTTCGCGGGCGGCCAGCAAGCCGTGTTCCAGCACCCGCTGCTGGCGACGCTGCCAGAACACAGTGGCCAGGCTGGCGAGCAACAACAAGCTCAGCAACAGGCTTAGGTTTTGCCACAGTCCTGGGGATTCTGTGAGGTGTGGGTATTTGGGTTGCAGCCAGCGGCTGTGCAGTTGGTCCAGGTCGCGGGCTGGGATGGCGCGCAAGGCGCTTTCCATGATGCTGGCCAACTCTGGCCATTCCCGCCGCGTAGCCACCCGCAGCAATTGCGGCAGGCCAATATCGCCCACCACCGCCAGCCCGGCGAATTCCGCTTCGCCGGACAAACGGCTCAATTGCGCTTCGTCCACCACCGCGTAGCGTGCCTGCTGGCTCACCAGCAACTGCAGAGCCTGGCGCTCCATGGGCACGCCTTGCAGGTTGAGGCCGGGATAGGTGCTGCGCAGGTAATCGGCCACGGCGCTGGGCATGCGCACGGCGACGCGGGATTGCTCATCGAGTTTTTCCAACTCCACGGCCCCACCGCCATCGCGGATACCGACAATGTGCTGCGGCACGCGCATATAAGGGTCGGTGAACAACCACAGACGCAAACCGGCAGGGGTTTGTTGCAGGCCGGGGGCGATGTCCACTTCGCCGTCGCGTACGGCGGCCTCCAACTGCTCCTGATTGGGGAAGTTACGCCACGTCAGCTCGATGTTCAGCGCCTTGGCCAACCCTTGCATCAACTCGACATTGGCCCCGGACAGCCGCTGCAAACGCCGATCGTATTGCGCGTAAGGTGCCTGCAACACCAGGCCCACCCGCAGCTCCGGGTGTTGGGCCAGCCATTCGCGTTGCTGCACATCAAGCTGCGCCTGGGGAACGGCGGGCGCAGGGGCGGCGTTTGCCATCAAGGCAAGGCACAAACAGCCGATAACCAGCAGACAGCGAAAACCCATGATCCACGTCTCACATCACTGACAAACACTGACCAACCCATTAGGCTGCTGGAATCACTTCTGGCCGGGAATTAACGATGCCCTTTTTCCACCGTTCGGCACTGCCAGCATTGTGCCTGTCGCTGCTTTTTACCAGTGCCTTTTCTGTACAGGCCGCTGACGCCCCTGAGCCTGCCGCAGAAAAACCCGTCGAGCGCCAGCCTTTGCCTGAGCGCAGCCTCGCAGAAGCCAGCGCCCTGGAACGCAAAATCCCGCAACAGGAGCAGCAACAATTGCAGGCAGGCAGCGATTCATTCCTCGCCCTGTGGAAACCGGCCAACAGTGCCGAACCCGAAGGCGTGGTGATTATCGTACCGGGCGCCGGCGAGAATGCTGACTGGCCGCAAGCGATCAGTCCGTTGCGGCACAAATTGCCGGATGCCAACTGGGGTAGCCTCAGCCTGTCGTTGCCGGACGTGAGCGTGGATACCCTGCCGCCGCGCGTGATGGAAGCGCCCAAGGCCACCGTCGATACCAGCAGCAAGGAAGCGAGCACCGCCGACAAACCCATCGAACAGGCTGCCAGCGCTGAGGCCGAGGGCACTGACCCGGCAGTGGTTCCTGGGTCCGATGAGCAGGACAAAACCGATGCTTCGCGCATTTTTGCCCGCATCGACGCTGCCGTGGCCTTCGCCCAGACCCAGAGCGCGCGCAGTGTGGTGCTGGTCGGCCATGGCACCGGCGCCTGGTGGGCGGCGCGTTATTTGAGCGAGAAGCAGCCGTCCCAAGTGCAGAAGTTCGTCATGGTCGCGGCGCAGACGCCAACCGGGCGCCATCCGGACATCCAGCAGCTGGCCCCCGGCCTGAAGCTGCCGACCGCCGATGTGTTCTATCAAGATGACCCGCAGTTACGCAAAAACGCCCTGGCCCGCGCCCAGGCGGCCAAGCGTTTGAAGAATGACGGTTATAAACAGGTGTCGTTGACAGCCTTGCCCGGCAACAGCGCGGCTGAGCAGGAGCAGTTGTATCGACGGATTCGCGGGTGGTTGAGCCCGCAGGCGACAGCTGACTGAAACCGGATTGGCAACCCGGTCGAAATGTGGGAGCTGGCTTGCCTGCGATGGCGGGCTATCAGTGCCAAAGGCTTTGCTGACCCGCCGCTATCGCAGGCAAGCCAGCGCCCACAGTAGATCGGTTTTTCACGCAAAAATAATCAGCGAAAATCCCGCCGTTCGCGAATCAATGCATAGGCATTGTGCAGTTCGCGCGTGCGCTCGGTGGCTTCATGCACTTGCGCAGCGCTCGCGCCACTGCCGGCAACCTTGTCCGGGTGATGGCGGCTGAGCAGGCGGCGATAAGCGCGCTTGATCACCGACGGTTCGGTGGTGGCCGTCACACCCAGCAAGCGCAGCGCGTCCTGATAGGTGGGCCCACGACTGACCAGCGGCTTACGCTCCGGTGTGTAGTCGGCGGCCAGCGCCTGGAGCTGTTGCGGCGTCCAGCCCAGCCATTTGCCCCACAGGTCGATCAAGTCACGCTCGGCGTCATCCGCCTTGCCATCTGCCCAGACCATGCGCCAGCACGCGCGCAATACCCCTTCCGCCGCATGGGGTTGCGCCTTGAGCACACGCAAATAGCGGCGCACCCGATCGGAGCCGGCCTTGCCACGATTGAACGCTGCGATGGCACGACGCTGGGCTGACTCGGTCATGTCCAGCGAGCGCATCTCCTGACGCGCCTGTTGAATATGTCCGTCCACCACTCGCCCATTGCTCTTGGCCAAACGCCCCAGCAACACAAACAACAGCTCGTCATTACGCAACGCCGGGCGCCCGCCCAGTCGCTCGCGCAACTGCGCCCAGCTTTGCAGTTGCAGGCGACGGTCCAGCGCCTGCCCCAACAGCGCACCCAACAAGGCCCCCGGAATACTGGCTATGGCAAAGCCAGCCCCCGCGCCGATCAGCGTCCCTGGCCACAGCATGTTACTGCCCCGCTGTCAGCAGGGTTTCGACTTGCGCCAGGCGCTCCAGCGTGCCGACATCAATCCAGCGTCCCGCCATGTGTTCCCCCGTTACCAGACCTTTAGCCATGGCCGCCCGCAACAGCGGCGCCAGCTTGAAGGCACCCGCACTGCAACCCGCGAACAGCTTGGGGTCGAGCACTGAAATGCCACTGAAGGTCAGGTTATCGGCACCGGCCGCAGCATCATGAAGCAAACCTTGATCAAGGTAGAAATCGCCACCTGAAGGGTGATGCGCCGGGTTGTCGACCATCACCAGATGGGCCAGGCCCTTGAGCGGTCGCTTGAGTTGGGTGAAGTCGTAGTCGGTCCAGATATCGCCATTGACCACCAGGAAGGGTTCGTCGCCCAACAACGGCAATGCCTGGAAAATCCCACCGCCGGTTTCCAGCGGCTCGCCCTCGGGGGAGTAACGGATGCGCAAGCCAAACTGCGCGCCGTCCCCCAGATAATGTTCAATCTGCTGGCCGAGCCAGGCATGGTTTATCACGATGTCAGTGAAGCCGGCCTTGGCCAACGCCTCCAAGTGATACTCGATCAGACGCTTGCCGCCGGCCTGCACCAGCGGCTTGGGCGTGTGCAACGTGAGCGGACGCATCCGCTCACCTTTGCCTGCGGCCAGGATCATCGCCTTCATACGCTTGCCTCGGCAGGTGGGCGCAGGCTGGCCAGCAATTCACCCAGTTCGCTCAACTCCGGGCGATCCGCCAATACCGCTTCTATATAAGCAAAGAAGCGCGGCACGTCGGCCAGGTAGCGTGGCTTGCCGTCGCGATGGCAGATGCGTGCGAAAATACCGATCACCTTGAGGTGGCGCTGCACGCCCATCAGGTCGCTGGCACACAGGAAGTCGTCGAAATCGGCCTGCACCGGGATGCCCAGTCGTCCCGCGCGCTCCCAATAGCCGCGCTGCCATTCCCGCACGCGGGCCTGGGGCCAACTGAGGAAGGCGTCCTTGAACAGGCAGGTGATGTCGTAGGTCACCGGGCCGTAGACCGCGTCCTGAAAATCCAGCACGCCGGGGTTCGGCTCGCTGATCATCAGGTTGCGTGGCATATAGTCGCGGTGCACCAGCACCTTCGGCTGCGCCAGGGCACTGTTGATCAGGTGGTCACTGACGCGCTGCCAGAGCGCCCGCTGTTGCGTATCGAGTTCGATACCCAGATGGCGACGCACGTACCACTCCGGGAACAATTCGAGCTCACGGCGCAGCAGAGCAACGTCATAGCTTGGCAATGGCGCGTCCATCGGCAACTGCTGGAAAGCCAGCAAGGCATCGATGGCTTCAGCAAACAAGGGGTCGGCGTTTTTGTCGTCAATCACGTCCAGATAGGTTTTTCTGCCCAGGTCATTGAGCAAAAGAAAGCCTCGCGGCAAATCTTCTGCATAAATTTTTGGAACATTTATCCCTGACTTCGCCAGCAAATGTGCGATATCGACGAAAGGTTTGCAGTTTTCCTGGGGGGGGGGCGCATCCATTACCACGAATGTATGACCGCCACCTTCCCAACGGAAATAGCGCCTGAAACTCGCGTCGCTGCTGGCCGCGGTCAATGTGGCCGGGGGTACGGCACCCCAGCCTTGAGCGTTGAAAAGGATCGGCAACTGCTCATCCAGCCAGACTTGCAGCTGTTGTAAACGTAGATCTTGCTCGGGCATTACAAGGGTCTCCGACGGCGCTAGCCGTCAAGCGGGGCATGCTTTATTATCACGCATCTTTTTCAGACCATCGAGAGGCGTGCGGCCCAAACCGCGGGCAGATGGCACGCAGGAAGCCCGGACTAATAAGATGGCATTGAAATCCCCCGCGTTTCGTAGAAAATTTCCGTTGCTGGTAACCGGCAGTCTGCTGGCCTTGCAACCCTTCGCCACCTCATTCGTGGTCGCCGCGGAACAGTATGACTGCTCAGTCTCTGCTTCGGGTGCCTGGGATTGCGCGCCGAAAACCGCCGCAGCCCCTCTGCCACCACGCCCGGTGCATGACGGCGCAGCCGTCAGCTCCGCCAACAGCACGGCGCAAGCCGATGCTGGCGGCAAAGCCGAGGCCGTGCCGCAGACCGCACTGGTCACCGATTCCAAGGGCCGTGGCCTGCGCTCGCGCAGCGCCGACTACAGCCACCTGGACTGGGTACCGCGCGACAAACTGACCGCCGCACAGTTGGCCGAAACCGGCCCGTACTGCGGCGGTGCGTACATCGAGCCGATTCGTCCTGGCATGAACGACAAGACGAACAAGAGCGATGCGCCCACCTTCATCGGTGCCAAAGCCTCGCGTTACGAGCAGGAGTCGCAAGTCGCGACCCTGGCCGGTGACGTCGTCATGCGCCAAGGCAGCATGCAGCTGGAGTCCGAAGAAGCCAGCCTGTACCAGGCCGAGAACCGTGGCGAGCTGAATGGCAAAGTCCGTCTGCGCGACAACGGTGCACTGATCGTCGGCGACCATGCCGAAGTGCAACTCGACACCGGCGCCGCCCAGATCGACAACGCCGAATACGTGCTGCACAAGTCACGTATCCGCGGTAACGCGCTGTACGCCAAGCGTGCCGAAAACGCGATCATCCGTCTCAAGGACGGTACGTACACGACGTGCGAGCCAGACAGCAACGCCTGGCAGCTGCGAGGCAACAACATCACGTTGAACCCGGCCACCGGCTTCGGTACGGCTACCAACGCGACGCTGCGGATCAAGAACATCCCGATCCTGTACACCCCTTACATCTATTTCCCGATCGACGACCGTCGTCAATCCGGCTTCCTGCCACCGAGCTTCAGCAGCGGCAGCGAAACCGGCTTTACCCTGGTTACGCCGTACTACTTCAACCTGGCGCCAAACTACGACGCCACGTTGTACCCGCAATACATGACCAAGCGCGGCATGATGATGGAAGGCGAATTCCGCTACCTCACCAAGTCCAGCGAAGGTCAGTTCGGCGGTGCGTACCTGAACGACGACAACGACGAGCGCAAGCGTCAGACCGATTACGAAAAAACCCGCTACATGCTCAACTGGCAACACCAGGGCGGGTTGGATTCGCGTGTAATGACCCAGGTCGACTACACAACGATCAGCGATCCTTACTACTTCCAGGACCTCAAGTCCTACCAGGAAGGTGTCGAGAGTCGCGACTACGTCAACCAGCAGGGCTCCGTGACGTATCGCGGCGACACCTTCCAGGCTCGCTTGAACCTGCAGGCCTACCAGCTGGCGACGATTTCCCAGGTCACCCCGTATGACCGCCTGCCGCAGATCACCTTCAACGGTACCCTGCCGTACCACCCAGGTGGCCTGAACTTCAGCTACGAGACCGAAGCCGTACGCTTCGACCGCGACCTGGAAAACGGCAACTTCACCAATGAAAACGGGGACATCGAGCGTCGCCTGGACACCTACGTCCGTGGCCTGACCCGTGCCAACGGTACCCGCCTGAACGTGGCGCCGGCCGTTGAATACCCGATGAACTGGACCTACGGTTTCGTCACGCCGAAGCTCAAGTACGTGTACACCAAGTACGACCTGGACCTGGACAACATCGGCAAGAACCAGATCGTTGCGGATCAAGCTGCAGCAACCGCAGCCAACCCGTACGCGGGCGGCACGTTCAAAAGCTCCCAGGACCGTGCGGTTCCGATCGCCAGCGTAGACAGCGGCCTGTACTTCGACCGCAATACCAACTGGTTCGGCAAAGATTATCGCCAGACCCTCGAGCCGCGTGCGTTCTACCTGTATGTGCCGAACAAGGACCAGGCTGATATCCCGGTCTTCGACACCAGCGAGTACTCGTTCAGCTACGCGTCGTTGTTCCGCGACAACCGTTTCAGCGGCTCCGACCGTATCGGCGACGAGAACAAGCTGTCCCTGGGCTTGACCAGCCGCTGGATCGAAGACAACGGCTTCGAACGTCAGCGCGTAGCCATTGGCCAGGCGCTGTACTTCAAGGATCGTGAAGTTCAACTGCCGGGCATCCTGGCCGCTGACCGTGCCGATGCACAATCGGACGTATCGCCAGTCGCCCTGGACTACGAGTTCCGCTTCAACCGCGATTGGCGTGCCACTGCCGACTACAACTGGGACACCGAGGAACACAGTCCTCGTTCCGGCAGCGCGATGCTTCACTACCAGCCGGAAGACAACCCGAACAAGATCATCAACGTCGGTTATCGCTATCGTAACGACCAAGTCGTCTACAACCAGCTGACCGGCAAATGGCAGTTCGGTGGTGACTACGGCCAGCCAGGCGACGCGAACTACGTGAAGGATTACTACAAAATCCAACAACACGACTTCTCGATGATGTGGCCGATCATTCCTCAGTGGAACCTGATCACCCGCTGGCAGTATGACTACGCTCGCAACCGTACCCTGGAAGCCTTCGGTGGTTTCGAGTACGACAACTGCTGCTGGAAACTGCGCCTCATCAACCGTTACTGGGTTTCCAACGACGAATACAGCCAGATCGCCCCGCTTAACGAAAAGGGTGACCACGGGCTCTTCCTGCAAATCGTCCTCAAAGGACTCGGCGGCCTGACCGGCGCCAAGGTAGAGAGCTTCCTCGACAAAGGCATTGAAGGTTATCGTGAACGTGAAAACCAAGCTTTCTGATTGTCTGCGCCCGCTAGTGCTGGGCGCGCTGTTCCTGGGGACCGCATCGGCGCACGCTGCGGTTCAACAGCTGGATAAGGTAGTGGCCATCGTCGATAACGACGTGATCATGCAGAGCCAACTGGACCAACGCGTCAAGGAAGTCCAGCAAACCATCGCCAAACGTGGCGGTGGCGTGCCACCGACCAGCGTCCTGGACCAACAGGTTCTGGAACGCCTGATCGTCGAAAACCTGCAATTGCAGATCGGTGATCGCTCCGGCATCCGTATTTCGGACGAAGAACTGAACCAGGCGGTAGGCACCATTGCCCAGCGCAACAACATGAGCATTGACCAGTTCCGTGCAGCTTTGGCCCACGACGGTTTGTCCTATGAGGACGCCCGTGACCAGATCCGCCGTGAAATGATCATCAGCCGTGTGCGCCAGCGCCGTGTTGCCGAGCGGGTTCAGGTGTCGGAGCAGGAAGTGAAGAACTTCCTGGCGTCGGACCTGGGCAAGATGCAGCTTTCCGAAGAACTGCACCTGGCCAACATCCTGATCCCTACCCCGGACAGCGCCAACTCTGAGCAGCTCAATGCAGCCGCAGCTAAAACCCAGGCTATTTATGAGCGCTTGAAGGCCGGTGCCGACTTCGCCCAAATGGCGATTGCTCAGTCCGGCAGCGACAACGCCCTCGAAGGCGGTGACATGGGCTGGCGTAAAGCCGCTCAATTGCCGCCGCCGTTCGACCGCGAGCTGAGCGCCATGGAAGTGGGTGGCATTACTCAGCCAGCCCGCACCCCAGGCGGCTTTATCATTCTCAAGTTGCTGGAAAAACGCGGCGGCGAGACCTCGCTGAAAGACGAAGTACACGTTCGTCACATCCTGGTCAAACCAAGCGAAATCCGCACCGAAGCGCAAACCAAGGAACTGGCCCAGAAGATCTATGACCGCATCGAAAGCGGTGAAGACTTTGCCACCCTGGCCAAAAGCTTCTCGGAAGACCCGGGTTCTGCCCTCAACGGCGGCGACCTGAACTGGATCGACCCGAAAGCCTTGGTGCCAGAGTTCCAGCAAGTGATGGCCGATACTCCGCAAGGTGTGCTGTCCAAGCCGTTCAAGACCCAATATGGCTGGCATGTGCTGGAAGTCCTTGGCCGTCGCGCCACCGACAACACCAACCAGGCCCGCGAGCAACAAGCACTGAACGTATTGCGTAACCGCAAATACGACGAAGAGCTGCAAACCTGGCTGCGTCAGATCCGCGATGAAGCCTACGTTGAGAACAAGCTGCCAGGCGCCGAGCAAACAGGCACCGACCAGGCTACTCAGTGAAACCCCAGCGTTTCGCGGTGACACCCGGCGAGCCGGCCGGCATTGGTCCTGACCTGTGCCTGCTGCTCGCCTCGCAATCCCAGCCACACCCCCTGATCGCCATTACCAGCCGTGACCTGCTCCTCGAGCGGGCCGCGCAGCTGGGTGTGGCCGTCAATGTGCTGGACGTGGCGCCGGGTTACTGGCCCGACCTGCCCGCTCCCGCCGGCAGCCTGTATGTGTGGGACACCCCGCTGCAGGCCAAGGTAGTGGCCGGGCAACTGGACAAGGCCAATGCGGCGTTCGTGCTGGAAACCCTGACTCGCGCAGGGCAAGGCTGCATCGACGGCGACTTCGCCGGCATGATCACCGCCCCAGTGCACAAGGGCGTGATCAATGAGTCTGGCATCGCCTTTTCCGGCCATACCGAATTCCTTGCCGAGCTGACCCACACCGCTCAAGTCGTCATGATGCTGGCCACGCGCGGCCTGCGAGTCGCCCTGGTGACCACGCACCTGCCCCTGCGTGAGATTGCGGACGCCATCACTGCCGAACGTTTGGAGCGTGTGACGCGCATCCTGCATGCCGACCTGCAACAGAAATTCGGCATTGCCCAGCCGCGCATCCTGGTCTGTGGGCTCAACCCCCACGCGGGTGAAGGCGGCCACTTGGGCCATGAAGAAATCGACATCATCGAACCAACCCTGGAGCGTCTGCGCCAAGAAGGCATGGACCTGCGTGGCCCACTGCCTGCGGACACTCTGTTTACCCCCAAATATCTGGAGCACTGCGATGCAGTGCTGGCGATGTACCACGACCAGGGGCTGCCGGTGCTTAAATACAAAGGCTTCGGCGCCGCCGTCAACGTGACACTGGGCCTGCCGATCATCCGGACGTCCGTCGACCATGGCACCGCCCTGGACCTGGCGGGCAGCGGCAAGATCGATACCGGCAGCCTGCACGTGGCCCTGGAAACCGCCTATCAGATGGCCGAGACCCGTATATGACCGAGCATTACCAACACCGGGCGCGTAAGCGCTTCGGGCAAAACTTCCTGCACGACGCTGGCGTGATCGACCGTATCCTGCGCTCTATCCATGCCAAGCCCGAAGACCGCCTACTGGAAATCGGCCCGGGCCAGGGCGCACTGACCAAAGGCCTGCTTAACAGTGGCGGCCAACTGGATGTGGTTGAGTTGGACAAGGACCTGATCCCGATCCTCAACCAGCAGTTCGCCGACAAGCCCAACTTCAACCTGCATCAGGGCGATGCACTGAAGTTCGACTTCAACAGCCTCAACGCAGCGCCCAATAGCCTGCGGGTGGTGGGCAACCTGCCATACAACATCTCCACGCCGCTGATCTTCCACCTGCTGAACAACGCCGGGATCATCCGCGACATGCACTTCATGCTGCAAAAGGAAGTGGTCGAGCGCCTGGCTGCAGGGCCTGGTGGTGGTGATTGGGGTCGTTTGTCAATCATGGTTCAGTACCACTGCCGCGTCGAACACCTGTTCAACGTCGGGCCCGGCGCGTTCAACCCACCGCCGAAGGTCGACTCGGCCATCGTGCGCCTGGTGCCTCACGCCGTGCTGCCCCACCCGGCCAAGGATCACAAATTGCTGGAGCGAGTCGTGCGCGAAGCGTTCAACCAGCGCCGCAAAACCTTGCGCAATACACTCAAGAACCTGCTGAGCACCGCTGAAATCGAAGCTGCTGGCGTCGACGGCAGCCTGCGCCCCGAGCAACTGGACCTGGCGGCGTTCGTGCGCCTGGCCGACCAGCTTGCCATCCAGCCTGCGCCAGCCGCGGACTGAAGCCGGCCGTACCTGGGCCAGACACCATGTCTGGCCTAGTGCCCCGTTCTTGGCCTAGACTGACCCGCATCTGCTGTCCTCCGCTTTTGCTTTTAAGGCCTCTTGCATGTCCGATCCTCGCTACCAGATCGACGTCAGCGTCGTCACCCGCTTCCTGGCGGATCAATCGCAACCTGAACAAAACCGCTTCGCCTTTGCCTACACCATCACGGTGAAAAACAACGGGCTGGTGCCGGCCAAGCTGCTGTCCCGCCACTGGGTGATCACCGACGGTGACGGCCAGGTCGAAGAAGTACGCGGCGCAGGCGTGGTAGGCCAGCAACCGCTGATCGACATCGGCGCGAGCCACACCTACAGCAGCGGCACGGTGATGACCTCCAAAGTCGGCACCATGCAGGGCTCCTATCAGATGAAGGCCACCGACGGTAAATTGTTCGACGCCATCATCCCGCCCTTCCGCCTCGCCGTGCCCGGAGCCCTGCACTGATGGCGACCTACGCGGTCGGAGACCTGCAAGGGTGCCTGGAGCCCCTCAAGTGCCTGCTTGACCGCGTAGCCTTCGACCCAGCGAAAGATCGCCTGTGGCTGGTCGGCGACTTGGTCAATCGCGGTCCCGAGTCCCTGGCGACGTTGCGCTACTTATATAGCCTGCGCGATTCCTTGGTGTGCGTACTGGGCAACCACGACCTGCACCTGCTCGCGGCCGGCCGTAACATTGAGCGTCTGAAAAAGGGCGATACCCTGCGGGAAATCCTCGAAGCACCGGATCGCACCGAGTTGCTCGACTGGCTTCGCCGGCAAAAAATCCTGCATTACGACGAAGGCCGCAATATGGCCTTGGTCCATGCTGGCATCCCGCCCCAGTGGACACTGAAGAAAGCGCTCAAGTGCGCCGCGGAAGTCGAAAGCGCCCTGGCCGATGACAACCTGTACACCGCCTACCTCGACGGCATGTACGGCAACGAGCCAGTGAAGTGGGACAACGATCTCACCGGCGTTGCGCGCCTGCGGGTGATCACAAACTACTTCACGCGCATGCGCTTCTGCACCGCCGAGGGCAAGCTGGACCTCAAAAGCAAGGAAGGCGCCGACACCGCATTGCCAGGCTACAAACCCTGGTTCGCGCACAAGGACCGCAAGGCCCGCGACACCCAGATCATTTTCGGTCACTGGGCGGCCCTTGAGGGCAAATGCGATGAGCCCGGCGTGTTCGCCCTAGACACCGGTTGCGTGTGGGGCGGCGCCATGACCCTGATGAATATCGATACCGGCGAGCGCCAGAGCTGCCAGTGCGAATCGCCCCAACCTATCACCGCCAAGCCCTAGGAGCCCGCCATGAGCGAATTCAAACGTATCCCTCCCGAACAAGCCCAGGCCCTGCGCGAAAAAGGCGCCGTAGTGGTCGACATCCGTGACCAGCCGACTTATCTGGCGGCCCACATCCGCGGCGCCCAGCACCTGGACAACGTCAACATCGCCGATTTTATCCGTGCCGCCGACCTCGACGCGCCCGTGATCGTGGCGTGCTACCACGGCAACTCCAGCCAGAGTGCAGCAGCCTATCTGATCAGCCAGGGCTTCTCCGACGTCTATAGCCTGGACGGTGGCTTTGAACTGTGGCGCGCGACTTATCCTGCGGAAATTTCTTCAGGCAATTCGCAATAATTTTTTTCAAACCCCGCTACCCCGCGTGACGCTTGGGCTCGCGCCGTTTCTGACGAACGGCGCAGCCAAACTAATTGCGCATCGCGCCTTGACCTCTCCGATTCCGAACTATCCTTAAGCGCAGGCCATCCGAATCAGGGGAGAGCCGGTACACCGGCGTGCGGGTCATCGGTAGTGTTTCAGGGTGTTTGGGGGGAAAACAGTCATTGGCGTCTGCCAATGTCTGCCAGCATCGACTGATTGATCCGGCGTCGGCTCCACGTATCGAGCGAGGTGACGACGTCATGAGTATCTTTAGCCACTTCCAACAACGCTTCGCGTCCACACAGCAAGAAGAACTCACGCTGCAAGAGTATCTCGAGCTGTGCAAACAGGACCGCAGCACCTACGCGTCTGCCGCCGAACGCCTGCTACTGGCAATTGGCGAGCCGGAGCTGGTGGAAACCGCCAACAACTCGCGGCTGTCGCGAATATTCTCCAACAAGGTGATCCGCCGCTATCCGGCCTTTGAAGACTTCCACGGCATGGAAGAATGCATTGACCAGATCGTCTCCTACTTCCGCCACGCCGCCCAGGGCCTGGAAGAGAAGAAACAGATCCTCTACCTGCTGGGCCCCGTCGGCGGCGGTAAGTCGTCCCTGGCCGAAAAGCTCAAACAACTGATCGAGAAGGTGCCTTTCTACGCCATCAAGGGATCACCGGTCTTCGAATCGCCCCTGGGCCTGTTCAACGCCACGGAAGATGGCGCAATCCTCGAAGAAGACTTCGGCATCCCGCGCCGTTACCTCAACACCATCATGTCGCCTTGGGCCACCAAGCGCCTGGCCGAATTCGGTGGTGACATCAGCCAATTCCGCGTGGTGAAACTCTACCCGTCCATCCTCAACCAGATCGGCGTGGCGAAGACCGAACCGGGTGACGAGAACAACCAGGACATCTCGGCACTGGTGGGTAAGGTCGATATCCGTAAACTCGAAGAATTCCCGCAGAACGACGCCGACGCCTACAGCTATTCAGGCGCACTGTGCCGGGCCAACCAGGGCCTGATGGAGTTCGTGGAGATGTTCAAGGCACCGATCAAGGTGCTGCACCCCCTGCTCACCGCCACCCAGGAAGGCAACTACAACAGCACCGAAGGGCTGGGCGCGATTCCGTTCACCGGGATCCTGCTGGCCCACTCCAACGAATCGGAATGGCACACCTTCCGTAACAATAAGAACAACGAAGCCTTCATCGACAGGATCTACATCGTCAAGGTGCCGTACTGCCTGCGCGTCAGCGATGAAATCAAGATTTACGACAAACTGCTGTTCAACAGCTCCCTGGCCAAGGCCCATTGCGCACCCGACACCCTGAAGATGCTCGCCCAGTTCACTGTGCTGTCGCGCCTCAAGGAACCGGAGAACTCGAATATCTATTCGAAGATGCGCGTGTACGACGGCGAAAACCTCAAGGACACCGATCCCAAGGCCAAGTCGATCCAGGAATACCGCGACACGGCGGGTGTGGACGAGGGCATGAACGGCCTGTCGACGCGCTTCGCGTTCAAGATCCTGTCCAAGGTTTTCAACTTTGACCCCCACGAAATCGCTGCCAACCCGGTGCACCTGCTTTACGTGCTGGAACAGCAGATCGAACAGGAGCAATTCCAGGCGGAAACCCGCGAGCGCTACCTGCGCTTCCTCAAGGAGTACCTGGCGCCGCGCTACATCGAATTCATCGGCAAGGAAATCCAGACCGCGTACCTGGAGTCCTACAGCGAGTACGGCCAGAACATTTTCGACCGCTACGTGCTGTACGCCGACTTCTGGATCCAGGACCAAGAATACCGCGACCCGGAAACCGGCGAGATCCTCAACCGCGTCGCCCTCAACGAGGAGCTTGAGAAAATTGAAAAACCGGCCGGCATCAGCAATCCGAAGGATTTCCGCAACGAAATCGTCAACTTCGTGCTGCGCGCCCGGGCCAACAACAATGGCAAGAACCCGACCTGGCTCAGCTACGAGAAGCTGCGGGTGGTCATCGAGAAGAAAATGTTCTCCAACACAGAGGATCTGCTGCCGGTCATCAGCTTCAACGCCAAGGCCAGCAAGGAGGATCAGCAAAAGCACAACGACTTCGTCACACGAATGGTCGAGCGCGGCTACACCGACAAACAGGTACGGCTGCTCTCCGAGTGGTACCTGCGGGTTCGCAAATCGCAGTAAGGCAGCGACAGGCGTGCGCTGCCGGGCCCCAGGCCTGGCAGCTGACCGCTTGTCTCTAAGCTTCCAGCTCGCGGCTTGAAGCTTGTAACGTGAAGCTGCCCGGAGGGCTCCCCATGAGCTATGTGATCGACCGACGCCTCAATGGCAAGAACAAGAGCACGGTAAACCGCCAGCGTTTCCTGCGGCGTTACCGTGACCACATCAAAAAGGCCGTCGAGGAGGCTGTCAGCCGCCGCTCCATCACGGATATGGAGCATGGCGAGCAAATCAGCATCCCCGGACGGGACATCGACGAACCAGTGCTGCACCACGGCCGGGGCGGCAAACAAACCGTCGTGCATCCGGGCAACAAGGAATTCACCACCGGTGAGCACATCCAGCGCCCACAAGGCGGTGGCGGCGGTAAAGGCCCTGGCAAGGCGGGCAATTCCGGCGAAGGCATGGATGAGTTCGTGTTCCAGATTACCCAGGAAGAATTTCTCGAATTCATGTTCGAGGACCTGGAGCTGCCTAATCTGGTCAAGCGCAACTTGACCGGCACCGACACCTTCAAGACCGTGCGCGCCGGGATCAGCAACGAGGGCAACCCTTCCCGCATCAATATCATCCGTACCCTGCGCTCGGCCCATGCGCGGCGCATCGCCCTGTCAGGCAGCAGCCGCGCCAAACTGAGGGATGCCAAGGAAGAGCTGGCGCGACTGAAGCGTGAAGAACCGGACAACTTCGGCGATATCCAGGAAATAGAGGCGGAAATCGAGAAACTCAGCGCACGTATTCACCGCGTACCATTTCTCGACACCTTCGACTTGAAATACAACTTGCTGGTCAAACAACCCAACCCCAGTTCCAAGGCGGTGATGTTCTGCCTGATGGACGTGTCCGGTTCCATGACCCAGGCCACCAAGGACATCGCCAAACGCTTCTTTATCCTGCTTTACCTGTTTCTCAAACGGAACTACGACAAGATCGACGTAGTGTTCATCCGCCATCACACCAGCGCTCGGGAAGTTGACGAAGAGGAGTTTTTCTACTCGCGGGAAACCGGCGGCACTATCGTCTCCAGTGCCTTGAAGCTGATGCAGGAGATCATGGCCGAGCGCTACCCCGCCAATGAGTGGAACATCTACGCGGCCCAGGCTTCGGACGGTGACAACTGGAACGACGACTCGCCCATCTGCCGCGACATCCTGATCAACCAGATCATGCCATTCGTGCAGTACTACACTTACGTTGAAATCACCCCCCGTGAGCATCAGGCCCTGTGGTTCGAATACGAGCGCATCGGCGAAGCCTTTGCCGACACATTCGCCCAGCAGCAACTGGTCTCGGCCGGCGATATCTACCCGGTCTTCCGTGAACTCTTCCAGCGCAGGTTAGTGACATGACCGCCAAAAAAGAGCATAAGCGCCAACCCATATCCACGGGGTCCGAGTGGACCTTTGAACTGATCCAGGCCTATGACCGCGAAATCAGCCGCATCGCGGCGGGTTATGCCCTGGACACCTACCCCAACCAGATCGAAGTGATCACCGCCGAACAGATGATGGATGCGTATGCCTCTGTCGGCATGCCGTTGGGGTATCACCATTGGTCCTACGGCAAACACTTCCTCAGCACTGAAAAGTCTTACACCCGAGGCCAAATGGGCCTTGCGTACGAGATCGTGATCAACTCCGACCCGTGCATCGCCTACCTGATGGAAGAGAACACCATCTGCATGCAGGCGCTGGTGGTTGCGCACGCCTGCTATGGGCATAACAGTTTCTTCAAGGGTAACTACCTGTTCCGCACCTGGACCGATGCCAGTTCGATCATCGATTACCTGGTATTTGCCAAGCAGTACATCATGCAATGCGAGGAGCGCCACGGCATTGATGCGGTGGAAGACTTGCTCGACTCCTGCCATGCGCTGATGAACTACGGGGTCGACCGCTACAAACGCCCCTACCCGATTTCCGCCGAAGAAGAACGCCTGCGCCAGAAGGAACGCGAGGAACACCTGCAAAAGCAGATCAACGACCTGTGGCGCACTATTCCAAAACGTGCCGGTAAAAACAGCGACAAGGACAATGCGCGCTTCCCCGCCGAACCTCAGGAAAACATCCTGTACTTTCTGGAAAAACACGCACCACTGCTGGAACCGTGGCAACGGGAAATCGTGCGCATCGTGCGCAAGATCGCCCAGTACTTTTATCCACAGCGCCAGACCCAAGTGATGAACGAAGGCTGGGCGACGTTCTGGCACTACACGCTAATGAACGACCTGTACGACGAAGGCCTGGTCACTGACGGTTTCATGATGGAGTTCCTCACCTCCCACACCAGCGTGGTGTTCCAGCCGGGGTTCGACAGCCCGTACTACAGCGGTATCAACCCCTACGCACTGGGCTTCGCCATGTACCGCGATATCCGGCGTATGTGCGAACACCCTACCGAAGAAGACCGCCACTGGTTCCCGGAAATCGCTGGCACCGATTGGTTGTCCACCATCAAGTTCGCCATGAGCAGTTTCAAGGACGAGAGTTTTATCCTGCAGTACCTGTCACCCCAAGTGATTCGGGACCTCAAGCTGTTCAGCATCATGGATGACGACCTCAAGGATGACCTGCTGGTACCGGCCATCCACGACGAGCCCGGCTACCGCACCATCCGCGAAACGCTGGCGGCGCAGTACAACCTGGGCAACCGCGAGCCGAACGTGCAGATCTACAGCATCGATGTGCGCGGCGACCGCTCGTTGACCTTGCGCCATCAGCAGCATGACCGCAAACCCCTGGGCGAATCCACCGAGGAAGTACTCAAGCACCTGCACCGCCTATGGGGCTTCGACATTCATTTAGAAACCCTGCAGGGCGACCAAGTGATGAAGACTCACCATGTACCGCCGCGCAGCGAGCATGGCGACAACGACTACGGCCGACTGGACCTGGCCGTCGTTCATCTCTGAAACAGCAAAGCCTCCATTGGCCAGGCACAGGCGGTATCCTGTGCTGCTAATGGAGGCTTTTTCATGAAAATCTATAAAGTCGGCGGTGCCGTGCGTGACCGCCTGCTGGGCATCAAGGTCACCGATGTTGACCGCGTCGTCGTGGGGGCGACCACCGAAGAGATGCTGGCCAAAGGTTTCAAACCCGTCGGCGCTGACTTTCCCGTGTTCCTCGACCCGAAAAATGGCGATGAATACGCCCTCGCCCGTACCGAGCGCAAGAGTGGCCGGGGTTATGGCGGTTTTGTGTTTCACGCCAGCCCCGAGGTGACCCTGGAAGAAGACCTGATCCGTCGCGACCTGACCATCAACGCCATGGCGGAAGACGATGATGGTAATTTGACCGACCCTTATCATGGCCAGCATGATCTTGAAGCGCGCATCCTGCGCCACGTTTCCCCGGCGTTCGCCGAAGATCCGCTACGAGTGCTCCGCGTTGCGCGCTTTGCTGCACGTTACGCGCACCTGGGTTTTACGGTCGCCCCGGAAACACTGGCGCTGATGCGTCAACTCAGCGAATCCGGCGAACTGGAAGCCCTGACACCTGAGCGCAGTTGGAAAGAAATCTCCCGAGCGCTGATGGAAGACCAACCTCAAGTGTTTATTCAAATACTGCGCGACTGCGATGCATTGAAAACCTTGATGCCCGAGGTCGATGCACTGTTCGGCGTACCTCAACCCGAAGCCCATCACCCTGAAATCGACACCGGCATCCACACCTTGAGCGTGCTGCAACAAGCCGCCGTGCACAAACAGCCGCTGACCGTGCGCTGGGCCTGCCTACTGCATGACTTGGGCAAGGGTCTGACGCCGGCGGATAAGTTGCCGCAGCATATTGCTCACGAACACACCGGCTTGAAGCTGATCAAGACTGTCAATGAACGCTTCAAAGTACCGAAGGACTGCCAGGAGCTGGCGCTGCTGGTGGGCCAATATCACACCCACGGCCATCGGGCGCTGGAGTTGAAAGCCTCGACGTTGCTGGAATTGCTGCACAGTTTCGATGTGTACCGTCGGCCGCAGCGCTTTGAAGAATTTGTGGTCGCCTGCGAGATGGATGCCCGAGGCCGAAAAGGCCTGGAGCAGCGAAGTTATCCACAGGCGGATTATTTGCGCGGGGCGGCGAAGGTGGCGCGCGAAGTGGCCGTCGCGCCCTTGCTGGAGAAGGGCTTCAAAGGCCCGGAACTGGGTGAGGCGCTGAAGCGCGAAAGGCTTAAGGCGTTGAAGGCCTACAAAGAACAGCCCATTCTCTAGACGCTGCCCATCCGTGGCGAGGGCGCTTGCTCCCTCGCCACAGGAAGCTCGGCGCCTATAAGAGTGCGTCTGGGGTGAGTTGCTGGCCTTGCCATTCAAACCCGACAGGCGCGAGCACCTGGTCAATTTGCGCATTGCGCCATAACTCAGCCAGGGTCTTGTCCACCTCAGGGTGCACGCGCTCTGGCGCCATCAACGACAGCGGCCATAGCACAAACGCGTTTTTCAGGATCTCTGCACGCGGCAGGACCAAGCCATCGAAGTTACCCACCAGCTCGCCATACAGCAGCACATCGATATCCAGCGGCAGGCCCTTGCGGTCCGGCGCATAGCGGCCATTGTCGGCTTCGATGAATTTCAACCGGCGATCCAGTTCCATCAGCGGCAGGTCGGTGTAGGCCGATACCACCAGATTGAAAAACGGACCGCTCTTGATGCCCACCGGCTGGCTTTCGAACACTGGCGAGCAGCGCACATCCGTCAAAAAGCTCGCCAGCGCGTCAAGGCCGGCGCGTAGATGGGATTCGCGCTCGATATTGCTGCCTAGGCCAAGGTATACCTGAGTTAGCGACATCCGCGCTCGATCTCCACGCCCACGCCCTTGGCAGCCGGCACGGCGCCGGGCTTGGTCAACTTGAGGTGCAGCCAGGGAATCTGGAACTCACTCATCAGCACTTGCGCCAGGCGTTCGGCAAAGGTTTCCACCAACTGGTACTGGGATTGTTCGGCAAACGCCTGGATGCGCGCGGAGACGCTGGCGTAATCCAGTGCCAAGGTCAGGTCGTCACCGGCGGCGGCCGGGCGGTTATCCCAGGCGAAGCTCAGGTCCAGGCGCAGGCATTGGCGGATTCCGCGTTCCCAGTCGTAGGCCCCGATGACGGTGTCGACTTCCAGGCCTTCGATAAACACTCTGTCCAAGCACTCTTCTCCGCAGCACGACAAGGGCGCAATGCCCCGTTAGAATCAGGGCGTCCTCGCCCGGAATAGTTAGCATGTTTTGGTCACTGGCGATCCTCGCCTACCTGCTCGGCTCGCTGTCCTTCGCCATTTTGCTCAGCCGCCTGACGGGAAACCCCGATCCGCGAATGAGTGGCTCAGGCAATGCCGGCGCCACCAATATGTTGCGCCTGGCCGGTAAGAAACTCGCCGTACTCACGCTGCTGGGCGACGTGTGCAAGGGCTTGCTGCCCGTGCTGATCGCCAGCCTCGCCGGCCTTACCCTGCAACAACAGGCCTGGATCGGTGTATGCGCCGTCCTCGGCCATCTGTTTCCACTGTACTTCCGCTTTCGCGGTGGCAAAGGCGTCGCAACGGCAGCCGGCATGCTGCTGGGGATTTACCCACCGGCGGCATTGCTGGCCGTACTTGCCTGGCTCCTGACGTTCTACCTGACCCGCACCAGCTCACTCGCCGCGCTGATCGCCACCCCGCTCACCCTGCCGCTATTGGCCTGGCAAGAACCGGCGGCGTTGTTGCCGATGAGCGCACTGACACTGCTGATCGTCTGGCGCCACCGGGGCAATTTACGCGACCTGTTTGCCGGGCGCGAACGGCATTTTTAAATACGTCCGATGAGCCCGGCTCACGTTGCGGCCCTAGAGCGGCGACAACTGCTCCATCGGCCAGCGCGCCTGCACGCTGATCGCCAGGCTTTCGTGCTGACCCGCCTGCAAGCGTTGGCAACCGGCATAGGCGATCATCGCGCCATTGTCGGTGCAGAACTCTGGCCGCGCGTAGAACACGTCGCCCTTCATCTCACCGAGCATTTTTTCCAGTGACGTGCGTAAAGCCTTGTTGGCACTGACGCCGCCTGCGATTACCAGGCGCTTCATGCCCGCCTGTTTCAGGGCGCGCTTGCACTTGATGGTCAAAGTCTCTACCACGGCCTGCTGGAACGCCAGCGCGATGTCGCAACGGGCTTGCTCACTGTCGTCCCCGGCGCTGACGCTTTGCTGCCAGGTGTTCAGCGCAGAGGTTTTCAAACCACTGAAACTGAACATCAGGCCAGGCCGATCGCACATCGGGCGTGGGAAGGTATAACGGCCGGCAACACCTTTTTCGGCAAGACGGGCGATTTCCGGACCACCAGGATAATTGAGGCCCATCATCTTCGCAGTTTTGTCGAACGCTTCACCGGCGGCGTCATCCAGGGATTCACCCAAAAGGGTGTATTGGCCGATTCCATCCACCTGAACCAGCTGCGTATGGCCGCCGGAAACCAACAAAGCGACGAACGGGAACTCTGGTGGTGTTTTTTCCAGCATGGGCGCCAATAAATGGCCTTCCATGTGGTGCACACCAAGGGCTGGAATGCCCCAGGCAAAAGCCAGCGCCTGGGCGCAAGAGGCCCCAACCAGCAGGGCTCCGACCAATCCGGGGCCAGCAGTGTAGGCGATCGCGTCGATCTCGGTCGGCACGCAGCCGGCCTCATCCAGCACCTGGCGAATCAGGGGCAGCATGCGTTTGACGTGATCACGGCTGGCCAGCTCCGGCACCACGCCGCCATAGGCGCGGTGCAGGTCGATCTGACTGAACAGCGCATCGGCCAAGAGCCCGCGTTCACTGTCGTAAAGTGCGACACCGGTTTCGTCGCAGGAGGTTTCAAGTCCCAGTACTAGCATGGGTTTGCGCCTTGTAGAGGCTAGATTCGAAGGCGCGCATAATAGTCGCCACTCCCCCTCCCGACTAGCGGTTTTCGATCAGAGGCTTTGCATTCCGGGCAATGAGGGGTTAACATCCGCAACCCTTAAAAACCGACGACCTCAGCCGCGAATTTTTTGCGACGAGAACGTTGATCCCGGTAATGAAAGAAGGTAGCTCTGGATGCCAGCCGTCAAAGTTAAAGAGAACGAACCCTTCGACGTAGCTCTGCGTCGTTTCAAGCGCTCCTGCGAAAAAGCCGGTGTACTGGCTGAAGTTCGTAGCCGCGAATTTTACGAGAAGCCAACTTCTGAGCGTAAGCGTAAAGCAGCAGCCGCTGTTAAGCGTCACGCCAAGAAAGTTCAGCGCGAACAGCGCCGCGCCGTTCGTCTGTACTAATACACAGACGTCCGTAGCAAGCTTCTGCCAAGCCCGGCCCTCAGCCGGGCTAATGGCATTTGCGGATATCGCTTGATGCTTCACTGTTGACGCCGCACATGCGACCGAGACAACTGCTTCACACGTCAGGACTGGCTCTTTTGCCAGCGGTGCACGTCTCTTCTGACGAGCCTAACAAGGCTACTGACGCGCACACTTATTATTCAAGCAGGCGATCAACTGTATCGACTGTGCCCGACAATGCGCTTCCGAGGCCCGCCATTGGCCAAGACCGGAGGCCGGGGCAACATTTCCATGCCGAAAACCTGATTGAAATTAACGTCAGTGAACCATCGGCAGATACACTTCCTGAAAGCCCAAGCAGACAACCGATGATCGAGCCAGACGATACGTGCGCTTGAGCACTTAGCGGGCCCTCATTTACACGCAGTGATGACGAGAACGCCATGGCCGGGCTGATTCCCCAGAGCTTTATTGACGACCTTCTGAACCGCACCGACATCGTCGATGTTGTCAGCTCGCGCGTGCAGCTGAAAAAAGCCGGCAAGAACTACACCGCCTGCTGCCCGTTCCACAAAGAGAAAACCCCATCGTTCAGCGTCAGCCCCGACAAACAGTTCTACTACTGCTTCGGTTGCGGCGCAGGCGGTAACGCTCTGGGCTTTCTCATGGACCACGACAACCTGGATTTCCCCCAGGCGATCGAGGACCTGGCGAAAGCCGCCGGCATGGAAATCCCTCGCGAAGAAAGCGGCCGACCGCACAAACCGCGGCAACCCACCGATTCGCCGCTGTACCCGCTGCTGACCGCCGCTGCCGACTTTTACCGTCAGGCACTTAAAAGCCATCCGCAGCGCAAGGCCGCCGTCGATTACCTCAAGGGCCGCGGCCTCACCGGTGAAATCGCCCGTGACTTCGGCCTCGGCTTCGCCCCGCCCGGCTGGGACAACCTGTACAAGCACCTGAGCAGCGATACCCTCCAGCAAAAAGCCATGATCGACGCCGGCCTGCTGGTTGAAAACGCCGAAACCGGCAAACGCTATGACCGCTTTCGCGACCGCGTGATGTTCCCGATCCGCGACAGCCGTGGCCGCATCATCGCCTTTGGTGGTCGAGTACTGGGAGATGACAAGCCCAAGTACCTGAACTCCCCGGAAACCGCGGTATTCCACAAAGGCCAGGAACTCTACGGCCTGTTCGAGGCGCGCAAGAACAACCGCAACCTCGATGAGATCATCGTGGTTGAAGGCTATATGGACGTGATCGCGCTCGCCCAACAGGGCCTGCGCAACGCCGTGGCCACACTCGGCACCGCCACCAGCGAAGAACACATGAAACGCCTGTTCCGCGTGGTGCCCAGCGTACTGTTCTGCTTTGACGGCGATCAGGCCGGCCGCAACGCCGCCTGGCGCGCGCTTGAGGCAACGCTGTCGAGCCTGCAGGATGGGCGTCGCGCACGCTTCCTGTTCCTGCCTGAAGGCGAAGACCCGGACACCTTGGTGCGCTCCGAAGGCACCGACGCGTTCCGCGCGCGCATCAATCAACATGCACAGCCCCTGGCAGACTATTTTTTCCAGCAACTGACCGAAGAGGCCGACCCGCGCTCCCTCGAAGGCAAGGCACACATGGCCACCCTCGCGGCGCCGTTGATCGATAAAGTCCCAGGCGCCAACCTGAAATCACTGATGCGCATGCGCCTGCTGGAAATTACTGGGCTGAGCGGCGAAGCCGTCAGCCAGCTGGTGCACAACGCACCGCAGGAGGCGCCGCCGGCCTATGACCCAGGCATGGATTACGACGCCATGCCCGACTACGCCGACTTCCACCAACCGCAGGAGGCCTACACGCCCCAGCAGGAGTGGACACCGAAGAAGCCCGGCGCCGGCGGCAAGAAATGGGACAACAAACCCTGGAGCAAGAACGGCAAGCGCGGCGATCGCGATGAGGCCTTCGCCCCGCGAACGCCTGTGGCCGTTGAAGCGCCAACGCTCATTGCGTTGCGTACGCTCATCCATCACCCGCAACTGGCGGGCAAGGTCGAGAGCGCCGACCATTTTGCCAATGCGAGCAACACCTATGCTCAGGTTCTGATCGCCTTGATCGAGGCGGTACAGAAAAATCCTAAGCTAAACTCAATTCAGCTGATGGCTCGCTGGCATGGCACCGAGCAAGGCCGCCTATTGAAAGCCCTCGCGGAAAAGGAGTGGCTAATTGACGGCGATAACCTTGAACAACAGTTTTTAGACACCATTACTAGGTTATCCGCGGGTCAGCACACGCAGACCCTCGATGAACTCATCAAGAGAGCAAGGCAGCCTGGATTATCGGCTGAAGAGCAAATTCAGATAGCAAAACAGATGCGCGACCTCTTAAAACAGAATGTTTCCGCATCAAACCCGACCTCAGCTGGCGTGTGAGGTCATAGCTCGGGTATAATCCTCGGCTTGTTTTTTGCCCGCCAAGACCTTCAGTGGATAGGGTGTTATGTCCGGAAAAGCGCAACAGCAGTCTCGTATCAAAGAGTTGATCGTTCTCGGTCGTGAGCAGGGTTACCTGACTTACGCGGAGGTCAACGACCACCTGCCTGAGGATATTTCAGATCCAGAGCAGGTGGAAGACATCATCCGCATGATTAACGACATGGGGATCAACGTATTCGAAGCTGCGCCAGATAAGGATTCTCTTATGCTGGCGGACGCCGATACCGACGAGGCTGCAGCTGAAGAAGCTGCTGCCGCGCTGGCTGCTGTGGAGACCGATATCGGTCGTACCACCGACCCTGTGCGCATGTATATGCGTGAAATGGGTACCGTCGAGCTGCTGACACGCGAAGGCGAAATCGAAATCGCCAAGCGTATCGAAGAGGGCATCCGTGAAGTGATGGGCGCAATCGCGCACTTCCCTGGCACGGTTGACCATATTCTCTCCGAGTACACCCGCGTCACCACCGAAGGTGGTCGCCTGTCCGACGTGCTGAGTGGCTACATCGACCCGGACGACGGCATTGCGCCGCCTGCCGCCGAAGTGCCGCCGCCTGTCGACCCGAAAGCGGTGAAAGCCGACGACGATTCCGAAGACGACGATGCTGAAGCCAGCAGCGACGACGAAGATGAAGTTGAAAGCGGTCCGGATCCGATCGTGGCTGCCCAGCGTTTCGGTGCGGTTTCCGATCAAATGGAAATCACCCGCAAGGCGCTGAAAAAGCACGGTCGCGGCAATAAGCTGGTCATTGCCGAGCTGGTGGCGCTGGCCGAACTGTTCATGCCGATCAAGCTGGTACCGAAGCAATTCGAAGGCCTGGTTGAGCGTGTTCGCAGTGCCCTTGAGCGTCTGCGTGCACAAGAGCGTGCGATCATGCAGCTCTGTGTCCGTGATGCGCGCATGCCGCGTGCCGACTTCCTGCGCCAGTTCCCGGGCAACGAAGTTGACGAAAGCTGGTCCGACGGCCTCGCCAAAGGCAAAGGCAAATACGCCGAAGCCATTGGTCGCCTGCAGCCGGACATCATTCGCTGCCAGCAAAAGCTGATCGCACTGCAGACCGAAACCGGTCTGACGATTGCCGAGATCAAGGACATCAACCGTCGCATGTCGATCGGTGAGGCCAAGGCCCGCCGCGCGAAGAAAGAGATGGTCGAAGCGAACTTGCGTCTGGTGATTTCCATCGCCAAGAAGTACACCAACCGTGGCCTGCAATTCCTCGACTTGATCCAGGAAGGCAACATCGGCTTGATGAAGGCTGTGGACAAGTTTGAATACCGTCGTGGCTACAAATTCTCGACTTATGCCACCTGGTGGATCCGTCAGGCGATCACTCGCTCGATCGCCGACCAGGCCCGCACCATCCGTATTCCGGTGCACATGATCGAGACCATCAACAAGCTGAACCGCATTTCCCGGCAGATGTTGCAGGAAATGGGTCGTGAACCGACCCCGGAAGAGCTGGGCGAACGCATGGAAATGCCTGAGGACAAAATCCGCAAGGTATTGAAGATCGCTAAAGAGCCGATCTCCATGGAAACGCCGATTGGTGATGACGAAGACTCCCATCTGGGTGACTTCATCGAAGACTCGACTATGCAGTCGCCAATCGATGTCGCCACCGTTGAGAGCCTTAAAGAAGCGACTCGTGACGTACTCTCCGGCCTCACTGCTCGTGAAGCCAAGGTACTGCGCATGCGTTTCGGCATCGACATGAATACCGACCACACCCTTGAGGAAGTCGGTAAGCAGTTTGACGTGACCCGTGAACGGATCCGTCAGATCGAAGCCAAGGCGCTGCGCAAGTTGCGCCACCCGACGCGAAGCGAGCATCTACGCTCCTTCCTCGACGAGTGATACCAGAACCCCCGGCCCAGGCCGGGGGTTTTGTTTTGTATCGATAAAACCTTCCGCAACACCCCTCCCCCCGTAATGCCCGTCTACACTCGAAACATTCCCCGTGCCATAACGAGACCGTTATGCCCAGACTGCCGGCTGTGTTTTTACTGTGGCTGCTGACCTGGACCGCAACGGCTGGCGCGTTGAGTCTCAGCGATGATGAGCGCGGCTGGCTGGCGGACCATCAGGAGTTGCGCCTGGGAGTGGACGCGTCATGGCCACCCTTTGAATACCGTGACGAAGATGGCCGCTACCAAGGCCTGGCGGCGGATTACGTGCGCCTGATCCAGGATCGCCTCGGCGTGCGAGTCAAGTTGATCGAGCCGGCGAACTGGGGCGCCGTGCTGGAGCTGGCCCGGAACAACCAAATCGACCTGCTGCCTGGCATCATGTCCACGCCGGAACGCCAGAGCTACATGGCGTTTACCCGCCCGTACCTTGATTTCCCCATCGTCATCCTGGCCCACGAAGGCGGCGCGAAACCACGCACCCTTAAGGACCTCTACGGATTGAAGATTGCCGTGGTGGAAAACTACGCGCCCCATGAGTTGCTCCGCACCCACCATCCCGACCTCAATCTGGTGGCCATGCCGAATGTCAGCTCGACCCTGCAAGCCTTGGCCACCGATGAGGTGGATGCGGTGGTCGGCGACCTGGCCTCAAGTGTCTGGAACCTGCGCCAACTCAAGCTCGACGGTTTGTACGTCAGCGGTGAAACGCCCTACCGCTACCAACTGGCGATGGGCGTACCGCGCGACAACAAAGTACTGGTGGGCATCCTCGATAAGGTACTGGCCGACCTCAGCCCGGAAGAAACCGATGCGATCCAACAACATTGGGTTGGCAGCCTTACCGATCACCGCACCTTCTGGAGGGATCTGCTGACTTACGGCCTGCCTGCGGTACTGTTGCTGAGTACCGTGCTGGCCGTGGTGATTCGGATCAACCGCCGGCTCAGTTCGGAAATTTCCCGCCGCGGCGCCCTCGAACAGGAACTGCGCAGCAGCGAATATCACTACCGCGGCTTGGTGGAAAGCCTGTCCGCCATCGCCTGGGAAGCCAGTATCACCGATTTCACCTACAGCTATGTTTCGCCCCACGCGGAGGAATTACTGGGTTATCCGCGTGCCCACTGGCTGATCCCGGGGTTCTGGCGCAACATCATTCACCCCGCCGACCTGACCCGCACCGAGGCCTACTGCTACCGGGAAACCCGCGCCAATCGCGACCACAGCATCGACTACCGGGTGATCACCGCCGACGGGCGCTGCTTATGGGTGCGCGACATCGTCAGCCTGATTGAGCACGGCCATGAGCCCGTACTGCGCGGCTTGATGATCGATATCAGCGAGGCCAAGCGCACTGAAGAAGCCTTGCAACTGTCCGAGCAAAAATTTGCCTCGGTGTTCCAGCAATGCCCAGACATGCTAGTGATCGCACGGCTGTCTGATGGCTGCTTGCTGGAGGTGAACAAGGCGTTCGAAGACCAGATTGGCCTGACGGCGCAACAGGTCGTCGGCAAAACCGCCACCGAACTGAATATCTGGGGCATCCAGGGTGTCGGCCCCGACCTGCTGCAACAGGTGCAGACCACCAGCATCCGCAATCTCGAAATGCCCTTTCTGCGCAGCAATGGCCAAGCCTTCACCGGGCTGATTTCCGCCGAGCCGTTCCAATTGGACACCACCGAGGCCATCGTGGTGGCGGTGCGAGACATCACTCAACTCAAGGAAACCCAGCAACAACTGCAAACCTCCGAAGAGAAATTCGCCAAGGCCTTCCACGCCTCCCCCGACGGCTTGCTGCTGAGCCGACAGCATGATGGACTGTTGATTGAAGTGAACGATGGTTTCAGCCGAATCACGGGGTTCACTAGCGCAACATCCCTCGACCAATCAACCCTGGACCTGGGCATCTGGGTCGACCTCAACGAACGCAAACACATGCTGGAACTGATGCAGCGCGATGGCTTTGTGCGTGATTTCATCTGCCATATTCGTCGCAACGATGGGCAGATTCGCCTGTGCGAATTGTCCAGCCGCCCGCTGCCTATCGGCGACGACGACTGCATGCTGACCATTGCGCGGGACATCACCGAACGCCAACTGATGCAGGAAAAACTGCAACAGGCCGCCACGGTGTTCGAGAGCACGGCCGAAGGCGTCTTGATCACTGATATCCGGCAGAACATCAGCGCCGTCAACCGCGCCTTCACCGAGATAACCGGCTACAGCGAGGCCGAAGCCCTTGGCCATACGCCGCGCCTGCTCGCCTCCGGCCTGCATGACAGCGCCTTCTACGCGGCGATGTGGCACCAACTGACAACTCAAGGGCATTGGCAGGGCGAGATCTCCAACCGACGCAAGAACGGCGAGCTGTACCCCAGCTGGCTGACGATCAGCGCAGTGCGTAATCGCGATCAGTTGATCACGCACTTCGTCGCGGTGTTTGCCGACATCTCCAGCCTCAAACTGGCCCAGGCCCGCCTAGATTACCAGGCGCATCACGATCCATTGACCGGCCTGCCCAACCGCACTTTGTTCGAAAACCGACTGCAGGCCGCCCTCAATGGGCATCAAGAAACCGGCAAACAGGGCGCCGTACTGTTTCTCGATCTGGACCGCTTCAAACACATCAACGACAGCCTCGGCCACCCGATCGGCGACTTGCTGCTCAAGGACATCGCGGTGCGCCTCAAGGAACAACTGCGCGACATCGACACCGTTGCTCGCCTGGGCGGCGACGAATTCATCATCCTGCTCCCCGGCTTGCAGCACCCCAGCGATGCCCAATACCTGGCCAATAAACTGCTGGCCTGCTTCACCCCACCCTTCCAGGCAGGTGAACACGAGTTCTTCATCAGCGCCAGCATCGGCACCAGCCTGTACCCGCAGGACGGTACCGACGTCGCGACGCTGGTCAAAAATGCCGACGCTGCGATGTACCGCTCCAAGGCCAAGGGACGTAACCGGGTCGAAAGCTATACCCGCGACCTGACTGCGCAGGCCAACGAACGCGTGGCACTCGAACATGAACTGCGCCGCGCCATCGAGCGCGATGAACTGACCCTGTACTACCAGCCAAAACTGAGCCTGAATACTCAAGCACTGATCGGCGCCGAAGCGCTGATCCGCTGGCGCCATCCCACCTTTGGCGACGTGCCGCCCGAACACTTCATTGCCCTCGCCGAAGAGAACGGCATGATCCTGCAGATCGGTGACTGGGTGCTGGAACAGGCCTGCCGACAAATGCATGCCTGGCAAGGCACTTTCGACGAATTCGGCCCCCTGTCGGTCAACCTGGCCGGCGCCCAACTGCGTCACCCCGGCTTGCTGGCTCGCATCGAACAGCTATTGCGCGACTACCGGCTCGACCCAGGCTGCCTGCAACTGGAGATCACCGAGAACTTCATCATGAGCCAGGCCGAAGAAGCGCTGGAGGTACTGCACCAGCTCAAAGACTTGGGCGTACAACTGGCCATCGATGATTTTGGCACCGGCTATTCATCCCTCAGCTACCTCAAACGCCTGCCGCTGGACTTCCTCAAGATCGATCAATCCTTCGTCCGCGGCCTGCCCGACGACCCCCACGACGCAGCGATCGTGCGCGCCATTATCGCCCTGGGCCACAGCATGCAATTCACCATCATCGCCGAAGGCGTGGAGAACCCCGCACAGCAAGCCTTCCTGGCTGCCGAAGGCTGCGAACAGATGCAAGGCTACATCGTCAGCCTGCCGCTACCGCCCGAGCTTTTTGCCGCGACTTTTCTTCGTATGAGCATTGAGGATTTTTCGGATAGCACAGCGGGGAAACCATCGCTATAATCCGCGACCTACTGAGGGCCTATAGCTCAGTTGGTTAGAGCAGGGGACTCATAATCCCTTGGTCGTAGGTTCGAGTCCTACTGGGCCCACCAAACTAGAAAGCCGCGCAATGCGCGGCTTTTGTGTGTCTGGAAGACTGTAATATGCTCCCATCGCCGCCCTTATCGGAGCCCCCCCCTTGCCCGCCCTAGATGAAATCGACCGCCAGCTAATAGCCGCCCTGCAAATCAACGCGCGCGAAAGCGTGGCCATGCTTGCCCGGCAGCTCGGCATCGCGCGCACCACGGTAACGTCGCGCCTGGCGCGCCTGGAGAAAACCCAGGTGATCACCGGTTATGGTGTGCGTCTCGGCCAGCGGGTGGTGGATGGTGGTTTGCAGGCGTATGTTGGCATCACCGTGCAGGCACGCTCGGGTAAAGAAGTGTTACGCAGGCTGAGTGCCATGGCGCAGGTGCAACAATTGTGCGCGGTCAGTGGCGAGTTCGATTACGTGGCCTGGCTTCGCACTGACTCGCCGGAGCAGTTGGACCAATTACTCGACCAGATCGGCAGTGTGGACGGCGTGGAGAAAACCACGACCTCAATCATCTTGAGTAACAAATTGGATCGCGGACAGCCAATTTGACCACCAACTTCGTCATTATGACTAAAAACAATCCAATCCGACGACACTTTGCGTCTTATTAACGAACGCTACGCTCCCTAAACTGGCTGCCATCTTTTCCTATACTCAGCGGGCCACGTCCGCCCAGTCGCCAGTAAGGTCAGCCATGAGCATTCCGTCCAGCACCATCAGCAAGACCAATCGCCACCCTGCAGACGGTAAGAAACCCATCACCATCTTTGGCCCGGATTTTCCGTTTGCCTTTGATGACTGGATCGAGCACCCGGCCGGCCTGGGCAGCATTCCCGTCGCCAACCATGGCGCCGAAGTGGCGATCGTCGGCGCAGGGATCGCTGGCCTGGTTGCCGCCTACGAACTGATGAAACTGGGTCTCAAGCCGGTGGTGTATGAAGCTTCGAAAATGGGCGGCCGCCTGCGCTCCCAAGCCTTCGAAGGCGCCGAAGGCATCATCGCCGAGCTGGGTGGCATGCGCTTCCCGGTGTCGTCCACCGCGTTCTACCACTACGTGGACAAACTCGGCCTGGAAACCAAACCCTTCCCCAACCCGCTGACCCCAGCCTCCGGCAGCACGGTGATTGACCTGGAAGGCCAGACTCACTACGCACAAAAACTGTCCGATCTTCCTGCACTGTTTCAAGAAGTCGCCGACGCCTGGGCCGACGCCTTGGAAGCCGGCTCGCAGTTCGGCGATATCCAGCAAGCCATCCGCGACCGTGACGTGCCACGCCTCAAAGCGCTTTGGAATAAGCTGGTACCACTGTGGGACGACCGCACCTTCTACGACTTCGTTGCCACTTCCAAGGCTTTCGCCAAGTTGTCGTTTCACCATCGCGAAGTATTCGGCCAGGTCGGTTTCGGCACTGGCGGCTGGGATTCGGACTTCCCCAACTCGATGCTGGAAATCTTCCGCGTGGTGATGACCAACTGCGACGATCACCAACACTTGGTCGTCGGCGGCGTGGCCCAGGTGCCGATGGGCATTTGGCGTCATGTGCCAGAGCGTTGCGCCCACTGGCCGGCCGGCACCAGCCTCAGTTCGTTGCACCGTGGTGCGCCGCGGGCCGGGGTGAAACGCATCGCACACGCCGCCGATGGCCGCTTTGCCGTCACCGACAATTACGGTGACACCCGCGAATACGCCGCCGTGCTCACCACGTGCCAAAGCTGGCTGCTGACCACCCAGATCGAATGCGACGAAACCCTGTTCTCGCAAAAGATGTGGATGGCCCTGGACCGCACCCGCTACATGCAGTCATCAAAAACTTTCGTGATGGTTGACCGCCCGTTCTGGAAAGACAAAGACCCGGAAACCGGCCGCGACCTGATGAGCATGACCCTCACGGATCGCCTGACCCGTGGCACTTATCTGTTCGACAATGGTGACGATAAGCCGGGTGTGATTTGCCTGTCTTACTCGTGGATGAGCGATGCGCTGAAGATGCTGCCGCAGCCCATCGATAAACGCGTGAAACTGGCCCTCGACGCGCTGAACAAGATCTACCCGAAAGTCGACATCAAGGCGCGCATCATCGGCGACCCGATCACGGTGTCCTGGGAAGCCGACCCGCATTTCCTCGGTGCCTTCAAAGGTGCATTGCCCGGCCACTATCGCTATAACCAGCGTATGTATGCGCACTTCATGCAGAAGGACATGCCCGCCGAGCAACGTGGGATTTTTATCGCAGGTGACGACGTTTCCTGGACCCCGGCCTGGGTCGAAGGCGCAGTGCAAACCTCATTGAACGCGGTATGGGGCATCATGACCCACTTCGGCGGCAGTACTCATCCGGAGAACCCAGGGCCGGGTGATGTGTTCGACGAAATCGGGCCGATCGCCCTGGCCGAATAAGGAGCTGAGCATGCGCGTTGCCCTGTACCAATGCCCACCACTGCCGCTGGACGTGGCCGGCAACCTCAAGCGCCTGCACCAACTGGCGCATGAAGCGTCCGGCGCCGATGTACTGGTGCTGCCGGAGATGTTTCTCAGCGGCTACAACATCGGCGCTGAAGCGGTGGGCGCGTTAGCTGAAGCGCAAGACGGGCCGTCCGCACAGGCGATTGCCGAACTGGCCAAAGCCGCCGGGCTGGCAATCTTGTACGGTTACCCGGAACGTGCCGAGGACGGCCAGATCTACAACGCCGTGCAGTTGATCGACGCCCACGGCCAGCGCCTGTGCAACTACCGCAAGACGCATCTGTTTGGCGATTTGGACCACTCGATGTTCAGTGCCGGCGACGACGATTTCCCGCTGGTGGAATTGAATGGGTGGAAGCTCGGCTTCCTGATCTGCTACGACCTGGAGTTCCCGGAAAACACCCGGCGCCTGGCCCTTGCTGGTGCCGAGTTGATACTGGTGCCCACCGCCAATATGGTGCCGTTCGACTTTGTGGCCGATGTCACCGTGCGGGCGCGGGCCTTCGAGAACCAATGTTATGTGGCCTACGCCAATTACTGCGGGCACGAAGGCGAGATCCAGTACTGCGGGCAAAGCAGCATCGCGGCACCGAACGGCGAGCGTATAGCCCAGGCTGGCCTGGATGAAGCCTTGATTGTCGGTACGCTGGAGCGCCAATCGATCATCAATGCGCGCGCTGCCAATCACTATCTGCAAGATCGCCGCCCCGAGTTGTACGGCGCGCTGTACAAGCCCTGACTCAACGGGTTTGTTAGCATAGGCGCTTCCCTCGTTTCGGAAGTGCCCATGCCTGCGCCGGCCCACCTTCATCACCTTCACCTGACCCTGGCCAATGGCTTGCGGGTCTCCTTGCGTCATGCGAAGCGTTTGAAGCGTTGCGCCGCCGTCCTGCAGGTGTCAGCTGGCAGCCATGACGTGCCGTTAGCGTGGCCGGGGTTGGCGCACTTTCTGGAACATTTGTTGTTTCTCGGTACCGAGCATTTTCCCACGAACGAAGGGTTGATAGCCTACGTGCAACGTCATGGGGGCCAAGTCAATGCGAGCACCCGTGAGCGCTCCACGGCGTTCTTCTTTGAGCTGCCGGCGTCAACGTTTACCAGTGGCCTGGAGCGCTTGGCCGACATGCTGTCCCATCCACGCCTGGCGCTGGAGGATCAACTGCGCGAGCGCGAGGTGCTGCATGCCGAGTTCGTCGCCTGGTCCCAGGATGCAGGGGCGCAGCAGCAGATCGCGTTGCTGGAAGGCCTGGCCGCGGACCATCCGCTGCGGGGTTTTCATGCAGGCAACCGTGACAGCTTGCCGGTGGAGCGTGAGGCATTCCAGCAGGCATTGCGGGAATTCCACGCGCATTTCTATCAGAGCGGGCAGATGACGCTGAGCTTGGCCGGCCCACTGTCGCTGGATGAACTGCAATGCCTGGCACAGCAGTTCAGTGAACAACTGACCTCAGGACCTCTACGCCCACAATCTGCGCCACCGGCTTTGATGCAGGGTGAAGCGCGCAGCTATCAGCACATCGCCAATGACCACCTGCACCACGTCATCACGTGTGACGCGCCGCGTGAAGCACTGGATTTTCTCTGTGCCTGGCTGAATGCCTCGGCCCCCGGCGGATTGCTGGCTGAACTGAAAGCGCGGCAACTGGCGAGAGCACTGCAGGCGTCGGTGCTTTATCACTTCGCCGGGCAAGCTGTGCTGGATATCGACTTCACGCTTAGCGCCCAAGATAAGTCGGCTACGCAGATAGAGGCGTTGCTGCACGATTGGCTGAGCTTTTTCGCACAGAGCGATTGGACTTCACTACGGGAAGAGTTCGCGCTGTTGGCCGTTCGTCAACAACAGGTCCAAGGCGCGCTGGCATTGGCCAGACACGACAGCCAGGCGCTTTCGGAACAGGATGTCGTCGCCCTCAAGGCCATGCTTGATTCGCTGCGCCTGCCACCTTCCGCGCACACTTGGCAACTGCCGCCGAACAACCCGTTCCTACGACCATCAGTCAAGGAAGAACGCGCCGGCCTGATTCGCGGCCAGACCAGCGCCCACCGGGGGTTGCGCACCTTCGCCCAGGATCGCTCCCGCGGGCGTCGGGAGGTGTCGGCATTGAACTTCAGCCAGGCGCTGGCGGACGACAGTGGTGAAGGTGCCCTGTATGTGCAATGGCAGTCGGCCCCCACCGGCCTGGAGAGCGCATTGCAGGCGTTGTGTGAAAATGCGCGTCAGGCGGGTGTCGAATTGTCGTTCGAAAGCCTGGGCAATGACGCGCTGGTAAAAATGATAGGGCTGCTGGAACCCATACCCGCCGTGCTGGAGGTTTTGGCGCAGAGTCTGACTCAACCGCAAGAGGCGCAACCTGCCTCACCGCCGATGATCGCCATTCGAGAGTTGCTAAAGGCCCTGCCCGCTTGCTGCTCCGCCAGCACTCCTCGTTCTGAATCGTGGGCCACCGCACGTTGGAAAGGCCTGGGGATGGGTTTCCCCGCGACGTATGAATCCGCAATCAAAACAGCAGCGGCCCGCTTGCCAGGGCAGCCTGCGAGCCTCGATCAAGTACTCCCGTCCCTCAGCGGTCAACGCGTGTGGCATGAGGTGAAAATCGGCTCTGACGAAGCTGCGTTGCTGTTGTTTTGCCCAACACCCAGCCAATCCCTGGCAGACGAAGCCGCGTGGCGACTGCTCGGCCATCTGCTCCAAGGGCCGTTCTACCAAAAGCTGCGGGTAGAACTGCAAATCGGCTACGCCGTGTTCAGCGGCATCCGACAGATAAACGGCCAGACCGCCCTGCTATTCGGCGTACAGTCCCCCAGCGTTTCCCTGGAAGGCATCGCAGATCACCTGCAAACCTTCCTGGCGCAACTGCCAGCACTGATCAATGGCTGCGACGACCTCGGCAACCTGGATCTGGCGCAACAGTTTTCAGCCCAGGCACTGCCCAACGCTCAGGCTGCCGACCTGCTCTGGCATGCCCATCTGGCTGGCCATTCGTCGGGTTACCTGGAGCAGCTTCAATCCAGGATCCAAGCCTGTTCCCGCGAAATGCTGCAGCACGCCGCCCAGCAATTGAACGACGCCACAGGCGGCTGGCGCTGCGTCGCCAACGGCGCGCGCATCTCGGCGACCTGGCAAGCGGCAGACTGATCATTGCCGCCCCTGCAAAAGGCTTTTTCCACCAAGACAGCGCTAACTTGAAAATAATTGCGTAACATTCCCACGCACACCTCTGAACATCTCCGACTGGAGGTGGACTATATGTATTACTTGGTAGTGAACGTCCCATCCCTTCGTAGGAGTAAGAACATGACTTGGTCCAAACCTGCTTACACTGATCTGCGCATCGGTTTCGAAGTCACCATGTACTTCGCCAGCCGTTAATCCGCTGGGTAATACAACGCCTCGGTTCGCCCGGGGCGTTTTTGTTTTGAGCTTGATGGAGCGACCATGTTTGTCCAGATCTTAGGTTCCGCCGCCGGCGGTGGTTTCCCGCAGTGGAACTGCAACTGCGTGAACTGCGCTGGTTTCCGCGATGGCAGCCTGCGGGCGCAAGCGCGTACCCAGTCATCCATTGCGATCTCCGACGATGGCGTGAACTGGGTGCTGTGCAATGCCTCGCCGGATATCCGCGCGCAACTCCAGGGTTTCGCGCCGATGCAACCGGGCCGCGGCCTGCGTGACACCGGCATCAGCGCGATCATCCTGATGGACAGCCAGATCGACCACACCACCGGCCTGTTGAGCCTGCGCGAGGGTTGTCCGCACCAGGTGTGGTGCACCGACATGGTCCATGAAGACCTGAGCACCGGCTTCCCGCTGTTCACCATGCTGACCCACTGGAACGGCGGCCTGGCCTGGAACCGCATCGAGCTGGACGCCAGCTTCAGCATCCCGGCCTGCCCCAACCTGCGTTTCACCCCGCTGCCACTGCGCAGCGCCGCACCGCCTTATTCGCCGCACCGTTTCGACCCCCACCCCGGTGACAATATCGGCCTGATCGTCGAAGACCTGCGCACCGGCGGCAAACTGTTCTACGCCCCAGGGCTGGGCAAGGTCGACGCGCCACTGCTGGAAATCATGGCCGGCAGCGACTGCCTGTTGGTGGACGGCACGATGTGGGATGACGATGAAATGCAGCGCCGTGGTGTTGGCACCCGCACCGGCCGCGAGATGGGCCACCTGGCACAGAACGGCCCCGGTGGCATGCTCGAGGTGCTGGAGCAATTGCCCGAGCAGCGCAAGGTGCTTATCCATATCAACAACACCAACCCGATCCTCGATGAAGACTCCCCCGAGCGAGCGGAATTGGTGCGGCGCAATGTCGAAGTGGCCTACGACGGCATGAGCATTGAATTGTAGGAGCAGACAATATGACTGACGCACCGCTAACGCCCGCCGAATTTGAAGCAGCCCTGCGCGCCAAGGGCGCCTTCTACCATATCCATCACCCGTACCACGTGGCGATGTATGAAGGGCGCGCCACTCGCGAGCAGATCCAAGGCTGGGTCGCCAACCGTTTCTACTATCAGGTGAACATCCCGCTGAAGGACGCCGCGATCCTGGCCAACTGCCCGGACCGTGAAATCCGTCGCGAGTGGATCCAGCGCCTGCTCGACCACGATGGCGCACCGGGTGAGGACGGCGGTATCGAAGCCTGGCTGCGCCTGGGCCAAGCAGTCGGCCTCGACCCGGACCAACTGCGCTCCCAGGAACTGGTGTTGCCCGGCGTGCGTTTTGCGGTGGATGCCTACGTCAACTTCGCCCGCCGTGCCAGTTGGCAGGAGGCCGCCAGCAGTTCATTGACTGAGCTGTTTGCGCCGCAGATCCACCAGTCGCGCCTCGACAGTTGGCCACAGCATTACCCGTGGATCGACCCTGCCGGTTATGAGTATTTCCGCACCCGCCTGGGCCAGGCCCGGCGCGACGTGGAGCACGGCTTGGCGATCACCCTGCAGCACTACACCACCCGTGAAGGCCAAGCGCGCATGCTGGAAATTCTCCAGTTCAAACTGGACATCCTGTGGAGCATGCTGGATGCCATGAGCATGGCCTATGAACTGAAACGCCCGCCGTATCACAGCGTCACCGAGCAGCGGGTGTGGCATAAAGGGATCGCCCTATGAGCTTTGATCGCAGCAAAAAACCCACCTGGCGCCAGGGCTATCGTTACCAGTACGAGCCTGCGCAAAAAGGCCATGTGCTGCTGTATCCCGAGGGCATGATCAAGCTCAACGACAGCGCCGCACTGATTGGTGGTTTGATCGACGGCGAGCGCGACGTGGCCGCGATCATCGCCGAGCTGGATAAACAATTCCCCGGCGTGCCCGAGCTCGGCGAAGACATTGAGCAATTCATGGAGGTCGCCCGTGCTGAGCACTGGATCACCCTTGCCTGAGAAGCCAGCCATCGGCCTGCCGCTGTGGCTGCTGGCTGAACTGACCTACCGCTGCCCGTTGCAGTGCCCGTACTGCTCCAACCCGCTGGATTTTGCCGAGCAGGGCAAGGAGCTGAGTACCGAGCAGTGGATCAAGGTGTTTCGTGAGGCTCGCGAGATGGGTGCCGCACAACTGGGGTTTTCCGGCGGTGAGCCGCTGGTGCGCCAGGACCTCGCCGAACTGATCGCCGAGGCGCGCAAGTTGGGTTTCTACACCAACCTGATCACTTCCGGCATCGGCTTGACCGAGCAGAAGATCAGCGATTTCAAGAAGGCTGGCCTGGACCATATCCAGATCAGTTTCCAGGCCAGCGACGAACAGGTGAACAACCTGCTGGCCGGCTCAAAAAAAGCTTTCGCGCAAAAATTGGAAATGGCCCGTGCGGTGAAAGCCCACGGCTACCCGATGGTGCTGAACTTCGTCACCCATCGGCACAATATCGACAAGATCGACCGCATCATCGAGTTGTGCATTGCGCTTGAAGCGGACTTTGTCGAACTCGCCACCTGCCAGTTCTACGGCTGGGCGCAGCTCAATCGTGTGGGGTTGCTGCCGACCCGGGAACAGCTGGTGCGCGCCGAACGCATCACCAATGAATACCGCGCCAAGCTGGAAGCCGAAGGCCACCCCTGCAAGCTGATCTTCGTCACCCCGGATTACTATGAGGAGCGCCCTAAAGCATGCATGAATGGCTGGGGCAGTATCTTTCTGACAGTCACGCCAGACGGCACCGCCCTACCCTGCCACGGCGCCCGACAGATGCCGGTGCAATTTCCCAATGTGCGTGACCACAGCATGCAGCACATCTGGTACGACTCGTTTGGCTTCAACCGCTTTCGCGGCTACGACTGGATGCCCGAGCCGTGCCGTTCCTGCGATGAAAAGGAAAAGGACTTTGGCGGATGCCGTTGCCAGGCCTTCATGCTCACGGGGGATGCGAGCAATGCCGACCCGGTGTGCAGCAAGTCTGATCAGCACGGCATCATCCTGCAGGCGCGGGAAGAAGCCGAACACGCCACCCAGACCATCGAGCAGCTGGCCTTTCGCAATGAGCGCAACTCACGGCTCATCGCAAAAGGCTGACGGCCTCAGCGCTTGGCGATGATGTACACCGCGTGGATAACGCCAGGGAAGTAACCGCACAGGGTCAGCAGGATGTTCAGCCAGAACGCGCCGCCGAGACCCACTTGCAGGAACACACCCAGTGGCGGCAGCAGAATGGCGATGATGATACGAATGATGTCCATGGGTAAGCTCCAAAAAATCGGCTCGTGCGAGCCGTGTAGCTAATCGACCTTGGGCGTTCGTGAGGGTTCAGTGGATTCTGGCGTTGAGCCATCTTGAAATGAAGAACCAAAAAAATGCCCCCAGCCAAAATAATCAGGCCGGAGGCGCCGCGTATGCCGCGAGACGGTTCAGGAAAATAGGGGGTTAAACGGCGATGCCCTTGCGGCATTGCAGTTGCGCGGTGCGCACGCGGGAGAAGGCGCGGGCCAGACGCAGGAGCATTTCGTCGATGTTGCTTTTGCTCACGGTTAAAGCAGGAGTGAATCGCAGGCAGTTGGGTTGTGGGGCGTTAAGGATCAGCCCTTCGTGCAGTGCTGCTTTTACGACAGCATCTGCGCAATCATCCGACAACATCAGCCCCCACATCAGGCCATCGCCGCGCAGTTGTCCATGGTCGTAGCGGTAGGCCAGGCGGGCGAGGCCTTCGCCGAGATAGACGCCGGACTCACGCACTTGCTCCAGAAAACCGTGTTGCAGCACCGTATCGAGCACCGCCAACCCCGCCGAGGCCATTAGCGCATTGCCATGATGGGTGCCTTCCAGCTCGCCCACTTCAAAACAGCACGCTTTGCCGCGTGCCAGCAGCGCTGCGAGGGGGACGCCGCCGCCCAGGCCTTTGCCAAGGGTGATGATGTCGGCGCGGACGCCGTATTGCTGTTCGGCGAGCAACGTGCCGCAGCGGCCAATGCCGGTTTGCACTTCGTCGAGAATCAGCAGGATCCCCAGTTCGCGACACAAACGTTCTACACCTTTGAGATAGTGCTCCGTCGCGGGAATCACCCCGGCTTCGCCCTGGATCGGCTCGAGCATGATCGCGACGGTTTGCGCGTCGACTGCGGCGTGCAGGGCTGGCAAGTCGTTGAAGGGGACATGGCTGAAGCCCGGCAACTGCGGTTCGAAACGGTTTTCTAAGGCACCCGCCGAGGCCGACATTGCCGCGAAGCTGCGACCGTGACAGGCACTGCTGGCGCTGATGATGCGGTAGGCACCGCCGCGATACAGCTGGCCCCACTTGCGCGCCAGTTTGATCGCGGCTTCGCAGGCTTCCGCACCACTGTTGAGCAGGTACGCCTGATCGCTGCCGGTGCGATGGCACAGGCGGTCGACGAGGTTGAGTTGGGCACGGTTGTGCAGGCCGTTGCCAGGGTTGATCAGTGTCTGAGTCTGGTCGGCCAGCGCTTTGATCAACACTTGCGGGCTGTGGCCGAGGCTGTTGGCGGCGCTGCCCTGGCTGAAATCCAGATAGGCACGGTCGTCGCTGTCCCACAACCAGGAGCCTTGGCCGCGCACAAATACTTGAGGCGGCCGGGCCACCGTGGGCATCAGAGCGGCGCTGGAAAGACTGTCGCGCGGGGCGTCGAGGATCAGGTCGTCCAGGCTCGGCACGGGGCGGCGCAGAGTGAACAGGTTCACAAGCCACCCCCTTTGGCAACCGGACCTTGGTCGGTACTCGCCGTGTAACCTGGTTGAAGATTGTTAGCCTTGCCTATGTAAACGCCATCAACATAAACACTGTTCATTGCCCGATCCGGCCCTGTAAGCCCTGCGAATAGGCGCTAGACTAGGCGGCTCGGGGGCCACCGGCCATTTCGTTTTTTCAGCTTTTTCGATAAGTAAGCCTTATGGATTTCAAGCAACTGCGTTATTTCGTCGCGGTGTATGAGGAAGGCCACGTAGGCCGTGCTGCGGAACGCCTGTCGATCTCCCAACCGGCACTGTCCCAGCAGATTCGCCAGTTGGAACAGAACCTCGATGTGAGCCTGTTCGAGCGCAGCAGCAAGCGGCTATTACCGACACTGGCGGCGCACACGCTGTACAACCATGCCCTGCCGCTGATTGATGGCTTGCAACAGGCGGTCGAGGCGTTGCGTAACTTCAAGGGCCAGGCAATGCGCACGTTGGCTATCGGTGTGCTGCAAACCGTGCACACCAGCCTGGTGCCGCAGATGCTCGAGCGCGTGCGCAAGGCCCAGCCGCACTTGGTGGTGCAGATCTACGAGTTGACCGGGATTGAAATTGAACGGCGCCTGCTCAACGGTTCGCTGGACATCGGTATCAGCTACCTGCCGCCCCGCCAGCCGGGGTTGCACGGCGTGTTGTTGTATGAAGACGAATTGAAGGTGGTCCTCCCGGAGGATCATCCCCTGCGGGAATTCAAGAAGGTTTCGCTGAAACAGGCGGCGGAGTTACCCATGTTGCTGCTGGGCGAGGAGTTCCAGGTGAGGCAGATCTGGCAGGGCCAACTGGCCAACCTCGGCCGTCGCCCGCAAGTGCAGGCCGAGCTCAATACCATGGTGGGGATTCTCGACAGCTTGCCTCACACAAAGCTTGCGACAGTACTGCCAGGGCGTTCCCAGGACGAACACAACAGCCAGTCGCTGTTGTGGAAACCCTTGAGTGAACCCAGGGTGCCGCTGAAAGTGGGCTTGGTGTGTCGCGACGTGCAACGTCAGCAAGCGACAATGGCGTTACTGCGCACCTTGCTGGAAGACGTGATGAATGCACCGCAGGCACCGGCATGACTTTTTCGCAGGCAAAAGAAAACCCCGCCGAAGCGGGGCTTTGCAGACTGTTTCCCTGACATCCATTTCACTCCGCCGTCCTGGCAGAATCCTACGTGTCCGTGTTGTTGCTTTGCGCTTCCTGCGCGACGTCCATGTGAAGTAGATTATCCGTGGATCCAATATGGCGATAGAGGACGAATAGCAGCACGTCATGTAAGAGAATGCTTACACGCCCTCCATTCCCTTAGAACAGGGCTTCATCCAGCAGAAACAGCGATTCGCTGCCGGCTTTTACCGACGCACTCAGCGAATGGATACGTGGCAACAGGCGCGCAAAGTAGAAGCGCGCAGTGCCCATCTTGCTGGCGTAGAAGTCTTCTTCAGACTCCTTGCCCAGCGCCGCCTTGGCCATGCGCGCCCACATATAGGCGTAGGCCATGTATCCAAATGCATGCAAATACTCAACGGACGCCGCGCCGATTTCATTCGGGTCTGTCTTGGCGCGATCCAGGACCCAGGCGGTCAGTTCATCCAGGTTATCCACCGCCGCGCTCAGCGGTGTGGTGAATTCAGCCAGCTCGGCACCGGCCGAGGCAATGAACGCGCGGATCTCATCGGCAAACAAGGTGTAGAACGCCCCGCCGCTGCCGACGATCTTGCGCCCCATCAGGTCCAGCGCCTGGATGCCGTTGGTGCCTTCGTAGATCTGGGTGATGCGCACATCGCGCACCAGTTGCTCCTGGCCCCACTCGCGAATGTAGCCGTGGCCGCCAAACACCTGCTGGCCGAACACCGTGGTTTCCAGGCCCAGGTCGCTCAAGAACGCCTTGGCCACTGGGGTCAGCAACGCCACCAGGTTATCCGCACGTTCGCGGGCCGCGGCATCGTCGCTGAACTTGGCGATATCTAGTTGCGTCGCCACGTAGGTGGAGAAGGCACGCCCGCCTTCATTCGCAGCCTTCATGGTCAGCAGCATGCGGCGCACGTCCGGGTGCACGATGATCGGGTCAGCCGCTTTGTCCTTGGCCTGCGCGCCGGTCGGCGCACGGCTTTGCAGGCGGTCACGCGCGTATTCAATGGCATTCTGGTAAGAGCGCTCGCCGGATGCCAGGCCCTGGATACCCACACCCAAACGCTCGTAGTTCATCATGGTGAACATCGCCGCCAGACCACGGTTCGGTTCGCCCACCAGAAAACCCACGGCTTCGTCGAAATTCATCACACAGGTCGCGGACGCCTGGATCCCCATCTTATGCTCGATCGAGCCACAGCTCACCGGGTTGCGTGCGCCCAGGCTGCCGTCGGCATTCACCATGAACTTCGGCACCAGGAACAGCGAAATGCCCTTGGGACCGGCCGGCGCATCCGGCAGTTTGGCCAGCACCAGGTGAATGATGTTGTCGGTGAGGTCGTGTTCGCCACCGGTGATAAAGATCTTGGTGCCGCTGACTTTGTAGGAACCGTCCGCCTGCGGCTCCGCCTTGGTACGGATCATCCCCAAGTCGGTACCGGCATGGGATTCGGTCAGGCACATGGAGCCTGCCCATTCACCGGAATACATCTTCGGCAGGTAGGCGGCCTTGAGTGCTTCGCCGGCGTGCGTGGCAATCGACACGCAGGCGCCGGAGGTCAGCATCGGGTACAAACCGAATGCCAGGCTTGACGAGTTGATCATCTCTTCGACCTGGGCTGACACGGCCTTGGGCATGCCCATGCCACCGAAGGCAGGGTCGCCGCCTACGCCAACCCAACCGCCTTCGGCGTAGGTTTTGTAGGCCTGCGGGAAACCGTCCGGCGTAAACACCGCGGTGTTGTCCCAGCGGCAACCTTGTTCATCGCCACCGCGGCTGAGCGGGGCGATGGATTTGGCGGTGACCTTGCCGGCTTCTTCGAGGATGGCCTCCACGGTTTCGGCGTCAACGGTGTCTGCCAATGCCGGCAATTGGGCCCACGTGTCGGCGACCTCAAAGACTTCGTTGAGGACGAAGCGCATATCACGCAGCGGCGCTTTGTAATCAGCCATGGCAAACCTCGTAAGAACGTGAAAAGTGATTCGGTAGGATCGGTTTTACAGGCTCCGAGTGTACCCGAACAACTTTTCAGACACATAGGGTCCACTTGTGACTGATAGGTATTTTTAAGTCATCACAGCGCAAATGCCTCCGCAGGCAGACTCATCAGGCATTCGCTGCCCGCCTCCACCGCCGCGCGGTGCGTGGCAGTACGCGGCAGCAGGCGCTTGAAGTAGAAGTCGCAAGTGGCCAGCTTGGCCTTGGCGAAATCAGCGTCTTGCTGGTCAAGGGCAGCAATCGCCATGCGCAGCCACAGGTAAGCGAGCACCACGTAGCCGCTGTACATCAAGTAATCCACTGCCGCCGCACCGACTTCATCGGGGTTCTTCATCGCGGCCATACCGACCTGGGTGGTCAGTTCGCCCCATTCCCCGTTCAGTTGATTGAGCTGCGCTACATAGGCCCTGAGTTGCGGATGCTCGGCATGCGCGGCGCAGAACTTGTGCACGATTTTGGTAAACCCGCGCAGCAACTTGCCCTGGCTGCCCAGCACCTTGCGCCCCAGCAAGTCGAGGGCCTGGATGCCGTTGGTGCCTTCATAGATCGGCGCAATCCGCGCATCGCGGGCCAGTTGCTCCATGCCCCATTCGCGGATGTAACCGTGGCCGCCGAAGACCTGCATGCCGTGGTTGGTCACCTCCAACCCGGTATCGGTCATAAAGGCTTTGCAGATGGGCGTGAGGAACGCCAACAGGTCTTCGGCGTCCTGGCGCTGGGCGGCGTCGCTGCTCAGGTGTGCGGTGTCGAGCAATTGCGCGGTGAAGTAGGTCAGCGCGCGGTTGCCTTCGTTGAAGGCTTTCATGGTCAGCAACATGCGGCGCACATCGGGGTGCACGATGATAGGGTCGGCGGCTTTTTCCGGAGCCTTGGCGCCGGTCAGCGAGCGCATTTGCAAGCGATCGTTGGCGTACTTGATCGCCCCCTGGAAGCTTGCCTCGCCATTGCACAGGCCCTGCATGCCGGTGCCCAGGCGCGCATGGTTCATCATGGTGAACATGCAGTTGAGGCCTTTGTTCGCCTCGCCGATCAGGAAACCTCTGGCACCGTCGAAATTCAGCACACAGGTGGCCGAGGCCTTGATGCCCATCTTGTGTTCGATGGAGCCGCAGTGCACCGCGTTGCGCTCGCCGGAATCGGCATGGAACTTGGGCACGATAAACAGCGAGATGCCCTTGGTGCCCGCCGGCGCATCCGGCAGCTTGGCCAGCACCAAGTGGATAATGTTGGCACTCATGTCGTGTTCGCCGGCCGAGATGAAGATCTTGCTGCCGGTAACCGCATAGCTACCGTCCGCCTGGGGCACGGCGCGAGTCTTGATCAGGCCCAGGTCGGTGCCGCAGTGGGCTTCGGTGAGGCACATGGTGCCGGTCCATTCGCCGGCGGTGAGTTTGTTCAGGAACGTATCTTTTTGCTCGGCGGTGCCATGGGCATGGATCGCCGACATTGCGCCGTGGGTCAGCCCTGGGTACATGCCCCAGGAGGTGTTGCTGGAGCCGATCATTTCGCTGAGCACCAGGCCCAGCGACTGCGGCAAGCCTTGGCCGCCAAACGCCGGGTCCGCCGCCACACCGTGCCAGCCACCTTCCACGTACTGGGCGAAGGCTTCCTTGAAGCCCTTCGGCGTGGTGACGACGCCATTGTCGAAATGGCAGCCTTCTTCATCACCGCTGCGGTTGAGCGGCGACAGCACGTTCTCGCAAAATTTGGCGCCTTCTTCGAGGATCGCATTGACCATGTCCGGGCTGGCGTCGGTTGCTCCCAACGCGGCGTAGTGGCCGTGGAAATCAAATACGTTGTCAATCAGAAAGCGCATGTCGCGCAGGGGAGCTTTGTAGTCAGGCATGGCGATGTCTCCGGCAGCAGATGGTTTAAACCTACTGCCGGCCACGGCCCTCGACAATCACTGTAGGGCTGCTGAATACAGCACCATCACTCAACCGGCAGCGCTTTCCCGCACCGCGCCACGGCGGGTCTGGCCAGCCGCGACCACACAGTTACGCCCGGCGCCCTTGGCAGCGTACAGCGCCTGGTCGGCAGACTTGAGGACTTCCTCCGGTGTGCGCTGCTCAGCCTGGCGTTCGGCCACGCCGATACTGATGGTCACCGAAACACTCGAGGCGCCACTGCCCGCCCGCCGCTGACGGCCTTGGTGGTCGTCTTGAGGGCGGTCCAGGTTGCGTAATTTGATAGCGTAATCGGCGATGATTACGCGGATTTCTTCCAGGTGCGGCAAGCATTCCTCCACCGTCTTGCCGGCGAACACCACGGCAAACTCTTCACCGCCATACCGGTAGGCGCGCCCGCCGCCGTTGACCTTGGACAGCTTGCTTGCCACCAGGCGCAGCACCTGGTCGCCGACGTCATGGCCATGGGTGTCGTTGAAGCGCTTGAAGTGGTCGACGTCACTCATCGCCAGCACATAGTTGCGCCCCAATCGCTGCATACGCTCGTTCAGCGCACGTCGTCCCGGCAAGCCGGTCAGCTCATCGCGGAAGGCCATTTGATAGGCCTCGTGGGCGACGCCAGCGGCGATCATCAGCATCACCTGGCTGCACATGATATTCAGGGTGAACGGCAGGATGAACGTCTGCGGCAACATCCAGAACAACCCCAGCAAACCCACCAGTTGCGCGGCGTGCAGCGGGCGCGGCTGGTACCAGTACTGTGCGGCCAGGGTCAGGAAGCCGATCAGGAACATCGGATACGACAATTGGATCAGGCTCATCCAGGCGCCATGCAGCACGGGCCAGCGAATCTCCGCCAGCCAGTTCAGCACCGCCACGGGGAAACTCTGCTCGAGTGCCAGCGCCACACTGCCTATCGCCAGCAACACAGCGCCACGGGCGACGAAATCACGGAACAGGTGGGTCTTCTCCTGCCACAGCGCGTAAATGCTGAACAACAACGGCAGCAACAAGCAGCACAGGTGAAACACCACGGCCGCGTCTTCGCGCACGCGGCCGTGGTCGCGGTAGAAGTCGGTCTGGGTATCGAGCAGGAAGTAGGCGATATACACCGTGATCATCAGGAACAGTTCACGCTGACGGCGGTACACCGCGCAGTACGAACCGCCGAGCAACAGCACCAAGGTCGGCAACACATTGAACAGTGACGTGAAGAAAACGCTGAGGTCTTTGATATATGCAGCCGAGAGCCCGGCCAGCAACAGCAGTAACGAAGGGAGGAAATGACTGAAACTGACAGCGGACACGCGCGACAAGGGTAAAACTCCGACCCGCAAAAAATAATGGCAATGTGCCTCTACCCGGACAGTTAAGCACAACCCGTCGTGCATGTATCACATTGCCATCACTGTAACGGCAGCCGGCAGCAATCCCTGAGTGCTGTGCTGCGGTTTTTTATCGCGCACAAAAAAGCCGCTGCTCCTGTCACGGAGCAGCGGCTGTGGAAGTGAACCCGGTGAGGCTTAGTAAGCCAGGCCGAAGTCTTCTTCTTTCATGTCCATCAGGTTGTTGGCGCCCGACAGCATGGTGGCTTTATGGGTCTGGGTACGCGGCAGGATTCGCTGGAAGTAGAAGCGCGCGGTCTGCAGCTTGGCGGTGTAGAACGCCTCTTCGGTGGTGCCGGCAGCCAGTTTTTCGGCAGCCAGGCGCGCCATGTCGGCCCAGAAGTAAGCCAGGCACGCATAACCGGAGTACATCAGGTAGTCCACCGAGGCAGCACCCACTTCTTCACGGTCTTTCATCGCGGCCATGCCAACCTTCATGGTCAACTCGCCCCACTCTTTGTTCAGCGCGGCCAGCGGAGTAACAAACTCCTGAACGGCCTCGTTGCCTTCGTTGGCCTGGCAGAACTTATGCACGATCTTGGTGAAGCCCTTGAGCGCTTCGCCCTGGGTCATCAGCACTTTACGGCCGAGCAGGTCCAGCGCCTGGATACCGGTGGTGCCTTCGTACAGCATCGAAATGCGGCTGTCGCGAACGTTCTGCTCCATGCCCCACTCGGCGATGAAGCCGTGGCCGCCGTAGATCTGTACGCCGTGGTTGGCAGACTCAAAACCGACTTCGGTCATGAACGCCTTGGCGATCGGGGTCATGAAGGCCAGCAGGCCGTCAGCCTGTTTCTTGGCTTCGTCGTCGGTGCCGTATTTGACGATGTCCACTTGCTTGGCGGTGAAGTACACCATCGCACGGTTGCCTTCGGCGAAGGCTTTCATGGTCAGCAGCATGCGGCGCACGTCTGGGTGCACGATGATCGGGTCAGCGGCCTTTTCCGGCGCTTTCGGGCCAGTCAGCGAGCGCATTTGCAGACGGTCGCGGGCGTATTTCAGGCCGCCCTGGAAGCCGATCTCGGCGTGGGCCAGGCCTTGCAGCGCGGTGCCCAGGCGAGCGGTGTTCATAAAGGTGAACATGCAGTTCAGACCTTTATTCGCCGGGCCGATCAGGAAACCGGTGGCCGCGTCAAAGTTCATCACGCAGGTGGCGTTGCCGTGGATACCCATCTTGTGTTCCAGGGAGCCACAGGTCACTGCGTTGCGCTCACCCACCGAACCATCGGCGTTTGGCATGAATTTCGGCACGATGAACAGCGAGATGCCTTTGGTGCCAGCCGGTGCGTCCGGCAGGCGGGCCAGTACGATGTGGACGATGTTGTCGGCCATGTCGTGTTCACCGGCCGAGATGAAGATCTTGGTGCCGGAGACTTTGTAGGAACCGTCAGCCTGAGGCTCGGCCTTGGTGCGCAGCATGCCCAGGTCGGTGCCGCAGTGTGGCTCGGTCAGGCACATGGTGCCGGTCCATTCACCCGACACCAGTTTGGTCAGGTAGGCCTCTTGCTGCTCAGGGGTGCCGTGCTCGGAAATGGTGTTCATCGCACCGTGGGATAGGCCCGGGTACATGCCCCACGACCAGTTGGCTTCGCCAACCATTTCGCTGACTGCCAGGCCCAGGGACTCCGGCAGGCCTTGGCCACCGTGCTCCACGTCGTGGGCCAGGCTTGGCCAGCCGCCTTCAACGAATTGTTTGTAGGCTTCTTTGAAACCAGCAGGGGTCTTAACGCCTGACTCACTCCAGGTGCACCCTTCGATGTCGCCCACGCGGTTCAGCGGTGCCAGCACTTGCTCACAGAACTTGGCGCCTTCTTCAAGGATGGCGTCAACCATGTCCGGGGTAGCGTCCTGGCAAGCCGGCAGGCTCTGATAGTGCGCTTCATAGCCGAGCAGTTCGTCACGAACGAAGCGAATATCACGCAAGGGGGCCTTGTAGTCAGGCATAGCGATAAACCTCTGCTGATGTATCTGGAATGAACAACCGCGTGGATGTGTTGTGGCGGTCAAACAGGTGTTTGAAACATACGTTTACCACCTAGGGATGTCAAGCGTCGTCCGGATGCCGTTTGTCATGACGTGGGTCAATGGCGCGCACGGCAACGCTTGCGGCAAGACGCCACATGATTAGAAGAGAGTAGAAGTTCAAAAGGAGAACGCAGGGCAAATGTGGGAGCTGGCTTGCCTGCGATACAGGCGCCGCGGTGTATCAGGATAACTGGGTAGATGCTATCGCAGCGATGCGGCGACCCGACAAGCCAGCTCCCACATAAGAGCCGGCATACCTTGCTAGAGGGAGTTAAGCGTAGGTATCGATCAACGTGCCGAGCATTTCATCCGAAGCCTTGGCGACTTTTACGCCGAGCTCGACTTGGAACTTGCCTTGGGCCATCTCCACCATGTTGCTGGCCGAGTTGGACGGCTGGGCGCGGTCGTTGGCTTGCAGACGGTCGCTTTGCGCATCCGATGGCTGGGTCGTCGCGGCGCTGGCAATCTTGCCCGCAGCCTGGTCGACACGGTTCTGCCCGGCCTGAATAGTGCTCAGCCCCGAGTAAAACGCGCTGCTTCCAGAGATTTCCATGGCGTAAGCCTGCCTTTAGAGAATCGTGAGCGGTGATTGAAGCAGAGTTGCCCACAAAACGCCCGACAAAAACCCTAATGGCATAATGCCTTAGCGATAGCCAAAATCAGTCAAGCAGGTCTAATTGCAGGTACTCCGCCACCGCTTCAGCACCCGCATGCTTAAGTTTCGGCACACGGCCCAGGCATGGCGCAGGCAACCGCTCTGCCAGGGTGGCGAGGTTTTCTTCCAGACGGGAGGTCTTGGGGTCGATGATATTCGCCACCCACCCGGCCAACTGCAAACCGTCTCGCGCGATGGCTTCGGCGGTAAGCAAGGCATGGCTGATGCACCCTAGCCGCACGCCCACCACCAGGATCACGGGCAGTTTGAGCGCCATGGCCAAGTCCGACAAATTCGCCTGATCGGCCAATGGCACACGCCATCCGCCGGCGCCTTCGATCAGGGTGAAATCCGCTTGCCTGGCCAGAACCTGCTGCATAGGTTTGAGCAAAGAGTGAACGGTGAGCGAGACACCCGCCTCCCGCGCCGCCAGATGGGGCGCGATGGCCGGCTCGAATGCCACCGGGTTGACCTCGGCATAACTCAGGGGCAATGAGCATTCGGCCAACAGTGCCAATGCATCGGCGTTGCGCAAGCCTTTGGGGGTGACCTGGCAGCCGGAGGCTACCGGTTTGCCGGCGGCGGTGCTTCTGCCGGCTTGTCGGGCTGCATGGAGCAGGCCTGCAGCGATGGTGGTCTTGCCGACATCGGTGTCGGTGCCGGTGATGAAGTAAGCGGCGGTCATAGCGGTTTCTCCAGTACGGCATACACCACTTGGTAAGTCGCCGGCAGGCCCTGGGCCTGACGGAACTGCTCATAAGCTTGCACCAGTGCAACAATCCGCGCACGCCCCGTCAAGCCTCCCGGCCGGCCGGGGTTGAGGTTGTGCGCGCCCAACGCTTTCAGCTCGTGGGTCAGGCTGCGTACGTCCGGGTAGTGCAACACATGGGGGCGGCGCTCCAGGCTCACTACTCGCAGGCCACTGGCCGCGCACCGCTGCTGATAAGCCTCGAAGGTGCGAAAGCGGTTGACGTGGACCAAGCCATCCGCGGCGCGCCAGCTTTCGCGCAGTTCTTCCAGGGTGCCCACGCAAAGACTGGCAAACGCCAACACCCCCCCCGGTCGCAGCACACGATAGGCCTCACTGAGCACCGCCTCGAAGTTCGCGCACCATTGCACCGCCAGACTGGAGAAGATCAGCCCGCAACTGGCGTCTTGCAGCGGTAAACGCTCGGCGTCCCCCGCAATGAAATGTCCGGCGCCACCCAACGGCCGCGCGTGCTTGAGCATGCCTTCGGCGATATCCAGCGCCACGCCTTGGCTGGCGGGCAACCGTTCACTCAACACACGGCTGAAATAACCGGTGCCGCAGCCCATGTCCAGCCAGCGTTGAGGCGCAATGCCTGCTGGCAGACGCGTCAGCAATTGGCTGCCCACCGCCCGCTGCAACTCGGCAACGCTATCGTAACTGGCCGCCGCACGGGAAAAGGAGGCCGCCACCTGGCGCTTGTTCGGCAAGCCACCCGGCAACGGGGCGTGGGATAAATCAGTCATCGACGCACTCATGCAAAAAGGCCTGGATGGCCCCCGCTACACCGTGGGGGTCTTCCAGAAGAAAAGCGTGGCCGGCCTGTTCAATCAGGCCGATTTCAACATCGGGGAGCAGGGCCAGCAGGGCGCTGGCGGCTTCGGCCGGTACCAGTTCATCCATACCGGCAAACAGGTGCAACTGCGGGCCACGGAAAGCCAGCAAAGCGTCGCGCGTATCGAGTTGGGCGAGCAACTCAAGCCCGGGCATCAACACACTCGAAGGCGTGTTCGGCGCACCACTGACCAGCAGGCGCGACAGCCCGCGTGGATCTTCCGCGCCCTTTGCGCACAACAGGCCGAAGCGTTTGAGGGTGACTTGGGAGTCGGCATGGCAGCCGGCGAGGAAGGCGTCAAAGGTCTCGGCGGGCATCGCGCTCGGCCAGCCGTCATGGGCAACGAAACAGGGGTTGCTGGCCAGGGTCAGCAGGCCGCAGCAGCGCTCTGCGCGTCGCGCCGCCAGCTCCGAAGCCAGCATGCCACCCAGCGACCAACCGCCCAGCCAGGCGTTGTCCGGCAGCGTGGCGTCGAGTTCGTCGAGCCATTCATTCAGGTCACTGGCGTCCAGCGCCGGCAACGGCTCGATCTGCACCCGCAGGTGCTCGTCCAGGCCTTGCAAGGCGGCGGCCAAAGGCTCCAGCGGCGATACGCCAAGGCCCCAGCCGGGCAGTAATATCAGTCGATCACGCATGGCTGGGCTCCGAGGCGCCTAACAAGTGGAAACACTCTCCAATGCATTTAACAATAGCCGCACCTGCGCCTCGCTGTGGCCTGCCGTCAAAGTCACGCGCAAACGCGCGCTGCCGGCCGGCACGGTAGGTGGGCGGATCGCGGTCACCATCAAGCCGCGTTCGCGCAGCATGTGCGACAGGCGCATGGCTTTGGCACTGTCGCCAATCAGGATCGGCTGGATCGGCGTAAAGCTGTCCATCAAGTCCAGGCCGAGCTGCTCCGCGCCCTGGCGGAACTGGCGAATGAGGTTGTTGAGGTGCTCGCGCCGCCAGTGCTCGGTACGCAACAGCTCCAGGCTTTTCAAGGTGGCGCAGGCCAGGGCGGGCGGTTGGCTGGTGGTGTAGATGTAGGGCCGGGCGAATTGGATCAGGCTTTCGATCAGTTCTTCGCTGCCAGCCACAAAGGCCCCCGCCGTACCGAAGGCCTTGCCGAGGGTGCCGACCAGCACCGGCACGTCGTCCTGGCTGAGGCCGAAATGCTCGGCGATCCCGCCGCCGTGGGCGCCCAAAGGGCCGAAACCGTGGGCGTCGTCCACCATCAGCCAGGCGCCTTTGGCCTTGGTTGCACGGGCCAGCGCGGGCAAATCCGCTAGGTCGCCGTCCATGCTGAACACACCGTCGGTGACCACCAGCGTATTACCGGTCGCCTTCTCCAGGCGCTTGGCCAGGCTGTCAGCGTCGTTGTGCAGGTAGCGATTGAAGCGCGCACCGGACAGCAGGCCCGCATCCAGCAACGATGCATGGTTGAGCCGGTCTTCCAGCACCGTGTCGCCCTGCCCCACCAACGCCGTGACCGCACCGAGGTTGGCCATGTAGCCGGTGGTAAACAGCAAGGCGCGTGGGCGACCGGTCAGGTCCGCCAGGGCTTCTTCCAGTTCATGGTGCGGCGTGGCATGCCCGACCACCAAGTGCGAAGCGCCACCGCCGACACCCCAACGGGATGCACCGGCGCGCCAGGCTTCGATCACCTGCGGGTGATTGGCCAGGCCCAGGTAATCGTTATTGCAGAACGCCAACAACGGCTGGCCGTCCACCACCACTTCCGGGCCTTGGGGGCTACCCAGCAGCGGGCGTTGGCGATAGAGGTGTTCGGCACGGCGGGCAGCGAGGCGCGCGGCGAGATCGAAAGACATGCAGGCCTCGGATATATCTGGATGAACACAGTTTCAATGTGGGAGCTGGCTTGCATTCCAATAGAGAGATAGGCGTCAAACCACCGCGTTATAGAACTGCTCGCTGCTCTTCTGCTCCACCAACGCCTGCTCGATCGCGGCCTGATGCACCTCATCCGCGTGCTCTTCCCGCGCTTCCGGCAGGATGCCCAGGCGCGAGAACAGTTGCATGTCCTTGTCAGCCTGTGGGTTAGCGGTGGTCAGCAATTTGTCGCCGTAGAAGATCGAGTTGGCCCCGGCAAAAAACGCCAACGCCTGCATCTGCTCGTTCATCGCCTCACGGCCGGCCGACAGGCGCACGTGGGATTGCGGCATCAGGATGCGCGCCACGGCCAGCATGCGGATGAAGTCGAACGGGTCGATATCCTCGGCATTTTCCAGCGGCGTACCGGCGACCTTCACCAGCATGTTGATCGGCACCGACTCAGGATGCTCCGGCAGGTTGGCCAGTTGGATCAGCAAGTTGGCGCGGTCGTCGAGGGACTCGCCCATGCCAAGGATGCCACCGGAGCAGATCTTCATCCCCGAGTCACGCACATAGGCCAGGGTTTGCAGGCGCTCGCCATAGGTGCGGGTAGTGATAATGCTGCCGTAGAACTCCGGCGAGGTATCGAGGTTGTGGTTGTAGTAGTCGAGGCCAGCCTGGGCCAGGGCCTCGGTCTGGTCCTGGTCCAAGCGGCCGAGGGTCATGCAGGTTTCCAGGCCCATGGCCTTCACGCCTTTGACCATCTGCAGCACGTAGGGCATGTCTTTGGCCGACGGGTGTTTCCAGGCGGCGCCCATGCAGAAACGCGTCGAGCCGATGGCTTTGGCGCGAGCGGCCTCTTCCAGCACCTTCTGCACTTCCATCAGCTTTTCTTTTTCGAGGCCCGTGTTGTAGTGGCCCGACTGCGGACAATATTTGCAATCTTCCGGGCAGGCACCGGTTTTGATCGAGAGCAGCGTCGACACTTGCACACGGTTGGCGTCGAAATGCGCGCGGTGCACGGTCTGCGCCTGGAACAGCAGGTCATTGAACGGCTGCACGAACAGCGCTTTGACTTCGGCGAGGGACCAATCGTGACGCAAAGTGGCGGTGGTGCTGGCGCTCATGGGCGATTCCTTGATTATGCTTTGGCAAACGCTGTGGGAAGGGCAATACCCACAGGTACGACACGGATGCTCGGCATATTTAAGGAAGATTCATGCACTGTCAACCAGAGTACAAACACCAGGTTTACATCTGGTTAAAAACCGTACAAATCTGTTTAATCTGCGATGAAGCGACGGAATCAACCCATTGTGTGTGCAACGTCTGCGAAACCGAGCTGCCCTGGCTGCTGGAGCACTGCGACGTGTGCGCCCTGCCGCTACCGATGGAGGGTTTAATATGCGGCCAGTGCCAGAAACAACCACCGGCCTTTAAACAGGTGATCGCCCCCTGGTCCTACAGCTTTCCCATCGACAGCCTGATCAGCCGCTTCAAACACCAGGCGCGCTGGCCCTTCGGGCAGATGCTTGCACGACTATTGGCGCAACACCTGCAACACCGCCTGGACAACACTGAACTCACACGCCCGGATTGTTTGCTGCCGGTGCCCATGGCGCGCAAACGCCTGCGCGAGCGCGGCTATAACCAGGCCTTGATGCTGACGCGTTGGCTCAGCAGCGACCTGAACCTCCCCCACGATGAACATCTGTTGTTACGCCCTCATGATACGGTCGCCCAGCAAGCCCTCGACGCCAAGACCCGTAAACGCAACCTGCTCGGCGCCTTTGCCCTGGCACCCGGCGCCCAGGTGCAAGGCCGGCACTTTGCCTTGGTGGACGACGTACTCACCACCGGCGCCACCGCCCACAGCCTGGCGCAGCTGTTGATGAATGCCGGCGCGCGCCAGGTCGATGTGTACTGCCTGGCGCGCACGCCCAAACCAGGCAGTTGACTTGACTCCAGCCAACCTTGCCCGCAACGTTCGGCCCATCTCATCGAAGCGTACCCACATGTCTCTGCCAGCGTCCCTCAGCCAGCACATCATCCGTCGCCCACAGCGCATTGCCTTGCTGGCGCATATCGCCGAGCAAGGCTCCATCACTCGCGCGGCGAAAAGCGCTGGTTTGAGTTACAAGGCGGCATGGGATGCCATCGACGAGTTGAACAACCTTGCGCAAAAACCGCTGGTGGAACGCAGCGTCGGCGGCAAGGGCGGCGGCGGCGCCAAGCTGACAGCCGAGGGTGAGCGCGTATTGCGTCTTTACCAACGCCTGCAAGTGTTACAGGCCGAAGTGCTGGGCTCTGATGAAGCCGCCAGTGACTTCAACCTGCTCGGCCGCCTGATGCTGCGCACCAGCGCGCGTAATCAACTGCATGGCCAAGTCGTCGCCATCGAGCATCATGGCCGCAATGATCTGGTGCGCCTGCAACTGGCTGGCGGGCTGTCCCTGGATGCGCAAATCACCCACGACAGCACGCAGCGCCTGGAGCTGGAAACTGGCGTGGAGGTGGTCGCACTGATCAAGGCGGGCTGGTTGGAATTGCTGGCACCCGAGGACTCTGCAACAACTGGACACAATTGCATGGGCGGCACCGTCGACGCCATTCTCGAGGCCGACGACGGCCCCAGCGAAGTCCGCATCGTGCTGCCCAACGGCCAGGTTCTATGCGCCCTGGCGCAACTCGACACGCTCAACGCCATCGGCGCCGCCAGAGGCCAGGCGATCCAGGTACAGTTCGCGCCGAGCAATGTGCTGCTGGGAACACCGGTGTAAGTCGCCACCTTCTTTTAACTGCAACAATTTCGTCACGCCCGCTCCTTAAGGTGTCTGCAAAAACCGCAGGGAGCCTGAGATGAGCCTATTAGAAGAAAACCAAGCCACCGACCTCGAACAGATGGTCGGCCTCACCCGCCGCCGCTTTATCGGCGCCGGCGCTTTGTGCGGTGCCGCGATGTTCCTGGGCGGCAACCTGCTGACCCGTAGCGCCCTGGCCGTCAACGCCGCCACCGCCAGCCCGCTGCTGGGTTTTACCAGCATCGCCGCCGCGACCAGCGACGCTATCACGTTGCCGCCGGGCTACAGCGCTTCGGTGTTGATCAGTTGGGGCCAGCCGCTGAGCAAGAGCGCGCCGGCGTTCGACCCGTCCGGCAACGGCACGGCCAACGCTCAGGAACAGCAGTTCGGTGACAACAACGACGGCATGAGCCTGTTCGCCTTCCCCGGCGACGACAACCGCGCACTGATGGCGATCAACAACGAATACACCAACTACCGCTACCTCTTTGCCCACGGCGGCGCGCCGCAATCGGCCGAAGATGTGCGCAAGGCGCAGGCCAGCGAAGGCGTGTCGGTGATCGAAGTGCGGCGCAAGGGTGACACCTGGCAGTTCGTCCAGGACTCACGCTACAACCGGCGCATCCACGGCAACTCGCCGATCCGCCTGAGCGGCCCCGCCGCCGGTCACGAATGGCTGAAAACCAGCGCCGACAAATCCGGCAAGAAAGCCCTTGGTACATTCCAGAACTGCGCCAACGGTAAAACCCCGTGGGGCACTTATCTGACCTGTGAAGAGAACTTCACCGACTGCTTTGGCAGCAGCAACCCACAGCAAACGTTTGATGCCGGGCAGAAACGCTACGGCGCCGTCGCCGCCAGCAAAGACATCAACTGGCACCAGCACGACCCGCGCTTTGACCTGGCCAAGAACCCCAACGAGCTCAATCGCCATGGCTGGGTCGTGGAAATCGACCCGTTCGACCCGCAATCCACCCCAGCCAAGCGCACCGCGCTGGGCCGCTTCAAACACGAGAACGCCGCCCTCGCTGAAACCCGCGACGGCCGCGCCGTGGTGTACATGGGCGACGACGAGCGCGGTGAGTTCATCTATAAGTTCGTCAGCCGCGACAAGATCAACCACAAAAACCCCAAGGCCAACAAAGACCTGCTCGACCACGGCACCCTGTACGTGGCGATCTTCGACGCGGGCGACGGCAATGCCGACCACCCCAAAGGCAAGGGCCAGTGGGTCGAGCTGACCCATGGCAAAAACGGCATCGACGCCAGCAGCGGTTTCAACAGCCAGGCCGAAGTGCTGATCCACGCACGCCTCGCCGCCAGTGTGGTGAAAGCCACGCGCATGGACCGCCCGGAATGGATCGTGGTCAGCCCCACCGATGGCCAGGTCTATTGCACCCTCACCAACAACGCCAAGCGCGGTGAAGACGGCCAGCCCGTCGGCGGCCCCAACCCCCGTGAGAAAAACGTCTACGGCCAGATCCTGCGCTGGAAAGCCGACGCCGATAACCACGCCAGCATGGCATTTACTTGGGACCTGTTTGTGGTGGCCGGCAACCCTGGCGTTCACGCCGGCACGCCGAAGGGCGGTTCGTCGAATATCAACCCGCAAAATATGTTCAACAGCCCTGATGGCTTGGGTTTCGACAAGGCCGGGCGGCTGTGGATTCTGACCGATGGCGACTACAGCAACGCGGGTGATTTCGCGGGGATGGGCAATAACCAGATGCTCTGCGCTGACCCGACCACCGGGGAAATCCGTCGTTTCATGGTTGGCCCTGTGGCCTGTGAAGTAACGGGCATCAGCTTCTCGCCGGATCAGAAAACGTTGTTTGTGGGGATTCAGCATCCGGGTGAGACCGGCGGCTCCACCTGGCCGGAGCACCTGCCGAATGGCAAGCCGCGTTCGTCAGTGATGGCGATTCGACGGGATGACGGCGGTATCGTCGGCGCCTGATAGGGCCTCATCGCAGACAAGCCAGCTCCCACACTTGACCGCGTTGTCATGACTGACACGGACCAAATGTGGGAGCTGGCTTGCCTGCGATGGCGTCTGCACTGCCGCCCCCTATCTCAAGCCGTGTGCGTTACCATACCCGGCCGGACGCGGCGACCTGCTGCGCGCAGGAGTTCGCATGGCCCATCCGTTTGAAACACTCACCCCCGACCTGGTGCTCGACGCTGTCGAAAGTATCGGCTTCCTCAGCGATGCGCGCATTCTCGCGCTCAACAGCTACGAAAACCGCGTCTACCAAGTGGGCATCGAAGACTCAGAACCGTTGATCGCCAAGTTCTATCGCCCACAGCGTTGGACGAACGAGGCGATCCTTGAAGAACACCGTTTCACCTTCGAACTGGCCGAATGCGAAGTGCCGGTGGTGGCACCACTGATCCACAATGGCGAAAGCCTGTTCGAACACGCCGGTTTCCGCTTCACCTTGTTCCCACGCCGTGGCGGCCGTGCGCCGGAGCCAGGCAATCTGGATCAGCTGTATCGCCTTGGGCAACTGCTTGGCCGTTTGCATGCGGTGGGTTCCACCCGCCCGTTCGAACACCGTGAAGCCTTGGGCGTGAAGAACTTCGGTCACGATTCCCTCACCACGCTGTTGGAAGGCAACTTCATTCCCAAGAGCCTGCTGCCGGCCTACGAGTCCGTGGCCCGCGACCTGCTCAAACGCGTGGAAGAGGTGTACACGGCCACGCCGCACAAGAACATCCGCATGCACGGCGATTGCCATCCCGGCAACATGATGTGCCGTGACGAGATGTTCCATATTGTCGACCTGGATGACTGCCGCATGGGCCCGGCGGTGCAGGACCTGTGGATGATGCTCGCCGGAGACCGTCAGGAATGTCTGGGACAGTTGTCGGAATTGATGGACGGCTATCAGGAATTCCATGACTTCGATCCGCGCGAACTGGCGTTGATCGAACCGTTGCGCGCCCTGCGCCTGATGCACTACAGCGCCTGGCTGGCACGGCGCTGGGATGACCCGGCGTTTCCCCACAGTTTTCCTTGGTTTGGCAGTGAGCGCTATTGGGGCGACCAGGTGCTGGCATTGCGCGAACAACTCTCGGCCCTGAACGAAGAACCCCTGAAACTCTTCTGACGGCTTCTCTGTGGGAGCCGGGCTCCCACAGAAAGCAGATCCCAATGCCTGAGAAATATCCCTACAATTGCGCTTTGTTAGCTGCCTAAGCAAGGATTCCGCATGCAAGCCGCCAACCCCCGCAAGGGATACATTCTAGGCCTGAGCGCCTATGTCATCTGGGGTCTGTTCCCGCTCTACTTCAAAGCCATCGCCAGCGTACCCGCCGCCGAGATCATCGTGCACCGCGTGCTGTGGTCAGCGCTGTTCGGCGGTTTGCTGCTGATGGTGTGGAAACACCCCGGCTGGTTCCGCGAACTGCGTGACAACCCCAAGCGCCTGGCGATCCTGGCCCTCAGCGGTTCGCTGATTGCGGCCAACTGGCTGACGTATGTGTGGTCGGTGAATACGGGGCGCATGCTGGAAGCGAGCCTGGGTTACTACATCAACCCGCTGGTCAATGTGCTGCTGGGCATGCTGATCCTGGGTGAACGCCTGCGCCGTCTGCAATGGGTCGCCGTCGGGCTGGCTGCAGCGGGTGTGGCGCAACAGGTGTGGCAGGTGGGCAGCTTGCCGTGGGTGTCGCTGGTGCTGGCGTTAACCTTTGGCTTTTACGGATTGATCCGTAAACAGGCGCCGGTGAAAGCATTGCCGGGGCTGGTGGTAGAAACCTGGATGCTGGTGCCCATTGCTCTCGCATGGCTGCTGTTCAACCCAACGGCCCACAGTGCGCAGCTGGCGTTTTGGAGCACCTCAGAAGCCTGGTGGCTGGTAGCTGCGGGCCCGGTGACGCTGATCCCGCTGGTGTGTTTCAACGCCGCCGCACGGCATTTGCCTTACACCGCGCTGGGCTTCCTGCAGTATGTGGCGCCGACGCTGGTGCTGCTGGAAGCCGTGCTGCTGTTCGGCGAACACCTGGCGCCGAGCACGTTGACTGCCTTCGCCTTCATCTGGGCGGGCCTGGTGGTGTACAGCGTGGATATCTGGCTGAGCGTGCGCAAACGCTGATCAAATAACGTACAAACCTCTGCAAGGCACGGTCGGCGTGACTTGCAGACACCCATCCCAAGGTTATCCACAACCTGATCCCCGCCATTTGTGCACAACCCCTTGAAACTGCTCGTTTTTTACTCAGTTTACGGAGAAGCCCGGCCGGTCTGGCCTGGCGCCGGGTCTCTACAGGTTATCCACAGGCCCATGCAAGATTTCCATGCATAACCTCGTGGAAAGATTATTCCTCGTGGTGCAGCTCCACCATCAGGTCATCCGCCAGGGTTTCCAGGGATAACTGCAATACATCCAGGGATAATGCTGTCGGCACCTGCAACAGCGCCTCGGCAGTGAACAACGGGTCACCGCTCATGGGAGCCGGGCGAACGTCAGTGCTCAGACTCGCCAGGTTGACCCCCTGCTGGCTCAGCAGCGCCGTGATCTCGCGCACGATGCCCGAACGGTCGTTACCCACCAGCGTCATCACAATCGATTTGGATGCTGAAGCCTGGCCAGTGCTGCCCTCACCCACCAGCACGCGAATGCCGTGTGTGGATAAATCCTCGAGCGCGCCCACCAATGCCTGACGGCTCTCCGCCGGCACACTGACTCGCAGGATCCCGGCAAACTGCCCGGCCATGTGCGCCATGCGGCTTTCGAGCCAGTTGCCGCCGTGGGCGGCGATGTTCTGCGCAATGCGTTCAACCAGCCCGGGTTTGTCGGCGGCGATAATTGTGAGTACAAGATGGTCCATGGCAAAGCCCTCTGGAATTCAATCTACAAGGTGGACCCGGAAGCCCTTGAAAACAAATCGTGTACCATTTTTATATTTATCTGGAACAATCCAATAGTTTTTTGAGAACATCCGATTCTCCGCTGTGACCGTACGACCAAAGTGGGTCGCTAAACGACGTATTTAGTCTAATTTTCACAACCGCAAGTCATCATGTAGTATGCCCAACCGTGCACTACATAATGAAAATCTGAAAAAGCGCATTAGCTCCGCAGAGTGAGGCAAGCAATGACTGAACACGTTCAAGTCGGTGGCCTGCAGGTCGCCAAAGTCCTGTTCGACTTCGTGAACAACGAAGCCATTCCCGGTACGGGCATCACTGCCGACCAGTTCTGGGCCGGTGCCGACAAGGTCATCCATGACCTGGCACCGAAGAACAAAGCCCTACTCGCCAAACGCGACGATTTCCAGGCGCGCATCGATACCTGGCACCAGACCCACGCCGGCCAGGCTCACGACCCGGTGGCCTACAAAGCCTTCCTGCAAGACATCGGATACCTGCTGCCAGAAGCTGCAGACTTCCAGGCCACAACCCAAAACGTCGATGACGAAATCGCCCGCATGGCCGGCCCGCAGTTGGTCGTGCCGGTGATGAACGCGCGCTTCGCACTAAACGCCTCGAATGCGCGCTGGGGTTCGTTGTATGACGCGCTGTATGGCACCGACGCCATCAGTGAAGCCGATGGCGCCGAGAAGGGCCAGGGCTACAACAAAGTGCGCGGCGACAAGGTCATCGCCTTCGCCCGCGCTTTCCTCGATGAGGCCGCCCCGCTCAGCGCCGGCAGCCACGCCGAGTCCACCGGCTACAAGATTGCCGATGGCAAGCTGATCGTCAGCCTCAAGGGCGGCAGCAACAGCGGCCTGCGTGACGACGCGCAGTTGGTCGGTTTCCAGGGCCCTGCGGCCGAGCCGATTGCGATCCTGCTGAAACACAACGGCCTGCACTTCGAAATCCAGATCGACGCCAGCACCCCGGTCGGCCAGACCGATGCCGCCGGCGTCAAAGACGTGCTGATGGAAGCCGCGCTGACCACCATCATGGACTGCGAAGACTCCGTTGCCGCCGTCGATGCCGATGACAAAGTGGTGATCTACCGTAACTGGCTCGGCCTGATGAAGGGCGACCTGGCCGAAGAAGTGGCCAAGGGCGGCAAGACCTTTACCCGCACCATGAACGCCGACCGCGTCTACACCGGCGTGGATGGCCAAGACGTGACCCTGCACGGCCGTTCGCTGTTGTTCGTGCGCAACGTGGGTCACCTGATGACCATCGACGCGATCCTCGACAAAGACGGCAACGAAGTGCCGGAAGGCATTCTTGACGGCCTGCTCACCAGCCTCGCGGCGATCCACAGCCTCAACGGCAACAGCAGCCGCAAGAACAGCCGCACCGGTTCCGTCTACATCGTTAAACCGAAAATGCACGGCCCCGAAGAAGCGGCGTTCACCAACGAGCTGTTCGGGCGCATCGAAGACGTGCTGAACCTGCCGCGCAACACGCTGAAAGTCGGGATCATGGACGAGGAACGCCGCACCACGGTCAACCTCAAGGCCTGTATCAAGGCGGCCAGCGAGCGTGTGGTGTTTATCAACACCGGCTTCCTCGACCGTACCGGCGATGAAATCCACACCTCCATGGAAGCCGGCGCGATGGTGCGCAAGGCCGCGATGAAGGCGGAAAAATGGATCGGCGCCTACGAGAACTGGAACGTCGATATCGGCCTGAGCACCGGCCTGCAAGGTCGCGCGCAGATCGGTAAAGGCATGTGGGCCATGCCCGACCTGATGGCCGCGATGCTCGAACAGAAAATCGCCCACCCACTGGCCGGTGCCAACACTGCCTGGGTGCCGTCGCCAACGGCAGCCGCATTGCACGCGTTGCACTACCACAAGGTCGACGTTTTCGCCCGCCAGGCCGAGCTGGCCAAGCGCGAGCGCGCCTCGGTGGACGACATCCTGACGATTCCTCTGGCCAGCAATACCGATTGGTCCGACGAAGAAATCCGCAACGAGCTGGACAACAATGCCCAAGGCATCCTTGGCTATGTCGTGCGCTGGATCGACCAGGGCGTCGGCTGCTCGAAAGTGCCGGACATCAACGATGTGGGCCTGATGGAAGACCGCGCCACCCTGCGCATCTCCAGCCAGCACATCGCTAACTGGCTGCGCCACGGCATCGTCACTCAGGATCAGGTGATGGAAAGCCTCAAGCGCATGGCGCCGGTGGTGGACCGTCAGAATGCGGGGGACAAGTTGTACCGTCCGTTGGCGCCGGATTTCGATAGCAATATCGCGTTCCAGGCGGCGGTGGAGTTGGTGGTTGAAGGGACCAAGCAGCCAAATGGGTATACCGAGCCGGTGTTGCATCGTCGGCGGCGGGAGTTCAAGGCCAGGAATGGTCTGTAATTAATCGCGGATATGAAAAGCCTTGGTCGTAAGATCAGGGCTTTTTTCAAAACGGCCAAATCAATAATGGCTCAGTACTCATGACAAACTCCTGTTCATAGGGTTTCGAGGCACGGTCATCACACAATGCTCTCCAGACCACTGAACAAAAATTCCCTCTTAACGCCTACGGTCATAAATGACAGTCTCGACCAACGGTCCCTACTGCCCCATCCCCAACTCCCGCTTCACTAATTTCGCCAACTTCACGCTATCAATCGGCTTCAGCAAAAAGTCCACCACACTCAAATGCATCGCATCGATCACATCCGGCGCTTCCGCGTCCCCCGACATGATGATGATCGGCAAAGCCGCGCGAGTGGATTCGCGTACCTGCCTGATCAGCTCCAGGCCGCTGCTCGGCTGCATGCGCAGATCGGTGATCAACAATCCAATGGAGCTGCTGGACTTCAATAAATCCCACGCCGCCTCACCACTGTCGGCAGTCATGCAGCGAATACCGTCCAGCCCCAGGATCTCCGCCAACAATTCACGCGCGTCCTTGTCGTCGTCAACAATCAAAACGCGTTGTGGCGGTAAATCAGGCTCCAGCATCACGGCGCTCAGCGCCTCGCGCTCGGCATCGCTTAAAATATCGTGGTCGGACATACGGTTCTCAGCAGTTCTCATCAATCCCCTCCGCTCAGACGTCAGACATCACAGGAGGGTCGAACAATGTGCACTTCGTCGGAAAGTTTGACTAGTGGGCGTTCTACGGGGTTTGGACGATAGTCATGTAAGGTTTTTCCCTAGGTTTGTGCGGTCTGTATCGACCTAGACTTACGTCCAATGGGCACCCGCCGCGCGGGAGTCGACCATGAGGGACGATAACGACAAAAAACGCGGCCACTGTTATGAGTAAAGCTGATGCCTTCGCCCAGGCGGGGAAAACTGCTGTGTTGCAGAACATTCACGGCACCCTGCAGTTCTTGCAACGCTTTCCGCCCTTCAACCAGATGGAAAACGCACACCTGGCGTTTTTGGTGGAACAGTGCCAGCTGCGCTTTTACGGCCCCGGCGACAGCATCCTTAAACCGTCGGGCGGGCCGGTTGAACATTTTTATATCGTCAAGCAGGGCAGGGTCGTGGGTGAGCGCCCGGACAGCGCAGAAACCACTTTTGAAATCGCGACGGGCGAGTGCTTTCCCCTCGCGGCACTGTTAGGTGAACGGGCAACCCGCACCGAGCACAAGGCGGCCGAAGACACCTTCTGCCTGCAACTGAACAAACCGGCGTTTATCAAACTGTTCGCGCTTTCCAGCCCGTTTCGCGACTTCGCCCTGCGTGGCGTCAGCAGCCTGTTGGACACGGTTAATCAACAGGTTCAACAAAAAGCCGTGGAAACCCTCGGCACTCAATACTCACTGAACACCCGCCTCGGCGAATTGGCCATGCGCCACCCTGTGATGTGCAGCCCAACCACGCCGCTGCGCGAGGCGGTGACGCTGATGCACGAACAACAGGTGGGCAGCATTGTGATCGTCGATGAGGGCCAGGCGCCCCTGGGAATTTTCACCCTGCGCGACCTGCGCCAAGTGGTGGCCGATGGCACCAGCGACTTCACCCAGGGCATCGAAGGCCACATGACCCAGGCGCCCTTCTTCTTGACCCCGGACCACAGCGCCTTCGACGCCGCCATCGCCATGACCGAACGGCATATCGCCCACGTGTGCCTGGTCAAAGACCAACGCCTGTGTGGCGTGGTGTCCGAGCGCGATCTGTTTTCCCTGCAACGGGTGGACCTGGTGCACCTGGCGCGCACCATCCGTAACGCGCCACGCGTGGAAAACCTGGTGGCGATTCGCGGCGAGATCGGCCAGTTGGTCGAACGCATGCTGGCCCATGGCGCGTCGTCTACCCAGATCACCCACATCATTACGCTGCTTAACGATCACACCGTATGCCGGGTGATCGAACTCACGCTGGCTGAAAAAGGCGACCCCGGCGTGCCATTCAGTTGGTTGTGTTTTGGCAGCGAAGGTCGTCGCGAGCAGACGCTGTACACCGACCAGGACAACGGCATTCTGTTCGATGCCAAGGACACCGCCGAAGCGGCGCAGATCCGTGGATTGCTGTTGCCGCTGGCACAGCAGATCAACCAGAGCCTGGCGTTGTGCGGGTTCAGCCTGTGCAAGGGCAACATCATGGCCGGCAATCCAGAGCTTTGCCTGTCGCGGGCGGAATGGGCGCGGCGGTTTGCAGCCTTCATTCGCGAGGCGACGCCGGAGAACCTGCTGGGCTCCAGCATTTATTTCGACCTGCGCGTGGTGTGGGGTGATGAGCGCGGTTGCGAGCAATTGCGCCAGGGCATTCTTGACCAGGTCGCGGATAACCGCTTGTTTCAACGCATGCTGGCTGAGAACGCGTTGCGCCAGCGGCCGCCTGTGGGACGTTTCCGCGAGTTTGTGCTGACGCGTAAAGGCGGCGAAAAAGCCACCCTCGACCTCAAGGTGCAAGGCCTGACGCCGTTTGTCGACGGCGCGCGCCTGCTGGCCCTGGCCAACGGCATCCACGCCAATAACACCCTGGAGCGCTTGCGCCAACTGGTGGTCAAGGAAGTGATCGAGCCCCTGGACGGCGCCGCCTATGAAGAGGCCTACCACTTCATCCAGCAAACCCGCATGCAGCAGCACCAACTGCAAACCCGCGAGAACCAGCCGTACTCCAACCGCGTCGACCCGGACAGCCTCAACCACCTGGACCGGCGCATCCTGCGTGAGTCCTTGCGCCAGGCTCAACGCCTGCAAAGCAGCCTGACATTGCGGTATCAGCTGTGAGCCTGTTCAACTGGCTGCGTACGAAAAAGCCTGGGCTGGATACCGCGCAACAAAAACGCCTGGAGCAACTGCGCAAGCCCACCGCGCTGGGCGACGGCTCCTTGCGCAGTCAGCGCTGGGTGGTGGTGGACCTGGAAACCAGCGGCCTGAACCTCAACCGTGATCAGGTGCTGTCCATCGGTGCGGTGGTGATCGAAGACGGCGCGGTGGACTTTTCTCAATTGTTCGAGCGCACGCTGCAACGCGCCGACACCAAGCTCAGCCCCAGCGTATTGATTCACGGCCTCGGCCCCAGTGCCATTGCTGCCGGCAGCGACCCGGCCGAGGCGTTGCTGGACTTCATGGCGTTTGTCGGCGACAGCCCATTGTTGGCCTTCCACGCACCGTTCGATCAACACATGTTGTGTCGGGCGCTCAAGGACAGCCTGGGTTACCGCCTGACGCATCCGTTTCTTGATGTTGCCGACATTGCCCCGCTGCTGTGCCCCGAGGCGCATATACGCGAAGCCGGGCTGGACGACTGGATCAACCACTTCAACCTGCACGTGGGCGAGCGCCATCATGCCAGCGCCGATGCCCTGGCCACGGCGGAGCTGATGCTCATCCTGTTCAGCCGCGCACGCCAGCAACAGATCGACACCCCCCACACGCTGCAAGAGCGCTTGAGCCAATGGAAGCGGCGTAAACACGCGCCATCGTTTTAATACCATCTCCCGACAGACGCCAATTGCACCCACCCCACGGCTCTGACACAATCGCGAATAATTCTCGTTAGTTTAAACCTCTTGTTTATTCGGTGATGCCTTGTCGTCGGTCCAGAACCCACACAGTGAGCTTGTTGGCGCGTTGTATCGCGACCATCGTGGCTGGCTGCTGGCTTGGCTTCGACGCAACGTGGCCTGCCCAAGCCGCGCCGAAGACCTGAGCCAGGACACGTTCATGCGCTTGCTGGGCCGTGACGAGCTGCGCGAACCCCGCGAACCTCGGGCGTTCCTGGTCGCCATCGCCAAGGGCTTGCTGTTCGACTACTTCCGCCGCGCCGCGCTGGAACAGGCCTACCTCACCGAACTGATGCTGATCCCGGAAAGCGAGCACCCCTCGCCGGAAGAGCAGCAACTGATCCTCGAAGACCTCAAGGCCATCGACCGCCTGCTCGGCAAGCTGTCGAGCAAGGCCCGCGCCGCCTTCCTCTATAACCGCCTCGACGGCATGGGCCATGCAGAAATCGCCCAGCGCCTTGGCGTGTCCGTGCCGCGGGTGCGCCAGTACCTGGCCCAGGGTATTCGCCAGTGCTACATCGCCCTGTATGGCGAGCCGCTGTGACAATGATCAGTTCCAGACCCGTCTCGGCCCGCGTGCTGGATGCCGCGATTGCCTGGCAACTGTCCCTCGATTCGGGTGATGGCAGCCTGGTTGAGCGCGAAGAATTCGATAAATGGCTGGCCAGCAACGAAGAACACGCCCGCGCCTGGCGCCAACTGGGCATGCTCGACCAGCGTTTCAGCGCCGCTTCGGGCCCGGCGCGGGTGGCGTTGTTGCAATCGCGGGAAGGCATTCGCCAGCGCGTGCGCAAGTTGGGCAGCGGCTTGGCGAGCATTGCACTGGTCATTGGCGTGGCGTTGTTTGCCGGTGAGCGCTATGTGCCGATCCACTATTGGCTGGCCGACCAACGTACCGCCACCGGTGAGCAGCGCACGCTGAAGCTGGCGGACGGTACGCTGATCAACCTCAATACCCACAGTGCTATCGACGTGCGTTTTGATCAGAAACGCCGGCTGATTGTGTTGCAGGAAGGCGAGATCCTCGTCGAGACCGGCCACAACGATGCGCGCCCGTTCTATGTACAAACCCGCGACGGCAGCCTGCGGGCGCTGGGCACGCGGTTTATCGTCAAGCGTGAAGACGACGCCACGCGCTTGAGCGTGTTGCAGTCCGCCGTGGCCGCACAGCCTGAGGCACTGCACCAGGAACAGATCTTCAAGGAAGGCCAGCAAGTGCTGATGCGCAGCGACGGCCTCGGCCCGCTGCTGGCTGTCACCCCCGCCACCGACGCCTGGACCCGCGGCATGCTGGTGGTCGACAACGCCCGCCTGGGGGATGTGGTCGAGGAGCTCGGCCGCTACCGCACCGGTTACCTGGGTGTGGATAAAGATGTGGCCGACTTGCGTATCACCGGCAGTTTCCCGTTGCACGACACCACGCTGGCGCTGAATGCGCTGCTGCCGACGTTGCCGGTGCAGATTGAGCAGCACACGCCGTGGTGGGTGACGGTGAAGGGCAAGCCTTAGGTTCGCGGTGCCCGTGCTATCGCTATCGCAGGCAAGCCAGCTCCCACCGTTGAAATGCATTCCAAGGTGGGAGCTGGCTTGCCTGCGATGAGGCCCTCAAGAACACCCTGGAAAAATATTTTCACCTCGCCCTATCACTTTTCGATTCTCGTTCGGCACCTAGGCAATTGAGAAATATTTCCATTCAGGAGCCGCCCTATGTCCCGCACCCTAGACACCTTGTTGCGCCCCAGCCTGTTAGCCGCGGCCATCGCCCTCAGCGCCCCGCTGACCAGCACTGTGCTGATCGCCGCCGAGCAGGCGTCCAGCGTGCGTGCTTACAACCTGCCGGCGGCGCCACTGGCCAGCACCCTGAACCAGATCGCCAGCCAGGGCGGCCTGGCGCTGACCCTCAGCCCGGCGCTCGCCGCCGGCAAGACCTCGGCACCGGTCCAGGGCCAGTTCGATGCGCCGGGTGCGCTGCGTGAAGCGTTGCGTGGGACGGGGTTGCAACTGGAGCAGAGCAGCGCGGGGACTTACACCTTGGTGGCGATTCCGGAGGGCGTGATGGCGCTGCCGGTCACCAACATCACTGGCCAAGACGGCAGCCAGGAAAGTGCCTGGGGCCCGGTGCAAGGCTATCTGGCCACGCGCACTGCCGCCGGCACCAAGACCGACACTGCGCTGGTTGAAGCGCCGCGCTCGATCTCTGTCGCCACCCGCGAGCAGATGCAGGACCGCAACGTGCAGAACCTGGATGACGCCGTCAAATACATGCCGGGCATCGTGTCTGCCAGCTACGGCAGCGACACCCGCTACGATTGGATGCGCGTGCGCGGTTTCGAACCGACCCAGTTCCTCGACGGCCTGCCGCTGCCACGCGGTGTGTACGCCAACCCGAAAGCCGAAACCTGGAACCTCGACCGCCTTGCCCTGCTGCGCGGCCCGGCCTCATCGGTGTACGGCCAGACGCCACCGGGCGGCCTGCTGGACATGGTCAGCCGGCGTCCCAGCGAAGAGTCCAGTCATGCCATCCAAGTGCAATACGGCAGTGACAACTACCGCCAGATCAACTTCGCCAGCACCGGCAAGATCGATGATGAAGGCCAGTTCCTGTATGGCGTCAGCGGTGTGGTACGCGATGCGGGCACCCAAGTCGACCACATCGACAACAAGCGCTACAACATTGCGCCGAGCCTGACCTGGAACATCGACACCGACACCAAGCTGACACTGCTCTCGCAGTTCACGCGTGACGATACTGGCGCCACCAGTCAGTTCCTGCCGATCGTGGGCACCAAGATCAAATCGCCATTGGGCGACGTATCACATCACAAGAACCTGGGCGATCCAGATTACGAGTTCTACGACCGCACTTACTACGCGCTGGGCTATGCCTTCGAGCATCGCTTCAACGATACCTGGCAGTTCAAGCAGAACCTGCGTTACACCAAGTCGGAGTTGTCGTTCCAGCAACTGACCGTGGGTTCCTATGCCTTCGCTCCAGTGGATGCAGCGGGCAACATGGATCGCCTCTCGACCAACGTCGACGAGAACATCGGACAGTTCGCGGTGGATAACAACTTCCAGGCCGACTTCGCCACCGGTGATGTCACCCACACCCTGTTGCTGGGACTGGACCACCAGCGGACCGACACCTCGTACCTGTCGATCTTCGGGGGTGCCGGGCGTGTCAATATCTTCAACCCGGTCAATACCACGCCGGTAGTGCGCCCGGCGCGCTCCGATGCGTTCTACGACTACAACCAGAAAACCGTGCAGACCGGCCTCTACGTGCAAGACCAGATGGCCCTCAACAACTGGCGCCTGACCCTCGGTGGTCGTGAAGACTGGGTGCACCAAGGCACCACGTACTTCAACAAACAAGACGCGACCAACACAGACCGCAACAAAAACTTCAGCGGCAACGCGGCAGTCAGCTATGTGTTCGATTCGGGCTTCGTGCCATACCTGTCCTACGCCGAATCCTTCCAGCCAGCAAGCAACGCCAGCGCCGACCCGGTCAAGTCGTATAAGCCCACCGAAGGTAAGCAATGGGAACTGGGAATCAAGTATCAGCCACCTGGCTCCAATACGTTGCTGAGTGCGGCGATCTATAGCCTCACGCAGAAAAACGTACTGGTCACCAGCACCGGAACGAGCGGCACCCCGATCACCGATCAGACCGGCGAAGTGAAAGTCAAAGGCCTGGAACTGGAAGCCGTTTCTGACGTGACCGAGAACCTCAAGGTTATCGCGGCGTACACCCTGGCCAAATCCGAAGTGCAAAAAGGCGACTTCAAGGGCAACCGCCTGCAACTGATGCCCAACCAGCAGGCTTCGCTTTGGACCGACTACACCTGGCACACCGGCGTACTCGACGGCTTCGGTATTGGCTTCGGCGCCCGCTACACCGGCAACACCTATGGCGACCAAGGCAACACCTGGCTGGGTAAGGCCAACGCCTACACCGTGTTCGACGGTGCGGTGCATTACGATTTGGGCCGCCTCGACAACAGCCTCAAAGGTGCATCGGTCAAACTCAACGCCACCAACCTATTTAACAAGGACTACATCTCCACCTGTGACGGTTCCTACTGCTACTTCGGCGACCAACGCAGCGTAGTCGCCAGCGCCACCTACCAGTGGTAATCGGCTGAGCCAACAACCAGGCCGCTCCCTTGAGCGGCTTGGGTGTGTCTGAAGGTTAGAAAATGAAAAGCAAAACCATCCGCCGCTGGTCCTTCATCCACACTTGGACCAGCCTGATCTGCACGGTATTCCTGCTGCTGCTCGCCCTGACTGGCCTGCCGCTGGTGTTTCACCATGAGATCGACCACCTGCTGGGCAATGAGCCTGAACTGGCGCAGATGCCCGCCGATACGCCACGGCTCAACCTCGAGCAGCTTGTGGCTAAAGCTCAGGCTCATCGCCCCGGCGAAGCCATGCAGTACCTGGCCTGGGACGAAGACGACCAGAACGGCGTGATCGCAATCATGGCCGCTACCGCCGGCACCGAACCCAACTCGTCGCACACTTTCATGCTGGATGCGCGCACCGGTGAAGCGGTGGAAACCCCGGCGGCCAACGGTGGGTTCACCCTGTTCCTGTTGCGTTTGCATGTGGATATGTTTGCCGGTCTGCCAGGCAAGTTGCTGCTGGCGTTCATGGGCATTCTGTTTGTGCTGGCGATTATCTCCGGCACGGTGCTGTACCTGCCGTTCATGCGCCGCCTGACATTCGCCACCGTGCGCCAGGACAAGTCCACCCGTCTGCGTTGGCTCGACTTGCATAACCTGATCGGTGTGGTCACGTTGACCTGGGCACTGGTGGTGGGCGTGACCGGCGTGATCAGCGCCTGCGCCGACCTGATCATCGCCGCCTGGCGCCAGGACAGCCTCAGCGCGATGATCGAGCCCTATAAAAGCGCGCCCCCCCTGACCCAACGCGCCCCGGCCACCGAGTTACTGACCATCGCAGCAAAGGCTGCGCCAGGCATGCAGCCGGACTTTATCGCCTTCCCCGGCACGCGCTTTTCCAGTGAGCACCACTACGCGGTGTTCATGAAGGGCAGCACCCACCTGACGTCGCACTTGCTCACACCGGTGCTGATCGACGCCAGTACCCTGGCCGTCACCGCCATCGCCGAACGGCCGTGGTACATGGACGCCATGGGCATGTCCCAACCGCTGCACTTTGGCGACTACGGCGGCATGCCGATGAAAATCCTCTGGGCCGTCTTGGATGTGCTGACCATCATCGTGCTGGTGAGCGGGATTTATTTGTGGATCGTGCGGCGCAAGGCGGGCAAGGCATGAAGCCGCGCCGGTCGAATTTCTGGAAGGTGTTTGGCATTCCCCTGGGGATTGGCGTGCTCAGCGCCGCCGGGTTGTTTGCGGCGTTGCTCGGGGATGGGATTTGGGATTCGCTCGGTTGGGTGGGTTTAGGGGTGCCAGCAGTTATAGGCGTGTACGCGTTGTTCAAACGGCGCGGCTAAGGGCCTCGCCAGCCGTCTTGCAACCCTCTAGGCTAGCCACTGCCCATCTTGAGGAATGCCCATGTCCGCTCCCAGCATGACCCTGTTCCACAACCCCGCTTCACCGTTCGTGCGCAAGGTCCGTGTGCTGCTGGCCGAAACCGGCCAGCAAGATCGCGTGACCCTGCACGGGTGCATGCCGACCCCGGTCAACCCGGACGCCCACGTGGTGCAAGGCAACCCGGTGGGCAAGATCCCGGCCCTGCGCCTGGCCGACGGCACGGTGCTGCACGACAGCCGGGTGATCCTTGATTACTTCGACCACCAGCACGTCGGCAACCCGCTGATCCCTCGCGACGGCTCGGCCCGCTGGCGCCGCCTGACCCTGGCTTCGATGGCCGACGGCATCATGGATGCCGCCGTGCTGGTGCGTTACGAGACCGCGCTGCGCCCAGCGGAAAAACACTGGGACCAATGGCTCGATGAGCAGCGCAACAAGATCCGTCGCAGCCTCGCTGAGTTAGAAGCGGATGCGATCGCCGAACTGACCAGCCACTTCGACATCGCCGCCATCAGCGTGGCCTGCGCCTTGGGTTACCTGGATTTCCGTCATCCGGATATGCAATGGCGCTCGGATAACCCGCAGCTTGCCGCGTGGTACGCCGAAGTCAGCCAGCGGCCTTCGATGCTGGACACCCAGCCGCCCATCTAAGATTCACCGTCATTCCCCTGTGGGAGCGGGCTTGCTCGCGAATGCGGTGGCTCAGTTGAAACATCTGTGGCTGACATACCGCCTTCGCGAGCAAGCCCGCTCCCACATTGTGCGGCGGCGTTATTGAGGAAGTCGACCATCCTCGCCTTCATTTGCTGGTCCTCTCGCAACCCGATCATTGCACTGCCTCCAGGTCAAACTGCAGTGGCTCGGCCGCTTTGCGCTTGCCCACGCCATACCAATCCAGTTTGCGCGTCAGCACCATCACCGTGCCCAACAAGCCGAACAGCAGCAACGACCCCATCAGCAACGCATAATCTTCGGCACTCAACAGCCCGTACAACAAGCCATACAACGCCGCCAACCCCGCCGAGAAACCCAACCCATGGGCCACGCTGCGCAGCACATGGCACACGTAGAAACCAATCAACAACACACAGGCACTGGCGGAGATGAGGTAGGCCATGGCGAAGCCTATGTGCTCGGACAACGACAACAGCAGCAGGTAGAAAAACGCCAGCGCAAAGCCCACCAAGGCGTACTGGATCGGGTGCACCGCCAGGCTCTTGAGCACTTCGAACAGGAAGAAACCGGCAAAGGTCAGGGCGATAAACAGCAACGCGTATTTGATCGCACGGTCGCTCTTGAGGTACTGGTCCACCGGGTCGATGAAGTTGACGCCGAAGCTGCGGTTGTTGAAGTCGTCACAGCCTTGCCCGTCCAGGCAGGTCTGCAGGGCTTGCTCGAGGTTGGTGGAGAAGAATGAAGTCTGCCAGTTGGCGCTAAAGCCTTTGTCGCTGATCTCGCGTTGCGCCGGCAGGAAGTTGCCGATAAAGCTTGGGTGCGGCCAGTTGGACGCGAGTGACACTTGGCTGGTCTTGCCCACCGGCACCACTTGCAGTTGCTCGGTGCCTTGCAGGCGTAGGTCAAAGGCGAAATCCACCACGTAGGGCTTTTTAGTGTCCTGCTCCGGCAGCGCCACGTGCACGCCCTCACCGAGCCAGTCGACCTGGGAGCCCGGTTCGAACTCCAGCTGCTGGCTGCCCAGCTCAAGCTTCAATGCGTTTTCAATGCCGCGAATATCGCTGATACCCACCGCCAGAAATGCCGGTTCAAAACGGTAATCGGCAAAGTTCTCGGTGATCCCCAACTGCGCAGGCAGCTCGAAACGCCCGCTGACGCGGTTATCGGCATGGAACAGCCGCGCCTGGTAGATGCCCCGCGCACGCAGTTCGGTCTGCACTTTGCCGTCGAGCTCAAAACGATCCGGCAGGAAATACAGACGACCACGCTCTTCGCGGGTGACTTCGTAGCGCTTGTTGAGCTTTTCATTGAGCTTCCACTCGCGCACGGTCTTGCGATACGGCACCACCATCACCGGGCCGGTGAGACGCTGGGCATAGCTGGAGCTGCGGGCGATGTCCATCAGTACGCCGTCGCGCAATTGCTGGCGGTCACTGATGATGCCGTTGATCATCAGCAACGGAATCAGCAACAGCAGGATCAGTAGCGCAATCGCGCCAAGTTTGAAAAGCAGGCTGCGGTTCATGGGTCTCTCCCTGTTTTGATGGGGAGAGTCTGGGCAGCCTGTGTGGGGGATTTATGTGGGCAATGTGGAGACTGTGTGGAGATGCAGCACCACTTGCACGCCGCCTTGCACATTGCCGATCTGCAACGCGCCGCCGTGCAGCTTCATCACTTCCTCGACAAAGTTGAGGCCCAGGCCGGTGCTTTTGCGCCCGCTGGCCGGGCGTGGCAGTGAGTAGAAACGCTCGCTCAAGCGTGGCAGCGCGTAGTCGGGAATCGGCGCGGCCTGGTTGAACAGACTCACCTGCACGTCGTTGTGACGCGTCTGCGCGCTGAATTTCAACTGGCCACCGGGCGGTGTGAAGTCCAGGGCGTTGTCCAGCAGATTGCCCAAGGCCTGACGCAGCAGGAAGGGCTCGCCACACACCTGCACATCCGCCGCAATCGTCTGTTCAACGCACAATTGGGCGCCTTCAATGCGCGCGCATTGGGCCTTGATGACCTCATCGACCATCGCGGCCAACGGGATACTCGCCTGCTCTTCCAGGCCTTGGCGTTGCTCGACTTGCGCCAGGTTCAGCAAGCGCTCGATCAACTGCTGCAGGCGCGCACTTTCGCTGTCGATGTTGCCGACAAAACGCTGTTGTTGTTCGCGGGTCATATCGCCCTGCAACAACTCCGCCGCGCCGCGTATCGCCGCCAACGGGCTTTTCAATTCGTGGGTCAGGGTGTGCACGTAATGTTCGACATAGGCCTTGCCCTCCAACTGCGTACGCATGTGCTCCACGGCAGTGGATAACTGCTTGAGTTCGCCGCCCCTATAATGCGGCAACTCGGCACGCCGGCCTTCGCTGACCGCTTCGGCATAAGCCGTCAACCGGCGCAGCGCGGCGCTCAACCACCACGACAGCAGTGCGCCCAGCAGCAGACCCAGAATCACCAGGCCCGCGCCGTACCACAGCAGGCGCCGCTCGGTGCGGTCGACATAGGGCTGCAATGAGCTGTTCGGTTTGGCCACGGTGACCACGCCGATGATCTGGCCGTTGTCACGGATCGGCGCGCCCACGTGCATCACCGATGAGGTGGCGTCATCCGCTGCGCTGCGAGTGGACCGGGCGCCGTATTCACCGCGCAGGGTCAGGTACACGTCGTTCCACTTGGAATAGTCCTGGCCCACCGCGTCGCCCGTGGAGTCGAGCAACACGGTGCCCTTGGCGTCGGTCACATAGATGCGGTGGTTGACCTGGTTTTTCGGCAGACCCCAGATGGTCGCGCCCGGCTGGCGACTGCCGTAGGCCTTGAGCAAGGCCGGCCAGTGGCTTTGGCCGAGGGTGCCGTTCTTGACGTCATCGCGCAGTATCTCGGCCAGCAGGTTGGCGGTGTCCACCAGGGTTTCTTCGGTGGACTGGCGCACACCGGGGCGGATTTCCTTCATGACAGTGCTGAGCACGAAGTAGCCGGTGAGGCCGATAAACAGCGCATACACCAGGAAAATTCGCAGCCCCAGGCGCATCAGCTATTGCTCGGGCTGTAGCTGTAGCCGAGGCCGCGATGGGTCTGGATCGGCTCGGCATCGGCAGCCACGCTGCGCAATTTGCTGCGCAGACTTTTGATATGGCTGTCGATATTGCGCTCGTAGCCGGCATCCGCCGCCACACCGACCGCGTCCAATAATTGCTCGCGGCTGAAGACACGCTCAGGTTGTTCCAGCAAGCTCTGCAGCAGGCGGAATTCATGGCGCGTCAGGCTCAAGGGCTGGCCGCGATAAGCAATCTGCATGCGTTCCAGATCAACCTGGAACACCGTGGGCGCAGCCCCTGGGCCAATCCGCTTGAGGATCGCCCTGACCCGCGCGGTCACCTCCCGAGGGCTGAAGGGCTTGACCACATAATCGTCGGCGCCGATCTCCAGCCCCACCACGCGGTCGATCTCGCCATCCCGCGCGCTGAGAAACATCACCGGTACTTCACTGAAGCGACGCAGTTGCTTGCAGGTTTCGAACCCCGTGATGTCCGGCAGGCCGATGTCGAGGATGACTAGGTCAGCCGGCGTCTGGCGCTGGTGGGCCAGCGCCTCCTGGCCAAGGCTCAGCCAGGTGGTGGTAAAGCCCTCGCCTTGCAGGGCGAATATCAGCGTGTCGGCTATCGCCGCTTCGTCTTCGACAATCAGGATATGCGCCATGGTGTTCCGTCAGCAGTCCGGTTTGTCAGCAGTGTAACGACGGGCCGGATTTACCGCAGCGCCGAATTCACGCAGGGCCTTGGCACCGATCAGCAACGGGTAGTTGAAGCTGCTGCGGTCGGTGAGGTTAACCTCGACGGTACGCTTGACGTTGCCCAGGCACATTTCCAAGTCGATCACCGGGCGCTTGGCCACGCTGGCTTCATCCTTGTCCTCGTCTTCGTCGGCGCGGCTCTTGATCTTGCTGATGCGCGAGACTTTGTGTTCGTAGACTTTGTTGGAGGCATCCTTGCCGCCGAGGCGGAAGCGCACCCAGTCGTCGCCATCACGGGTGAAGGTTTCGATATCACGCGCCGACAGCGAGGCGGTCAACGCGCCGGTGTCCATCTTGGCCTTGAAGGTTTCGCCGATCTCCGGCAATTGGATGTATTCGTAGCGACCGTAAAGGGTCGGTTCGGCGGCCATGACAGGCAGGGCAGCCAGGGCGAGGGAGGCAAGGAGCAGTTTCACGAAGTGATTTCCTCGGAAAGAAGTAGGCGGATTCTAGACCGCAAAGGCAGCACTTAGTTAGCTCGTCCCAGCATACCCGGCACATTGTGAAACATTCGTCCGGCCATTTGCGATTTGGCCTCTAGACTCAAGCTGCTTATCATGACCCGCCCACACGATTGCAAGAGTTGCTTATGCGCCGCCTGCTCACCGGCTGTTTTGTCTCATTGCTGTTATTGCTCAACACCCTGGTCCTGATCGGCCCGCTGATGGTGTTTGCCCTGCTCAAGGTGGCGGCCCCTGGTCGCGCTCGTGACGCCATGTCGTGGGCGGTCATGTGGATCGCCGAAACCTGGGCCGAGATCGACAAGCTGATCTTCGCGCTGTGCATCCCGACCCAATGGGACATTCGCGGTGGCGCAGACCTGCGCGGTGATACCTCCTACCTGGTCATCAGCAACCACCAATCCTGGGTGGATATTCCGGCGCTGATCCAAGCCCTCAACCGTCGCACGCCGTTCTTCAAATTCTTCCTGAAAAAAGAGCTGATCTGGGTGCCCTTCCTCGGCCTGGCCTGGTGGGCGCTGGATTATCCGTTCATGAAGCGCTACACCAAGGCATTCCTCGCCAAGCACCCGGAACTGGCCGGGCAGGATTTAAAGATCACCAAAGAGGCTTGCGAGCTGTTCAAGCGCCAGCCAGTGACGGTGGTCAATTATCTGGAAGGCACGCGGTTCACCGAAGCCAAGCGTAGGCAACAGGATTCGCCGTTTACCCGGCTACTCAAACCCAAGGCGGGTGGCGTGGCGTTTGTGCTGGCAGCCCTGGGAGAACAGCTGGATGCGGTACTCGACGTGACGGTTGTCTATCCGCAGCAAAAAATCCCTGGGTTCTGGGATTTGATCAGTGGCGCAGTGCCAAAGGTGATCATCGATATCCGTACCCGTGAGCTGGACCCGGCATTGTGGCAAGGGGATTACGAGAACGATCCGGCCTTTCGCCAGACCGTCCAGAACTGGGTAAACCAGCTCTGGAAGGAGAAGGATGCGCGCATCGAACAACTGCGCGCACAAAGTCGTTAGCTGCCAGTACCCCACGCCTGGGCCAACTTGCCCAGCAAGGAACTGTTGGCACCCTGCCCGCCGAGGTATTGCAGGATTACCGGCGCAAACTGGCTAACCATGCCGCTGTCCATGCCCAGGGCGCTGAACGCGGTGTTCAGGTCATTGGTGTTCTTCACGTTACCCAGCAGGCCGTCGAGGCCACTGGTCTTGCTGCCACCGGCCTGGCCGAGCATCCCGCTCAAGGCCCCGAGGCTGCCCAATGCGTTGTTGCCCGACAACTGGTCGAGGCCCGGCACACTATTGCCCAGTTGCGAGTAGTCATTCCCGCTCAGCTTGTTCTTGGCCAGGCCCAGCATGGCGCCAGTGCCGCCGACCGCTTGTTCGGGGGTGATGTTCAGTTGAGAGGTCAATGCACTCAGCAAACCGGCCGTCTCGGAAGACGGTGCGGCAGCGGCAGCCTTGTTGTTGCCACCCTGCATACCGGAAATGGCATTGGCCGCGTCGCCAAGGCTGAAACCTGCGGCGAGCACCGGGCCGGCTGCCAGGGTCATCAGGCAGGAAAGGGCGAAACCGCGTGAAATCTTCATCGAAACAACCTCTGGGTGTAGGGGTGAAAGCAGGCGTTTGACTGGGCATCCAGCCCATTGTTCCGGGCCGGCCGAGGAACCCAATGGCAGGGTGGCAGTCCATGGAATGAATTCAAAAAATGCCAGGAACAGCCGTATGAGCGCCAGCCGCCCCCAAGTGATTGAACAAAAACCCCCGTTCTGGAGCCGCCCGCGCGTGTTCATCGGCGTGTGCGTGGCCATCGTCACCGGGCTCGGCGGCGCGCTCTACACTCAGGACACCGTCAAATCCGCCGCGACCCTGGTGACCACCACCCAGCAGCCAGCAGCGCAGGTCATGGCGCACAAGGATTACCTCGAAGTTGAACCCATTGCCGCGGCGGCGCCTGAACCCGACCGAAGCCTGGAACTGTGGGCCATGCCAGAAGACGGCGCACCGGTTTCCCTGGGGCTGTTACCGGAAGATGGCAAGGGCATCATTGGATTGAACCCACGCCAGCAAGCCAGCATTCGCAAGCCAGTGGAATTGATGGTGAGCTCGGAGACCAAGGGTGGATCGTTGAGCAAGCAGCCAACCGGCCCGACGGTGTACCAAGGCGCTCTGGCCAATCGCTGACACGCAAACCATGTAGTGCGTCATCCAGGCTGATCACCTGTACGCGCGTCGTTTTTTCATATCTGGCAATAAAAAACCGCACCTTAATCTCGATTTCTTCTAAATCACTGTCACTTCTAACAGTAGCTGCCGCCCGCACACCACCTGCAGCATAGGGCCTTCCACGCCCCACAGGAGGTGGGCTATGAAAAGTGCACTGCTTGCAGGCGTGTTAGCCATGGTGTCACTGATGGACAGTACCCACGCGGCGACTTCCACCTGCCCGCCGATCCAAGACATCAAACAAACGGAGATGGCCAATGGAGGTTACCGCTATGAAGCGTCATATCCCGATGGTCGCACCTGGGTAGGCGCAAACCCGCAGGCGACAGCGTCGTACCTTATTGATTCGACGTTTCACGATGCCCGCTACGATGCAACCGACCAATCCGTCACCTGCACCTACAAAGGGCCAATGAACAACGACGCGAGCTTTTCGGTCACGCTCAAACCTGTCTTCCATTGGAACCTTCTCCCGATAGGCGATTGGAAAGGCACGTATTGCGAAGCCATGGAAGTTGCCAAGTGCTCATTTACGCATCGGTGAAAAACGCTACCGAGACATTCCTACAGTTACCGCCCACAAACCCACAGTCAGCGGACCAGGTTGTGGCGGAACTCATCCATCCAGACAGCCCACTCAAGGCAGCCTTCCCATTCACTTTCAACGGAGAGGCTCGGCCACAAAACAAGGAGCTGTAACGATCATGATCGGATTGATACCCAATTTTTATGCTGTCTTCAGCGCAATCAACAACCTGCATTCTCGCACGCGAGACCAGGCCTCACCGCACCAGGCCACGGGCCTCGACCAATGCCCGGCCACTCGCGACCTTCAATCCAAACCCTATACAGACCCTGACCTTCCGGCGCCCTATGGCAAGGGTTGTCAGTACACTGCCACGACCAACGACAAGGCGTGGACAGGGCAAACGGCAGCCACCAAGGACGACTATCTGGACCCGGAATACGCGCTCAAGGCCGAGGAGTTCAGTGAGCGCAACGGCAAGGTCTATTGCGACTACGGTGGCAAGCGCCTGATCAAAAACGGTGAGGTGGCCGATCCCTATCTGCGACTTTCAACCATCAGTGACCCATAAAAAATGGCGACCTCCGGGTCGCCATTTTTTTCAGCCTTGAACGTTATGCCGCGCTGAACAGCTTATGCGGATCAATCACAAACTTCTTCGGCACACCCGCATCGAACTCGCCATACCCGCGTGGCGCGTCATCCAGGCTGATCACCTGCACGCCCACGATCTCGGCAATGTTGATGCGGTCCCACATGATCGCCTGCATAAGAGCGCGGTTGTACTTCATCACCGGGGTCTGGCCGGTGTGGAAGCTGTGGGATTTGGCCCAGCCCAAGCCGAAGCGAATGCTCAGGCTGCCCATTTTCGCAGCGGCATCCACGGCGCCCGGGTCTTCAGTTACGTAGAGGCCCGGGATACCGATCTTGCCCGCCACGCGCACTACGCCCATCAGCGAGTTGAGTACGGTGGCCGGGGCTTCCGCCTTGACGCCTTCATGGCCGTGGCCGCGCGCTTCGAAGCCTACGGCGTCGACGGCGCAATCCACTTCCGGCTCACCCAGCAGCGCAGCGATCTGTTCGTGCAGCGGAGTGTCCGTGGACAGGTCGGCAATCTCGAACCCTTGTGCCTTGGCGTGGGCCAGGCGGATTGGGTTGACGTCGCCGATGATCACCACCGCAGCGCCCAACAGGCGTGCAGAAGCGGCAGCGGCCAGGCCGACCGGACCAGCGCCGGCGATGTAGACGGTGCTGCCAGGGCCAACACCGGCAGTGACGGCGCCGTGGTAGCCGGTCGGGAGGATGTCGGAGAGGCACGTCAGGTCGCGGATTTTCTCCATGGCCTTGTCGCGGTCCGGCAGTTTCAGCAGGTTGAAGTCGGCGTACGGCACCAGCACGTATTCAGCCTGGCCGCCGGTCCAGTCGCCCATGTCGACGTAGCCGTAGGCGCCACCGGCACGGGCCGGGTTGACGGTCAGGCACACGCCGGTGTGTTGTTCTTTGCATGAGCGGCAACGGCCGCACGCGACGTTGAAGGGAACGGAAACCAGGTCGCCGATCTTCAGGTTCTCGACGTCGCTGCCCTTCTCGATCACTTCACCGGTAATTTCATGACCAAGCACCAGGCCGGTCTGGGCAGTGGTACGGCCGCGCACCATGTGTTGGTCGGAGCCGCAGATATTGGTGGAGACCACGCGCAGAATGACGCCGTGCTCAATCTTCCTGCCACGGGGGTCCTGCATTTTGGGATAGTCGATTTTCTGTACTTCGACCTTGCCGTTGCCGAGATACACGACACCACGATTACCAGACATGCTTTCACCTCGCTGTTGTTTTTATGGAACCGCGTTGCCCGTTGGGTGGGCAGCGCGTTTAAGTGCTCGGGTACAGATGCTGTTTTTGCGTTGCTAGTGAGGGCCTCATCGCGGGCAAGCCCGGCTCCCACATTTGATTGGGTTTACATACTCCCAATGTGGGAGCTGGCTTGCCTGCGATAGCGTCAGTCAGAGCACCACAGTTCTATTGGCGTTCAAGAACACCCTTCGCTCAATGTGATACCCCACTGCACGGGCCAGTGTCAGCCCTTCAATATCACGCCCCTTGGCAATCAAGTCCTCGGGGTAGTGACTGTGATCCACCACCTCCACACCCTGGGCAATGATCGGGCCTTCATCCAGGTCGTTGTTGATGTAATGCGCCGTGGCGCCAACCAATTTCACGCCCTTGTTGTACGCCTGGTGATACGGCTTGGCGCCCTTGAACCCCGGCAACAACGAGTGATGGATATTGATGGCCTTGCCATCCAGCTTGCGGCACAACTCCGGTGACAGCACTTGCATGTAGCGCGCAAGGATCACCAATTCGGCGCCGGTGTCTTCCACCACCTGCCACACCTGACGCTCCTGGGACGGTTTGTCGTTGGGGTCGAGGGGGAAATGGTAGTAGGGAATCTGGTGCCAGTCGGCCAAAGGTTGCAGATCGGGGTGATTGGACACCACCGCCACCACGTCCATCGACAGTTGACCGATACGCTGGCGGTACAGCAGGTCGTTCAGGCAGTGATCGGCCTTTGAGACCATGATTACTACTTTTGGCCGGTAGTTCGGCGCCGTCAGCTCGAAGATCATGCCAAAGGCTTCACCGCGAGAGGCCAGGCCATCGCGAAAACCTTGCTCGTCAAAACCGTCGGGCTGGCGAAATTCGACGCGAATAAAAAATCGCCCGGAAAGCCGATCATCGAACGAGTGGTGCTCGGTAACGTAGCAGCCCTGCTCGAACAGGTAGCGGGTGACCGCGTCCACCGTGCCGAGCACGCTGGGGCAGTCGGCGGTCAAAATCCATGTATCAGGTGCGCGGCTCATGGGTCACTCCTCAGGCTTGGACGCTCAGACCGAATTCAGCCGAGGCATCCTGCAACCACAACCACCAGTAATCCGAGAAGCTGCGACGAATCAGCAGCTCCCAGGTGTCTTCAGCGGTGTGGCGGATCACCAGTTGCGACTTGGCGAACACCGTGCCCACTGCCTTGCCCACCGGGAAATTGTTGGGGTGCACGTCGTAGCTGGTGGACTTCATCAGCACCTCGCGCACGTTCGGGCCGCTGAGCTCAAGGATCTGCTGGCCGCCGCTGACGTTGACGATCTGGATATGCAGGTCACCCAGGGCGGCACGCAGGTTTTGCTCGGCGGCGAATTCTTCACCGCTTGGCACGATCAAAAGCCACTCATCCGGACCGAGCCATTGCAGGCTGGTTTCGCCTTTGACGATCACCGTCAAAGCGGCTGGCAGCTCAATACCGAGAGCCTTGTGCACGCCGGCGGCAAAAGCAGCGTCATGGCCGTCGCCGCGGATAGTCAGGTGGCCGAGAAGTTTCTTTTCACGCACGGTCACACCGGCGTTCTTGCGGCCCTTGCCGACCAAGCTGGCGAGGTCGGCATGGTGCAGCGACGACTCGGCCTTGGCGCCGGTAGTGGGGCGTTGTTGGTAAACGTTGGCTGCTGTCATAAAGCACCTTTCCTGAATTCTGTTGTGCGGCTACTGACGTCATCGGGGGCAAGCCCCCTCCCACATTCTTGAAGGGTGAATGCATTCAAGTGTGGAAGCTGGCTTGCCTGCGATGCCGTCGATCAGATGTTCTGACGATCGCCTTTCGGGTCGAAGAACACCGAAGACACAATCTCCGCCTCGATCACACTGCCATCCGCCTGCGGTGAGAAGACCCGCTCGCCGACGCGCTTCAAGCCGCCCTTCACCACGCCCATGGCAAACGAATAACCCAGGGAGTTGTGCGCATAACTTGAGGTGACGTGACCCACCATCTTCATCGGAATCGACTGCTTCGGATCGAACACCAGCTGCGCGCCTTCCGGCAGCCAAACGGTCGGATCGATCGGTTTGAGCCCAACCAGCTGCTTACGCTCTTCACGCACGCAGTCTTCACGGTTCATGCCGCGCCAGCCGATCCACGAGAATGGCTTGGTGCGGCCTACGCACCAGCCCATGTTCAGGTCGTCCGGGGTCATCGAACCGTCGGTGTCTTGGCCGACGATGATGAAGCCCTTCTCGGCCCGCAGTACGTGCATGGTTTCGGTGCCGTACGGGGTCAGGTTGTACTTCTTGCCGGCCTCGACGATTTTTTCCAGCACGCCCATGGCGTAGTCGGCCTGCACGTTGACTTCGTACGACAGCTCACCGGTAAACGAAATCCGGAACACGCGAGCCGGTACCCCGCCGACCAGGCCTTCCTTCCAGGTCATGAACGGGAAGCCGTCCTTGTCCAGGTCGATGTCGGTCACTTCGGCCAGCAGCTTGCGGCTGTTGGGGCCGGACAGGGTCATGGTGGCCCAGTGGTCGGTGACCGAGGTGAAGTACACCTTGAGGTCTGGCCACTCGGTCTGTTGGTAGATTTCCAGCCATTGCAGCACACGGGCGGCGCCGCCAGTGGTGGTGGTCATCAGGAAGTGGTTGTCGGCGAGACAGGCGGTTACGCCGTCGTCGAAGACCATGCCGTCTTCCTTGCACATCAGGCCATAGCGCGCCTTGCCCACATCGAGCTTGGTCCAGGCGTTGGAGTAGATGCGGTTGAGGAACTCGCGGGCATCCGGGCCCTGGATATCGATCTTGCCGAGGGTCGACGCATCGAGCAGACCAACGCTGTCGCGCACGGCCAGGCATTCACGTTTTACTGCGGCGTGCAGGTCTTCACCATTGCGCGGGAAATACCAGGGGCGTTTCCACTGGCCGACGTCCTCAAACTCGGCGCCGTTTTTCACGTGCCAGGCTTGCAGCGCGGTGTAGCGCACCGGCTCGAAGATGTGCCCACAGTGACGGCCCGCCACCGCGCCGAACGTCACCGGCGTGTAGTTCGGGCGGAACATGGTGGTGCCCATCTGCGGGATGGTCACGTTCAGCGAGCGCGCGGCAATCGCCAGGCCGTTGACGTTACCCAGCTTGCCCTGGTCGGTGCCGAAGCCCAGCGCGGTGTAGCGTTTGACGTGCTCAACCGACTCGAAACCTTCGCGGGTCGCCAGTTCGATGGCGGCGGCAGTCACGTCGTTTTGCAGGTCGACAAATTGCTTTGGCGCCCGTGCGGTGGGTTTGTCGTGCGGCACTTGGTAAACAGCCAGCGTCGGTTCTTCCAGGCGGCTCAGAGCTTTTGGCAGTGTGCCTTCCACCGGCGCAAAACCGGCTTCGCTGGCCGCGCGCACGCCGCCTTCAAAACCATCCGCCAGGGAATCGCCAAGGCCGTAGACACCGTTGATACCGCCGACGCACACGCGTTTCTGCGGTGCTTCGCCCGGTACAAAACCGAGGATATCTTCACGCCAGGTCGGCTTGCCGCCCAGGTGTGAGGCCAGGTGGACCACCGGGCTGTAGCCGCCGGAGCTGGCCACCAGGTCGCAGTCCAGCCATTCGCCTGGGCTGGTGACTTTGTGTGCTTTCAGATCAATCGCGGCCACGCGGGCAGCGGTCACATGCTTGCTGCCACGGGCTTCGATCACGGCGCTGCCGGTGAGGATGCGAATGCCTTTGGCACGGGCTTCTTCAACCAGCGCGCCGCGTGGGTTATGGCGCACATCGGCCACGGCCACCACTTGCAGGCCGGCGTCGAGCCAGTCCAGCGCAACGCGATAGGCGTGGTCGTTGTTGGTCGACAGCACCAGTTTCTTGCCCGGTGCCACGCCGTAGCGGCGCACGTAGGTGGAAACTGCGCCGGCCAGCATGTTGCCCGGCACGTCGTTGTTGCCGTACACCAATGGACGCTCGCACGCACCGGTCGCGAGGACGACACGCTTGGCACGCACACGGTGAATACGCTGACGCACCACGCCAATCGGCGCACGGTCACCGAGGTGGTCGGTGAGGCGTTCGTGGATGGTCAGGAAGTTATGGTCGTGATAACCGTTGACGGTAGCGCGGGGCAGCAGCACCACGTCCGGCAGGGCTTTGAGTTCAGCGATCACGCTGGCAACCCAATCAGTAGCGGGTTTGCCATCGAGGCTTTCACGCGAGTCGAGCAGCGAACCACCGAACTCTTCCTGCTCATCGGCGATGATCACACGTGCACCGCTGCGCGCAGCAGCCAGTGCAGCGGCCAAACCCGCAGGGCCTGCGCCGACCACCAGCACGTCGCAGTGACGGTTGAAGTTGTCGTAGGTGTCCGGGTCGTTCTCGGTCGGCGAGCGGCCAAGGCCAGCCGCCTTACGGATGTACTTCTCGTACGTCATCCAGAACGATTGCGGGTACATGAAGGTTTTGTAGTAGAAACCCGGTGGCATCAGCTTGCCGCCGACCTTGCCGAGAATGCCCATCACGTCGGTATTCACGTTTGGCCAGCCGTTGGTGCTGGTGGCGACCAAACCTTGGTACAGCGCTTGTTGCGTGGCGCGCACGTTGGGAATCTGGGTGGCTTCGGTGGCGCCGATCTGCAGCACCGCGTTCGGCTCTTCGGCGCCCGCGGCAAAGATGCCGCGTGGGCGCGAATACTTGAAGCTGCGGCCGATGATGTCGACGCCGTTGGCGAGCAAGGCCGCGGCCAGTGTGTCGCCTTCAAAGCCTTTGTAGCTCTGGCCGTTGAAGGTAAACGTGAGGACTTTATTGCGGTCGATCCGGCCACCGTTGGACAGGCGATTGGTCTGGCTCATACCTTCTCTCCAGCAGCCTTGGCGGTGAATTGCGGCTTGGTGCCGATCTTGTAGGTTTCAAGAATTTCGTAGGTCACGGTGTCGCGTGTGGCGTTGAAATACTGGCGGCAACCGGCGGCGTGAATCCACAGCTCGTGGTGCAGGCCGCGCGGGTTGTCACGGAAGAACATGTAGTCGCCCCACTCTTCATCGGTGCAGGCGTTCGGGTCCAGCGGGCGCGGGATGTGCGCTTGGCCGGACGCGTGGAATTCCTCTTCGGAGCGCAGTTCGCCACAGTGAGGACAGAAGATATGCAACATAGGGAATTTCTCCTGTTAGTGGGCGACGGCCGCAGCGCCGTGTTCGTCGATCAACGCACCGTTGTGGAAACGGTCGATGGAAAAAGGTGCAGCCAACGGGTGCATTTCACCCTTGGCGAGGCTGGCGGCAAACACGTTGCCTGAGCCCGGAGTCGCTTTAAAACCACCGGTGCCCCAACCGCAGTTGAAGAACATGTTCGGAACCGGTGTCTTGGAGATGATCGGGCACGCATCCGGCGTGGTGTCGACGATGCCGCCCCACTGGCGGTTCATGCGCACGCGGGACAGCACTGGGAACATCTCGACGATGGCCTGGATGGTGTGCTCGATCACCGGGTACGAACCGCGCTGGCCGTAGCCGTTGTAGCCGTCGATACCGGCGCCGATCACCAGGTCGCCCTTGTCGGACTGGCTGATGTAACCGTGCACGGCATTGGACATGATCACGCTGTCGATAATCGGCTTGATCGGCTCCGACACCAACGCTTGCAGCGGATGGGATTCGATCGGCAGGCGGAAACCGGCCAGCGAGGCCATGTGCCCAGAGTTACCGGCCGTGACCACACCGACGCGCTTGGCGCCGATAAAGCCCTTGTTGGTTTCCACGCCAATGCACACGCCGTTTTCCTTACGGAAGCCGATCACTTCGGTCTGCTGGATCAAGTCCACACCGAGCGCGTCAGCCGCGCGGGCGAAGCCCCAGGCCACGGCATCGTGGCGGGCCACGCCGCCGCGACGTTGCACGGTGGCGCCGAGGACCGGGTAGCGGGTGTTTTTCGAGCAGTCGAGGTACGGGATCTCGTCCGCTACCTGTTTGGCGTTGAGCAGCTCGCCGTCCACGCCGTTGAGGCGGTTGGCGCTGACGCGGCGCTCGGAATCACGGATGTCTTGCAGGGTGTGGCACAGGTTGTACACGCCGCGCTGCGAGAACATCACGTTGTAGTTCAGGTCCTGGGACAGGCCTTCCCACAGTTTCATCGCGTGTTCGTAAAGGTGCGCCGACTCGTCCCACAGGTAGTTGGAACGCACGATGGTGGTGTTGCGCGCGGTGTTACCGCCGCCCAGCCAGCCTTTCTCGACCACGGCCACGTTGGTGATGCCGTGCTCCTTGGCCAGGTAGTAAGCGGTCGCCAGACCATGCCCGCCGCCGCCGACGATGACTACGTCGTAGACCTTTTTAGGGGTCGGCGTGCGCCACATCTTCTGCCAGTTTTCGTGGTGGCTGAGTGAGTGCTTGAAGAGGCCGAAGCCTGAGTAGCGTTGCATAGTCATTACTCCAAAACCGCGCTCAGCGATAAACCGGGAAATCAGCGCACAGGGCAGACACGTGCTTGGCCACGTTGGCCTCGACATCGGCGTCGCCGAGGTTGTCGAGGATGTCGCAGATCCAGCCCGCCAGTTCGATGCACTGCGGCACTTTGAAACCGCGCGTGGTCACCGCCGGGGTGCCGATGCGCAGGCCCGAGGTCACGAACGGCGACTGCGGGTCATTCGGCACGGCGTTCTTGTTGACGGTGATGTGGGCGCGTCCGAGAGCAGCGTCTGCCTCTTTACCGGTGAGGCCCTGACGGATCAGGCTGACGAGGAACAGGTGGTTGTCGGTGCCGCCGGACACTACGTCGTAGCCGCGCTTGATGAACACCTCGGCCATGGCCTGGGCGTTGTCGATCACCTGTTGCTGGTAGACCTTGAAGCCAGGCTCCTGGGCTTCCTTGAAGCACACGGCCTTGCCGGCGATGACGTGCATCAGCGGGCCGCCCTGGGCGCCGGGGAATACAGCGGCGTTGAGTTTCTTTTCAATGGCTTCGTTGGCCTTGGCCAGGATCAGGCCGCCACGCGGACCGCGCAGGGTCTTGTGGGTAGTGGTGGTGACCACATCGGCGTACGGCAGCGGGTTCGGGTACAGGCCGGCGGCAACCAGGCCGGCGACGTGGGCCATGTCGACAAACAACAGCGCGCCGACTTTGTCGGCAATCGCGCGAAAGCGTGGGAAATCCAGGGTCTTGGAGTAGGCGGAAAAACCGGCCACCACCATCTTCGGCTGGTGTTCCACGGCCAGGCGTTCGACTTCGTCGTAGTCGATCAGGCCGGTGTCGGTGTTGATGCCGTATTGCACCGCGTTGTACAGCTTGCCTGAGGACGACACTTTGGCGCCGTGGGTCAGGTGGCCGCCATGGGCCAGGCTCATGCCGAGGATGGTGTCACCGGCGTTCAGCAGGGCCAGGTACACCGCGCTGTTGGCGGACGAGCCGGAGTGCGGCTGCACGTTGGCGTAATCGGCACCGAACAGCTGCTTGGCGCGCTCGATGGCCAGGGTTTCGACCTTGTCCACGTGCTCGCAGCCACCGTAGTAGCGCTTGCCCGGGTAGCCTTCGGCGTATTTGTTGGTGAGGCCGCTGCCCTGGGCTTCCATCACGCGCTTGCTGGTGTAGTTCTCCGACGCGATCAGCTCGATATGATCTTCCTGACGCTGCTCCTCGGCATTCATGGCCGCCAGCAGTGCGTCGTCATATCCCTGGATCTGGTCTTGTTTGCTGAACATCGCGTCTCTCCCAGCCTTTCGTATTGTTGAGGCCCGTGCAGAGCCCTTTGATGCGATGGTAGGGCTGACGCCAGCAGGTCAAATGCCTACGGACGCCACGCAAAGGTGCGTTTACGACATGGCGTGAACAACACCGAAACAAATGTGGGAATGGGTTTGTGTGGGAGCTGGCTTGCCTGCGATGCAGACACCTCGGTCTATAAGCAGAACCGACGTAATGCCATCGCAGCGGTTCGACGATTCGACAAGCCAGCTCCCACAAGGGTTACGCGATGATCTTGCGAACGAGCAGCAGCAGGAGGAAATGCAGGGGGTAGAGGGCGTAAGCCCAACGGCGCATGGCCGGGGGCGCGACATCTTTGGCATGTCGCAACAGGACTAATCCCGCCAATGGCGCGATCAGGCAGGCGGCCAACCCCATCAACGCGACAGGCGTGCCGCTATTGAGCAATACCTGCCATTGATTGGCGGCCACACACACCAACCCCGGCAACACGCTTAAATACCAGGGCCGGCGAAACACCAACAGCATCGCCAGCGGCAGCAACACACCAAAAAAACCGAACATCAGGTGCGTGGAAAATACAGCGCCGATTACGACGGCAATCAACGCCAATCCTCGATCAAAAAGCGCCTTCTGCTGCCATCCTCGCGCAACCAGCAACCCCAACGCCAAGGTTGGCAGCACGTTCAACGTATCGGCATCATCGATAAACATCCGATACGGCACTTCGCTGATCACGCTGAACAGCAACAACCATCCCAGATACCGCCACTGGCCCGTGACAGGCGCGATTCTCGTCCGATGCAAATTCGCCGCAATCGCCAGGCAAAACCACGGAAACGCCAGGCGCCCCGGCACATACAAGCCATCCAGGTTCAAACCGACATAACGCAGGTGGTCCAGCACCATGCTCAACAGCGCCAGCCACTTGAGCAAATCCAAGGCGCCATCACGGACGCGTCCGACAGGAATCGTTTCAGTACCGTGCATAATTCCCCAGTGACTTTGCATTTACAGTGCGTGCGCACCCGCGACAATCTTGGTTACAGTGCGCACCAACATCGACCATAGGAATGGGCCATGACCGACAAGAGCCAACAATTCGCCAGTGACAACTATTCCGGCATCTGCCCGGAAGCCTGGGCCGCCATGGAACAAGCCAACCAAGGCCATCAGCGCGCCTACGGCGATGATGAATGGACCCACCGCGCCGCCGACGGTTTCCGCAACTTGTTCGAAACCGACTGCGAAGTGTTCTTCGCCTTCAACGGTACAGCGGCCAACTCCCTGGCGCTGTCCTCTTTGTGCCAGAGCTACCATAGCGTGATTTGCTCGGAAACCGCCCACGTCGAGACCGACGAATGCGGCGCGCCGGAGTTTTTCTCCAACGGCTCCAAGCTGCTCACCGCACGCACCGAAAACGGCAAACTGACCCCGGAGTCGATCCGCGAGATCGCCCTCAAGCGCCAGGACATCCACTACCCCAAGCCGCGCGTGGTCACGCTTACCCAGGCCACTGAAGTCGGCAGCGTGTACACCCCGGAAGAAATCCGCGCCATCAGCGCCACCTGCAAGGAACTGGGCCTGAACCTGCACATGGACGGCGCGCGTTTCTCCAACGCCTGCGCCTTCCTCGGCTGCTCGCCAGCGGACCTGACCTGGAAGGCCGGCGTAGATGTGCTGTGCTTTGGCGGTACCAAAAACGGCATGGCGGTGGGCGAAGCGATCCTGTTCTTCAACCACAAACTGGCGGAAGACTTCGACTATCGCTGCAAACAAGCGGGCCAGCTGGCCTCGAAAATGCGCTTCCTCTCCGCCCCCTGGGTAGGCCTGCTGGAAAACGACGCCTGGCTCAAACACGCCCGTCACGCCAACCACTGCGCACAACTGCTGAGCAGCCTGGTGGCGGATATTCCTGGCGTTGAGCTGATGTTCCCTGTGCAGGCCAATGGCGTATTCCTGCAACTCTCGGAACCGGCGATTGCCGCGTTGACCGCCAAGGGCTGGCGCTTCTACACCTTTATCGGCAAAGGCGGCGCACGCTTCATGTGTGCGTGGGATACCGAGGAAGAACGTGTAAGAGAATTGGCGGCGGATATTCGGAAAGTGATGGAGGCCTGAAACCACGGGGCTTTCAGCAGCGTTTCAGAGACTGTTTGTACGTATTTCTGACAGTATCTATCTACCCCCTTCCTTGAGTAGGATCTCGTCACCCCGAACAGACGGACGCGTTTTTCGGGGCTGACTGCCTGCCGAACAATCGGCTGGAAATGGAAATCCTATAGAGGGCAACATCATGGAAATTCAATGCTACACCACTGATTCTCAGCTGCGTGCCGACGTCGATGCTACATTCGTCAGCCTGGACGACCTCAGGAAGCTGGCCAACGTCGGCGACACCATCATCGAGCCGTCCAGAACCTTTACCGTGACTGGAAAAGAGTTCGAAATGACAGCATCCGGCGGATACATCATCAACCTTTTCGTGCGCTAACCACTAACGCCCGCGCCGCAGACTCATGACCTGCGACGCGGGACTGATGTGATTTCGCTCACAAGGCCTTCGGCTGAAGCGCTTGCCAATCATCAATGGGGCCGCGGTTTGTGAGAAAGGTCCCACCGTTGAATTTCAACGCCAGCTTATTGACGGCATTCAAGGCCGTCGTCACCGCTCCTTCTGCCCAGCCTCCCGTGAACGAAACGTCGTCACCCGCCAGAATGAACCCATCGGGTTTCGGACCCTGCACACCGTTCATAAACTGAGAAAACAGCAAGCGCTGGTACTCGTACTGGCCCGGCAGATTCATTTTGAACGCGCACAGGAAAAACGGCTGCTCCTCCCAGTTGATTTCGACAAAGGGGTTGGTCATGCCGAACTCAGCCGCCAGGTTCAACTGATGAGGGGCATACACGCTGTCCAGCAAGCTTGTGCACACCTGCACGTGGGACGGCTGCGGCGCACTGCGATCCCCCAGGAATTTGAGGCTGTCGTCATTCCAGGTATAAGACAAAAACATACCGCTCCCCCTGTAAGGCCCGAGGCCTTGACTGTAGTCCAGCAGGTAGGTGCCACGGGTGATGCGATCCGACAGGGTCACGCTCATCTTGTGTTGAAAATCTGCTTCCACATCAGTCCAGAAGGGCCGCTGGGTTTGCGCGAAGATTTTGGCGGATTGCATGTAGTGCGTGTACATCACCGCTTCCCATTCCTTTGGGGATAACAGGTCATTCATTTGATTGAAGCGGGCGGCCCCATCCATGTAGCGGAATTTGTCGAGGATCCGCTTGTGAGGGGTGTAGACCACGGCAGGAAAAGTGTATTGACGATCGTCTCCCAGATTATGGTCGTACACCCATACGTCGAACTCGCCATCCGGGCGACGTATAATCTGCCGCACCTCCTGCTTTAAAGGCTGGGCAATGACTTGGGTCGTCAGGCCTTGGACAGTGGTGCCCGCAGGCCAATGCGCCATGGCGTCACCAAAGGTATCCGGGGCGCGACTCCATAACCGTGTTGGCAGCTCGCTGGAACCGTCGAACATCAACTTATGGTTGGTATCCAGCCCGGTATACAGCACCCGCAGCACCTCCAGGAAACAATTGGGATAGTCGGTGTTCCAACCGCCGGTGCCGAAGCCGATCTGGCCGAACAGATCAATGTCTTCGCGACTCCACCCCGCCTGCTCGACCATCGCGGCAAAAAAACTGAGGTTGTCCCAACCCGCATCCAGGATTGCGTTCCACAAGGTCTTGATCTTGGCCTGATCAATGCTGCCCTCGGACATTGCCGCTTCCATCTCGGTGAACTTGATCGGGTCCTGCTCAAGGAACACCTCGAACAACAACCGCTCAATCTCGGCGTATTCCGGCGGCAGGTTATTGCCTTCGTAATAGGTCTGTTTTTGCTGGTAGTCGACTACCGTACTGGAGGTTGCCGCCGAACCAGGGTTGGGAAAATCCGCCGAGTTGGCCGTCATGCCGACCTTCTCGAAATAGTGCATCAACGCCTTGCCTGACACAGGAAAGCGCATCGCCCCCATTTCACAGATCACACTGTTCGCCGGATCTTGCGGATCACCCGCCACGTAGGAATACAGCCGCCCACCAATACGATCACTGGCCTCTACCACCACAGGGTGTAAACCCATGCGCATGGCTTCATAGGCCGCCACCATTCCCGCAACGCCTGCGCCGACGATCAACACCTTGCTGCCATACGCCAGGCTGGAAACCTGCGCCAACGGAGTGCCGTTACTCACGGCGGTATCAAGGAACCGACGGTAATGAAAAGGAAAGTCAGGAACCAGTGCACTGACATCGTTGGCAAGCAAGCGCGCAGCGCCTTTACTTCGGGAGGGAATAGCAGACATGGCAATCATCCTTGGTGTGCAAACAGGACGTCCACCTACTGCTTCACTGCGAAAGGTGACTACGACGAATGTGTTCTTCAGCGTAGTGACTCGTAGGAAATGTCTCTATATCCGTTGGAAATAAAAAAGTGAATCAGTAAGGCAAACCTTATTCCAGAGGGTTTTGCGCACTCAGTTCAGAGATTCATAAAGTGATTATTTGAAAATGCCGATTCAATTGTTTTTTTGCTTACAAGACTCTGCGCAACTCACTCAATAAAAACAGACCGTGATACCTATGAACATGCCCTCCGACCGATCGGCTGCTCCCGCCTCCAGCACGCTGAAAATCGAAACCCGCTCCATCGACTACGTGCCGCGCAATGAACGCCACGGCAAGGTGTGGCATCAGGCGCCGTTCTGGTTCACCGGCAACTTCGTGCTCACCACCATGGTCACCGGGTTTACCGGCGCAGCCTTGGGGCTGAGCCTGATGTACGCGATCCTGGCGATCGTAATCGGCGTGTGCCTGGGCACGTTCGCCATGGCGTTCCACGCCAACCAGGGACCGCGCATGGGCTTGCCGCAGATGATCCAGTCGCGCGCCCAGTTCGGCCTGCGTGGCGCCATCGTGCCGTTTGTCGCAGTGGTCTTCGTGTACATCGGTTTCAACGTGTTCAACGTCATCCTGGCCACCGACGCCATCAATACTGTGCTGCCCGGCCACCGCGCGCCCTGGTATGCATTGATGATCATCCTTGCGGTGGTGATCGCCGTCATCGGCCACGACCTCCTGCACACCGTGCAACGCTGGCTGACCTACGTGATGATCAGTGTCTTCGCGGTCCTGACCGTCGCGGCCTTGCTGCACCTGCAGGCCGATTCAGCCGTGGCCGACGCACATTTTTCCTGGTCGGCCTTCCTGATCCAATTGTCAGCCGCTGCGGGCTATCAGATCAGCTACGCCGTGTATGTCTCGGATTACTCGCGCTACCTGCCCCACAGCACGCCGTCGCGCAGTGTCATCCTCTGGACCTACCTGGGGGCTGCGGGCTCGGCGCTGTGGTTGATGTCGTTGGGCGCATTCCTGGCCTCGGCGCTGCCCTCACCCGACGCCATTGGCAGTGTCCAGGCCGTGGGCAACCAACTGTTGCCTGGGTTTGGCACCTTTACCGTGCTGATTGCCGTGCCGGCGCTGGTCGGCATCATGGCCGTCAACTGTTATGGCGCGATGCTCACCGGGATCAGCGCCATTGACGGTTTTGTCCCGATCAAACCCAGGATCAAGAGCCGCATCGTCGGGATCAGCCTGGTGGCCGCAATCATTTTCGTGATTGCCTTGAGCATCCCTGAGAGCTACCTGAGCAGCTTCAACACCTTCGTGCTCTTGATGCTGTATTTCCTGGTGCCCTGGACGGCCGTCAACCTCGCAGACTTCTACGTCGTACGAAAAGGGCACTACGCAATCAGCGACATATTCAACCCGGCCGGCATCTATGGGCGTTGGTCGGGTGCCGGGCTCACCGCGTACTTCCTCGGTTTAGCCGCTATGATTCCTTTTATGGCTCTGGATTTTTACCAAGGCCCCATCAGCACGATGTTGGGCGGCGCCGATATTGCGTTCGTGATAGGCCTGGCAGTCTCGGCGCTGGTTTACTGCGTGATGACTCGCCACCTCGACCACGCTGCCGAGTCGCTGGCCATGCAGGCCAGCGAACATCAATTAGAAGGAGACTAGTCATGGAGACGCTACGCGTCGTTTGCCATCAACTGGCGCCGCGTATCGGCGAGGCCGACTACAACCGCGCGCTGACCGAACGCTCGATCCGCGCGGCCGCCAACCTCAACGCCCACGTAGTTGTCCTACCAGAGCTGATCCAAAGCGGTTACGTATTCACCGACCAGGACGAAGCTCACACGGTCTCCGAGACACTTGACGGCCCGACCCTTAGCCTGTGGAAAAGCCTGGCGCTTGAGCTGGGAATCATCATCGTCGCAGGGTTCTGCGAGCGCCTGAGCGCGGGACGCGTTGCCAACAGTGCCGCACTGGTCGAACCCACCGGGCGGCTGACGGTATACCGCAAGGCGCATTTGTGGGACCGCGAGAAGCTGATATTCACCCCCGGCGACTCGCCGCCGCCAGTGGTCGACACCGCCGTCGGACGGATCGGCGTGATGATCTGCTACGACCTGGAACTGCCCGAGTGGGTACGTCTGCCAGCGCTGGCCGGCGCGGACCTGCTTTGCGCGCCGGTGAACTGGCCAGAAGGCGCGCGGCCTGCAGGTGAAAGGCCGGCAGAGATCGTGCGGGTCCAGGCCAACGCGGCAGTCAACCGCATGTTCATCGCCGCGTGCGACCGCTATGGCGAGGAACGCGGCGTCAACTGGGTGGGCGGCTCGGTCATCGTCGACGCTGACGGCTACCCATTGGCCGGCGCGACCTCCCATCCGGAGGAACACCAGCTAGTGGCTGACTTGCCACTGGCGCAGGCCCGGGACAAGTCAATCAGCGGCCACAATCACGTTCATCAGGACCGTCGGCCTGGGCTGTATTGAGCATCAGAACTCAATGCGCACATCCCCCTTCGGCACACTGCAGCACGACAGGATGTAGCCTTCGGCTTCGTCTTCCTCGGTGATCCCGCCGTTGTGGTCCATCTCGACCTCGCCACCCAGCTTCATCACCTTGCACGTTCCGCAGATGCCCATGCCGCAGGCTTTCGGGATCAACAGCCCAAGCTTGGCCGCCGCCGCGTGCACGGTTTCGCCCGGTGCCACGCGAATGCTCTTACCCGACGCGATGAACTCCACTTGGTGCAGATCCGCCAGATCGATTTCCGGCGCGTCGGCGGCTTGTTCGGCTTGTTCCACCGCATCCGCACGGGCTTCCGCTGGCGTCGCGCCGAAGGATTCCTCGTGGTAACGCGCCATGTCGAAACCCGCAGCTTCCAGCAGGCGTTTCACCGCGTTCATGTACGGCGTAGGGCCGCAGCAGAACACTTCGCGCTCCAGGAAGTCCGGCACCATCAGTTCGAGCATCTTGTGGTTCAGGTAACCGCGATACCCCGCCCAAGGCTCACCCAACCCATGTTTCTCGCAGATCAGGTGCAGGCTGAAGTTGTCGATCCGCGATGCCATGTGCTCCAGCTCGCGGTGGTAGATGATGTCTTTGGGCGAACGGGCGCTGTGGATAAACGTCATGTCGACGTTGGCGTTGGTGTCATAGAACCAGCGCGCCATGGACATCACCGGCGTGATGCCGACGCCGCCGCTGAGGTACAACACTTTCGGGCTCGGGAAGTCGATGGCGTTGAACAAACCGACCGGCCCGTGCACCGCCAACTCTTGCCCTTCATGAAGGGTATCGTGCAGCCAGTTGGAAACCTTGCCGCCCGGCACACGCTTGATGGTCACCGAAAAGCTGTAAGGCACCGACGGTGAACTGGAAATAGTATAGGAGCGCATGATCGGCTGGCCTTCGATTTCCAGCTCCAGGGTGACGAACTGCCCTGGCTTGAAAAAGAACAGGATCGGCTGGTCGGCCATGAAACAGAAGGTGCGCACGTCCCAGGTTTCCTGGATGACTTTGACGCAACGGACAATGTGCCGACCATTGGCCCAGGTCTGGGTGGTTACCGGATTCAGGAAATTACTGGACATGTTGTTCTCCACCGCCGACGTCGGCCTTATGGTGGCGATTCTGCGTAACGCGAGAACCACCCATTTACCTATCTGCGACATTCACATACTTATCGCGACCAGCCCCCAACGACCTAGGCTTGCGCGTCGGGATCAGGTTGGGCCATGTCGCCCATGGATAAGGTTCGGCGCATCGGCGGCCCCACACTCGCTCCCAACACAGACGCTTTCTTTACGCCTTGCTGCAAACCTGATTAGCCACTTATCTCGGCCACACAGAATGGCCATGAGGACCCACACGATGGACGTCACCGCAACCTTAAGCTTGGGCGATCCGCTGGAACCCGCACGCAAGGCCACCGCGCAGATGCTGCAAGAGCGCGAGCGCACCTTTTCACTGCCACAGCCGTTCTACTCTGATGAACGGCTGTTTGATATCGACATGCAGGAGATCTTCCAGAAAGAGTGGTTGATTGCCGGCATGACCTGCGAGATCCCCACCAAGGGCAACTACCTGACCCTGCAAGTGGGCAAGAACCCGATCATCGTGATCCGTGGCGCCGACGGCGTGGTGCATGCGTTCCACAACGTGTGCCGCCACCGTGGTTCACGTTTGTGCACCAGCGACAAGGGCAAGGTTGCCAAACTGGTCTGCCATTACCACCAGTGGACCTACGAACTGGACGGCCGCCTGCTGTTCGCCGGCACCGAGATGGGCGCCGACTTCGACATGAAGCAATACGGCCTCAAGCCGGTGAACGTAAAGACCGCCGGCGGCTACATCTTCATCAGCCTGGCCGAGAACCCGCCGGCCATCGATGACTTCCTGTCGACGCTGAGCCATTACATGGAACCCTACGACATGGAAAACACCAAGGTGGCCATTCAGACCACCTTGTTCGAAAAAGCCAACTGGAAACTGGTACTGGAAAACAACCGCGAGTGCTACCACTGCAACGCGTCGCACCCGGAACTGCTGAAAACCCTGCTGGAATGGGACGACGTCACCGACCCGCGCGCCGACCAGGCCTTCAAGGACCACGTGGCCGCCTCCGCTGCCGCCTGGGATGCCGAGAAAATCCCTTACGCACACGCCAGCTTTGGCCTGCGCAACCGCATCGTGCGCATGCCGCTGCTCAAGGGCACCGTGTCGATGACCCTGGATGGCAAACAGGGCTGCGCCAAACTCATGGGCCGCATCAAGAACCCGGACCTGGGCTCGATGCGCATCCTGCACCTGCCGCATTCGTGGAACCACTGCATGGGCGACCACATCATCGTGTTCACCGTGTGGCCGATCAGCGCCCAGGAAACCATGGTCACCACCAAGTGGATCGTGCACAAGGACGCCGTGGAAGGTGTGGACTACGACGTGGACCGCATGCGCCAGGTGTGGGACGCCACCAACGACCAGGACCGTCGCCTGGCCGAAGAGAACCAGCGCGGGATCAACTCCACCGCCTACCAGCCCGGCCCGTACTCCAAAACCTACGAGTTCGGTGTGGTGAACTTCGTTGACTGGTACAGCGAGCGCATGTTGAGCAACCTGGGCGCGGCGCCGGCGCCTTACCTCAAAGGCGTTGCCGCCCACGAGTAATTGACACCCACAGATCAAACGGTGGGAGCGGGCTTGCTCGTTCCCACCGTTGAATGTCTTAACTGTTCAAAATTTGAGCAAGCCTCGCTAGCGCCTGTAGATACCCGCCCTCCAGCCTTTACCCAACAACTTATCCACAGAGCCACCCACAGCAATTGTGGGCAAGTACGTCTCCCGCCTAAAATTAAATGAAGAAAATCCGTGACTTATTCAAGCCAGCGGTTTTCACCCGCTCCTGATCACTTATTGATCAACTCACTGAAAGCCACGAATCACGTGCCCTGTAGCGGTAGGCGAACACCTTATCCACAGAAGCACCAACAGACTTTGGGGGCAACTTTGACAGCGCTGTGGAAAACCACCTCAAACCTTCATAAATCGCGGTATGCAGGGATTTTATTTGCGTAAAAGCTTAAATCGATCAGACTTTGATCAATCTCATGAACGCCTTTAATCATAAGGGCTGTGGCCGATAGCGAACACCTTATCCACAGAAGCGCCAACAGAGTATGGGGGCAAGTCTGATGTGTTAAATGGCGGAGTGCAGGGAAAAACCCAAGCAAAAACGGCCAGTTAGCTTGGTTGTTTTTCGTACAGAGGGCTGGAGGGCTTGATTGACAGGGGCTGTGGACAACCGCGAACAGGTTATCCACAGACGGGTCAACAGGGATTGTGGGTAAGCCCAAGGGACGTTAAGAAGTGGGCGCTGGCTTCCCTGCTATAGCCCTTGGAATCTACACATCCTTGTGGTGAGCGGGCTTGCCCCGCGCTGGGGGGCGAAGCCGCCCCAAACTAGGCGACTTGGTTTTATCTGAAACTCAGCGGCGTATTTATTGGGGCGGCTTCGCCACCCAGCGCGGGCAAGCCCGCTCACTACAGGTACAGATACGCCAGCGCCCACAGGGGATCAGCGTACGACGCCTTCCTCAACCAACAACTTGAGAATGGCCTCGGCACCCGCTTCCGGGCTAAGGCCCTTGAGCACTTGCCCACCGCCGCCGCTGGCCTTGGCCGTGGCGGCTTTCATACGATCGGCGCCGCTCTTGGCCTTGATCACCTTGAGCCGCTTGGGGCGAGGCTTGGCCGGTTGCAGCACGGCCCCTGTGTATAACGCGTCCTGCTCGACTTCAACTTCGTGAGCCGCCAGTTCACCGCGCTGCGCCGGGCCATACGCACTTTGCCGAGGCTTGGGCGCGGCGTTATCCACGGTCGCCAGAAATGGCAAACGCACCTTCAACCGGCGCCGCTGGCCGCGTGGCAGGGCTTGCAGCACATGGGCCACGCCCGCTTCGATCGATTCAACCTGCGCCAGCCCGACTATCAGCGGCCAGCCCAACTGCTCGGCCAGCAAGAACGGCAACATGCCCGAGCCTTCACCGGTTTCGGCCTGGCTGCCGGTGAGCACCACCTGGGCACCGGCATCGCGCAAGTATTCACTGAGTACCGGCAACGCATCGCTGCCAGCCGGTTGCTCCAGTACATGTAACTCTGGCAAGCCCATGCCCAGGTAACTACGCAGGGTCGGTTCGGCGATGTTGCCGGCATGCAGCACCTGCAACTTATCCCCAGCCATCTGCAAACCCAGTTCGACAGCGCGGGCGTCCTGCTCCGCACGGCGCGGGCGCCCGGAGGTAGGGTGGGCGCCGATGGAAACCAAACTGATTACATTCGTGGTCATGGCCATATCCTTAAGCCGCATCGCGCTTGGCGCCGTTGCGGTAGGCCTCGACCGCATCGATCAAGGCTTGCAGTATCGCGTTACTTTCGCCAATGACCGAGAGGTCGGCCCGCTTGATCATGTCGCAGCCGGGGTCTAGGTTGATCGCCACCACCTTGTCGCAGGCACCGATGCCTTGCAGGTGCTGGATGGCCCCGGAAATACCCACGGCCACATACACCCGCGCGGTGACCCAGGTGCCGCTGGCGCCGACCTGGCGATCACGCGCCATAAAGCCGTCGTCCACGGCCACCCGCGAGGCGCCCTCGGTGGCACCCAATGCGGCGGCGGTCTGGTGGAAAAGCGTCCAGTCCTTCACGCCATTGCCGCCGGAGAAAATGAATTCCGCCTCGGCCATGGGAATCGCCGCCGGGTCAACCGCCACCGCGCCAAGATCTTCAATGCGCGGCAAGCTGCGCGCCAGGGCTGTGGATAACTCCACGGGCAACACTTCATGCCGGGTTTCGCTGACCGGTTCAGCGCACTCCACGGCCGCCAGGATCAGGCGCGCCAACGGCCGGGCCAAGTCTTCCTGGCCAGCCCCGGCGCGGCCGATGCACTCGTCGCCCTTGATCTGCCAGACCCGCGTGGCCGGGCGTTCCTTGAGGCTGGCGGCAAAGCGTCGGCCCAGTTCGCCACCACCGCTGCGGCTGTCCGGCAGCAACCAGTGGCGCGGGTTGAACTGGTTATCCACAGCGCGCAAACCTTGCACCCGTTGCTCCGGTGAATAACCGTCGAATTCGTGACCTTCCAGCACCAGCAGGCGGTCGACGCCCGCCGTGGCAAACGCATTTTCCTTGTGCTCGCCAAACACCACCGCCAACACCGCGCCATCGCTGCCAGCGAGTTGCCGCGCCAGGCCCAGCAGGTCGCGGTCGTGGCTGCTCAGGCGACCGCCGACCATGTCCGGCACCACGTTGATGTAGAACGCCGGCGCCGGCACCTGATGCAGTGGCAACTGCACTTCCACCGCTGCCGTACGCTTGGCCGCACCGCCCTGCTGGGCGCCGCTGCGGTCGATACGCTTGATGCCGTTGGGACCGATAAAACCAACACCGTGGACGTTCTTGCGGATGACGCCGTTAGGCCCCATCCAACTGTGTTGCACCGGCTGCATCGCCGCGTGCAGCGGGTGCAGACGGTTGCGGGCGATCCATTCGGCCCGTGGGTCGCGGCGGATAATGTCGCTCATCAATGCACCTCCGCAGACTTTTGTTGGACAGGGCGTTTAGTCGGCGAAGTGGCAGGCGCGGCGTCTTCCAATAAAGCGTCGGCCACCAATTCGGCGATGTCCTTGATCAATGGGCGCGGCTCGACTACACCTTCGAGCATTGCCGTGCACTGCGGGCAGCCCACAGCCACCAGCTCGGCGCCGGTTTCGCGGATGTCTTCCATGCGCATGTCCGGAATCCGTTGCTTGCCGGGAATGTCGGTGATCGGCGCACCGCCGCCGCCACCGCAGCAGCGTGAACGGAAGCCCGAACGTTGCATCTCTTTGACCTCAATGCCCAACGCCCGCAGCACTTGGCGCGGCGCCTCGTACTCGCCGTTGTAGCGGCCCAGGTAGCATGGGTCGTGGTAGGTCACGCTGTTGCCTTTGTGTTGGCCCAGGTTCAACGCGCCCTCGCCGATCAACTCGGCCATGAACGTACTGTGGTGTTGCACGAGGTAGTTGCCGTTAAAGGCGCCGTACTCGTTTTTCAGCACATGGAAACTGTGCGGGTCGCAGGTAACGATGCGCTTGAAGCTGTACTTGGCCAGGGTCTGGATATTGCGCGTGGCCAGCAACTGGAAGGTCGCTTCATCACCCAGGCGCCGCGCCACGTCGCCGCTGTCGCGTTCTTCCAGGCCAAGCACGGCAAAGTCGACGTTGGCCGCTTTGAGTACTTTGACGAACGCTCGCAGGGTACGTTGGTTGCGCATGTCGAAGGCACCGTCGCCAACCCAGAACAGTACCTCGGCGCTGCCCTTTTCGCTGAGCAGCGGCAGGTTCAGATCCGCCGCCCAGTTCAGGCGACCGCCCGGTGCAAAGCCGCCCGGGTTATCGGTGGCGATCAGGTTCTCGAGGACTTCGGCGCCCTTGTTCGGAGTCGCGCCTTTTTCCAGGGTGAGGTAGCGGCGCATGTCGACGATGGCGTCCACGTGCTCGATCATCATCGGGCACTCCTCCACGCAGGCGCGGCAGGTGGTGCAGGACCACAGGGTTTCGGCGTCCACCAGGCCGTTGACGATGGGCTGGTGCGGGTTGCCGCTGTGCTCGCCTACCGGTTTGCCTGGATAGGGGCTGCCGGCGAACTTGGCATCAGTGCCGCCAGCCAGGCCGACCACCATATCCTGGATCAGCTTTTTAGGGTTCAGCGGCTGGCCGGCGGCGAAGGCCGGGCACGCGGCTTCGCACTTGCCGCACTGCACGCAGGCGTCAAATCCGAGCAGTTGGTTCCAGGTGAAATCCTTGGGTTTTTCCACGCCCAGCGGCGCGGTTTTATCGCCGAGGTCCAGCGGCTTCAAACCGGTGGAACGGCCACCGCCAAAGCGCTCGGCGCGGCGGTGCCAGGCCAGGTGCAGGGCACCGGCGAAGGCGTGCTTCATCGGGCCGCCCCATGTCATGCCGAAAAACATTTCCGACACGCCCCACAGCACGCCCACACTGAGCAGCGCAGCCAACAGCCAGCCGCCGAAGTCGGCCGGCAGGATCCCGGCCACCGGCAGCGTCACCAGGAAAAAGCTCACCGAAAACGCCATCAGGCTTTTCGGCAGGCGCATCCAAGGGCCTTTCGACAGGCGTGACGGCGGGTTACGGCGGCGCAGATAGACAAACGTGGCGCCGACAAACATCAGCACCGAGGCCAACAGCAGGGCATAGCCGAGGATGCGGTTATGCAGGCCGAAACCGTGCACCAGAATCGCCAGCAGCGCTGACAGCACAAAGCCCAACGCCGTGGCGACGTGGGTGTTGGCGATGTATTTGTCGCGGGCAACCACGTGGTGTAAGTCGACCACGTAGCGCTTGGGCATGGCCAGCAGGCCACCGAGCAGGTCGACTTTGGAGGCGCGGCCACGGCGCCACATGTTCACCCGGCGCAGGGCGCCGAGGACGGCAAGGCCAAGGGCTGCGAATAATAAAATGGGAAGCAAGGTGTTCAACATGGTGAAGCTCCCAAAGACCATACAGGTCTACTGTGAAACTGGCCCCCAATGTGGGAGCGGGCTTGCTCGCGAAAGCGGTGGGTCAGCCACCGGATGTATCGACTGACACACCGCCTTCGCGAGCAAGCCCGCTCCCACATTGGGCCGAGTTCACCTCGTCAGAAATCCTTGCACAGGCGCAGGGCGTCGTAGATCGCAGCGTGGGTATTTCGCTGCGCCACACAATCACCAATGCGGAACAGCAAGTAGCCCTCGCCCGCCTCGCTCAGGCACGGCTGCGGCTGGATCGCGAACAAGGCTTCAACGTCGATCTGGCCCTTGTTGCGCGATCCGTCCTTGAGCCCGTAGTAAAGGGCTTCATCCGGACGCACGCCGTTTTCCACCACCACCTGGTCCACCACCCGCTCCTCTTTGGCACCGGTGTATTCGTTCTCCAGCACCGCCACCAGCTTGTCGCCTTCGCGGTAGACCTTTTCCAGCATCATGTCGCCGGTCATGATCACTTCCTTGGGGTACATGCTGCGGTAGTAGGTCGGGAATGACGTACCGCCGATGGCCACACCGGGCTTGATATCGTCAGTGACGATCTCGACCTGGCAGCCTTTGTCCGCCAGGAAATCCGCCACCGACATGCCGGTGAATTCGCAAATGGTGTCGTACACCAGCACGTTCTTGCCCGGCGCAACCTTGCCGTCGAGCACGTCCCAGCTACTCACTACCAAGCCTTCGGCGGCGCCCCAGTGTTCGTTCTGTTCGATAAACGGATGCCCGCCCACCGCCAGCACCACCACGTCCGGGCGCAGGTCGAGGATGGTCTCGGCATCAGCGGCCACGCCCAGGCGCAAGTCGACTTTCAAGCGTGCCAACTCCAGCTGGAACCAGCGGGTGATACCGGCGATCTGGTCACGTTGCGGCGCTTTCGAGGCGGTAGTGATCTGCCCGCCGATAAATTCTTTCTTTTCCAACAGGGTCACATCGTGGCCACGTTCAGCGGCGACGCGCGCGGCTTCCATCCCTGCCGGGCCGGCACCCACGACCACGACTTTGCGCTTGGGCCCGGTGGACTTCTCGATGATGTGCGGCACGCCCATGTATTCACGGGAGGTCGCGGCGTTCTGGATGCACAGCACATCCAGGCCCTGGTACTGGCGGTCGATGCAGTAGTTGGCGCCGACGCACTGCTTGATCTGGTCGATCTGGCCCATCTTGATCTTGGCGATCAGGTGCGGGTCGGCGATGTGCGCACGGGTCATGCCGACCATGTCCACATAACCGCCTTCGAGGATGCGCGTGGCCTGGTTCGGGTCCTTGATGTTCTGCGCGTGCAGCACCGGGACCTTGACCACTTCCTTGATCCCGGCGGCCAAGTGCAGGAACGGCTCCGGTGGATAACTCATGTTGGGGATAACGTTGGCCAGGGTGTTGTGGGTGTCGCACCCCGAACCCACTACGCCGATAAAATCAAGCATGCCGGTGTCGTCGTAATACTTGGCGATCTGCTTCATGTCCTCATGGGACAAGCCGTCCGGGTGGAACTCGTCACCGCACAGGCGCATGCCCACGCAGAAGTCGTCACCGACCTCGGCACGCACGGCTTTCAGGACTTCCAGGCCGAACTTCATGCGCCCTTCAAAGGTGCCACCCCATTCGTCGGTACGTTTGTTGACCCGTGGGCTCCAGAACTGGTCGATCATGTGCTGGTGCACGGCGGACAGTTCCACGCCGTCGAGGCCACCGGCCTTGGCACGACGCGCGGCCTGGGCGTAGTTGCCGATCACGCGCCAGATTTCTTCCGGTTCGATGGTCTTGCAGGTAGCGCGGTGCACCGGCTCACGCACGCCGGACGGCGACATCAGGGTCGGCCAGTTAAAACCGTCCCAACGCGAGCGACGGCCCATGTGGGTAATCTGGATCATGATCTTGGCGCCATGCTTGTGCATGGCGTCAGCCAGGTTCTGGAAGTGCGGGATGATGCGGTCGGTGGACAGATTGACCGAGCTCCACCACTCCTGCGGGCTGTCGATGGCCACCACTGAGGAGCCACCGCAGATCGCCAGGCCGATGCCGCCCTTGGCTTTCTCTTCGTAATATTTCACATAGCGGTCAGTCGTCATCCCGCCGTCGGTGGCATACACCTCGGCGTGGGCGGTACTGAGCACGCGGTTGCGGATGGTCAGTTTGCCGATTTGAATCGGCGCAAACATTGCTTCGAAAGCCATGGCACGGTCCTCGGCTTACAACGGCTTGACGGTGAACAGGCCGTCATCGTGGCCCTCTTCGGAGCCTCCGTAGACTTGTTCGGCGACGGTACGGATTTGGCTGCCACGCGCCTGCAGAATCTGGTCCATGGCACCGGCAAACCAGCCGGTGAACATGTAGTCGACCTTGCGCCCGACCTTGCCGTACACGTAGACAAACGCCGAGTGTTCAAGCGTGACGCTGGCAGTGCCTTTGTCGAGGTCGATGTCCTGGATCTTGAACAGGCCCCAGCCACGCTGCGACAGGCGCTTCATGTAGTGTTCGAACACTGCGACGCCTTCCAGGCCGTGGCATTCGGCTTCTTTTTCACACCAGTGCCAGGCGGACTTGTAGCCGGCTTTGTAAAGGATGTCGGCGTAGGCGTCAGCGCCGAGGACTTCTTCGATACCCATGTGGTTGTTGACGAAGAAATGGCGTGGCACGTACAGCATCGGCAGGGCGTCGGAGGTCCAGACACCGGTTTCGCTGTCGACTTCGATAGGCAATTGCGGGGCGATCTTGGCCATGGAAACTTAACTCCAGAAAATTCGTTGTGTTGATGTTCCGCGACAGTGCGGTGGCTTATTCGCCCCAGACGTCCTTGAGGACGTTGACCCAGTTCTCACCCATGATCTTGCGCACCACACGCTCAGGGTGACCGCGCTTGAGCAGGGTCTCGGTGAGGTTGGGAAACTCGCCCACAGTGCGGATGCCCAGCGGGTTGATGATCTTGCCGAAGCTGGTCAGGCGGCGCGCGTAACCCTTGTCATGGGTCAGCATTTCGAAGAAATCCTGGCCATGGCCCTGGGTGAAGTCGGTGCCGATGCCGATGGCGTCTTCGCCGACGATGTTCATGGTGTATTCGATGGCTTCGGCGTAATCGTCGATGGTCGAATCGATGCCCTTGGCCAGGAATGGCGCGAACATGGTCACGCCGACAAAACCACCGTGGTCGGCAATGAACTTGAGTTCTTCATCGGACTTGTTGCGCGGGTGCTCTTTAAGGCCCGACGGCAGGCAGTGGGAGTAGCACACCGGCTTTTTCGATTCGAGGATGACTTCTTCGCTGGTCTTGGAGCCCACGTGGGACAGGTCGCACATGATCCCGACGCGGTTCATCTCGGCCACGATTTCGCGACCAAAGCCCGACAGGCCGCCATCGCGCTCGTAGCAACCGGTGCCCACCAGGTTCTGGGTGTTGTAGCACATCTGCACTACGCCGACGCCGAGCTGCTTGAAGATTTCCACATAGCCAAGCTGGTCTTCAAAGGCATGGGCGTTCTGGAAGCCGAAGATGATGCCGGTCTTGCCCTGCTCCTTGGCTTTGCGGATATCGGCGGTGGTTTTCACCGGTATCACCAGGTCGCTGTTCTCACGGATCAGGGTCTGGCTGGCCACGATGTTGTTAATGGTGGCCTGGAAGCCTTCCCACACCGACACCGTGCAGTTGGCAGCGGTGAGGCCACCTTTGCGCATGTCCTCGAACAGGTCGCGGTTCCACTTGGCAATAATCAACCCGTCGATAACGATGCTGTCGGCGTGCAATTCGGCTGGGCTCATCAGGCGTCCCCTTATTGGCGATTCATGCGCCGAATCGTCTGCCGGCGCTTTGGGGCCAGCATATGCCCAGGGGCCGACAGAGCCGGGTGCAAAAACGACAGGGGAATTGCCGAAAGCGTCAATCCACGACAAAGGCTGTTAAGAGGTGTCTGACTGGCGGCTGTTATTTGTCTTACGCTTGGGCCAGAATTCAGCCATTACCTGATATGAGACGGCGCAATGAAATCGATTTTCCTGGCTTTGGCACTCATCGCAACCGGCGTCCACGCCGCCGAAGACACCGACAGCACGCCGTGCGACGGCATCGAAAACGACAAGCAAACCCTGGAATGCGCCACTTACAATAAAACCACCGCCGATCAGTTGCTCAAGGATAACTATCAGGGCCTGTTGGAACGCATGGCTTCGACCTACGGCAGCGACAAGACCAAGCTGGCGGACATTACCGCTCGTCTGAAGGATGCCCAACAGAAGTGGGAAAAGTTACGCGACGCCGATTGCGCCGTGGACACCTTTCCGGCGGTGAACGGCACCAAGGCGTACGCGATTGCGCAGAATGACTGCCTGGCGCGGATGAGTGATGAGCGGTCGGAGTTTTTGGAGTCGATTGGGCAGGAATAAGCAGGCTTTATCGTTTAACACCCTTGAAAAGGACTTCACATGTACTACCCACGCGAAGCGCAACGGGACTTCCTGTTCACGCGCGCCACGCTGCTGTTTTTCTTCATGCTCGTACTCTGCCTGATGCTATTTCTGTCCAAGGACCGGGGCGCACCCTACGCCTTGATCAAAGCGGCGCCCGTAGAAACAATGGGGCAGATCACCCAGCTTGAAAGTGTTGGCCCCCGAGCCTCTAGCACCAACGTTTATTACACGTTCACCCATGACGGCCAACGCGAAGAAGGCATGGTGAACAACAGCAGCTACGTTGACGACCCAGGCTACGTAGTGGGCGGCCCGGTGCCAGTGGTGTATTCGAAGTGGTTTCCGACAGTGCATAACATCAAGGCAAACCTCAAATCGAGCTCGCCCAATTTCTACATCATGAGCGCAAGTGCTGGCCTGATGATTTTATGCTTGATGCTAATGTTCTGGACGGTGCACCGGATCTACCAGCACAAAGAAGAAGATCGGCATTACTGACACCCTCTCATCCCCATAGGCTTGAACATGACTATCTGCGGCATCGAAATCAAAGGCAGCGAAGCCATCATCGCCGTCGCCGCCCTGGACAACCAGGTGTTGACTCACATCGCTCTGGCCACGAAAAAAATCGCCCTTGAAGACGACGATGAAGCGGCCAACGTCAAAGCCTTCGCCGCTCAGGTGAAGGCGTTTGTGCAGTCAAATGCTATCGAACGTATCGCGATCAAGAAGCGCAGCAAGAAAGGCGAATTCGCCGGTGGCCCGACCACGTTCAAGATTGAAGGGGTATTTCAGTTGCTGGACGGTGTTGAGGTGACGCTGTTGTCGCCGCAGACCATCAATGCACAGAACAAGAAGCACACCTTTGACTTGCCGGTGACGCTGAACAAATATCAGTATGAGGCGTACAAGGCGGCGTGTTCGGCACTGGTCAAGAAGTAAGCCACACTAAAAATCCACATTTGATCTCTGTGTTCTTCAGGCAGCTGTACGGCGCCGGTGCTGCAGCCAATCCCCGAAGGATTTGTCTTCCAGCGCATAGCCCCCCCGGCTCGACTTCCATACCAGCTCTTTATCGCGCAAGGCCTCGATACAGGCCTGAATGGTCTGGGTGCCCGGCACTACGTCGCTGCCCATGTCTTCCAACGCCTTGCTGACGGCCGTGATGGTGCTGTCGGTAAACGGCGCGAACGGTTCGTTGTTCTGGGAGCGCTCCACCATCACTTCCAGCACCGCACGCTGGGGAATGGTGAGGGCGTTCCAGGCACTTTCGAATTCGGTCCAAACGCCGGCGCGCAGCAGTTCGGCGCGACTGTGCAGCAGTTGGCCGAGATTGCTCGCCTCCCCCAGTTCCAATGCCACTTCACCAATAATGGTGCGCAACATTTCCGGGCGACGGCCCACCAGCTCGAACGCTTCATCGATGTCGGCCGCATTGAACTGGTTGGTCTTGGCCAGAAGGCCGTTGAGGTACACGGTGTAGGCCTGTGTGAATGCTTTGCCCAGCAGTGGAAATGGCGTGATGCTGGACCCGAAGAACGGCTGGCTTTTACCTAATACCAGATGGGCAAGCTTGTCGCGATTTGACCCCGTGAACACCAGGCGCAACCCGCTGCCCTCGCCTTCACGACCTTGGTTGAGCTGGTCTCGGGCGGCCTTGAGGGCAAACATCGCGTTAACACCCGCTTCGGTGGTGAGCGCGTGCTGGGCTTCGTCGATCACCAGCACGACGGTTTTCTCGGCAGCGCTGTGAAGCAGCTCCAGCGCTTGCGTCAGTGTCGCGCCTGCAGGCAATTGCGGCTTGGTGAAATCCCAGGACAAGGTGCGTAGGAAGCTGAGCTTTTCAATGCCGATATTCTTGGCCAGTTTGCGGATGCCCTTTTCAAAGGGCACCAGGGCACCGGCAATGGCGCTGGAGATCAGGTCGGCGGGGTCTTTTTCCTTGTCGGCCCACAGGTCGACATACACCGCCAGCCAACCACGCGCCTGGCATTCAGGTACAAGGTCCTCACGCAAAAAAGTACTTTTGCCCGTGCGACGCGGCGCCGCGAGAAACAGGCCAGAGGTGAAATCCTGAATACCAGCCCCCACTAGGCCATCGGCAATGCTGCTTGCCAGGTCGGGGCGGCGGAACACAAAGCCGCTGTTCTTGGACATGCTTTTATACTCAATTATGGAAAGGGCTATAAATTATAGTCACGAGTATAATTGACTATAATCAGCCGTCAAACCACCTCCCGTCGCCGATCCTCCCTTGGGCATTTCGCAAACCGTGCCCGATAACTCCGCGTGAAATACGACGGTGATTCAAACCCGCAGGCAATACTCACTTCCAGCACACTCAGATCGCTCTGGCGCAGCAACTGCCGGGCTTTTTCCAGGCGCAGGCCGAGGTAGAAGTTGCTCGGGGTGTCGTTCAAATGCAGGCGAAACAGGCGCTCCAGCTGACGCCGCGTTACGTTGATCGCGTCGGCCAGCGCCAATGTGCTCAGGGGCGGCTCGGTGTGTTGCTCCATCTCGCCGATCACTTGCACCAGTTTTTTGTTGTTGATGCCGTAGCGCGTGGCGATCTGCATGCGCTGGTGGTCTTTGCGTGGGCGGATACGGCCGAGCACGAATTGTTCGGAAACCTGGATCGCCAGCTCCGAGCCATGAGCCTGGGCGATCAGGTCGAGCATCAGGTCGATGGACGCGGTGCCGCCGGCGCAGGTGATACGGCGACGGTCGATTTCGAAGAGTTCCTGGGTCACTGTGAGCTGCGGGTAGGATTCCTTGAACGCGTCGATGGCTTCCCAGTGCAGCGTCAGGCGGTGACCGTCGAGCAAACCTGCTTCGGCGAGCACGCAGGCGCCGGTGTCGATGGCGCCGAGGGTCACGCCGTCATGGTCGAGGCGGCGCAGCCAGTGTTCCAGCGCGGGCGTGGCGAACTGCAAGGGTTCAAAGCCCGCCACCACCAACAACGTCGCGCCTTTTTTCAGCGGTTCCAACGCGGCGTCGGCGTTGACCGACATGCCATTGCTCGCCAGCACCGCGCCGCCGTCCGCGCTCAATATGTGCCAGCGGTACAACTCGCCGCGAAAGCGGTTGGCCACTCGCAGCGGCTCCAGCGCGGAGATAAACCCGATGGCCGAAAAACCCGGCATCAGCAGAAAGTAGAAATCCTGGGACATGGTGGCGCTCTCGTAGTACGGGCAGCGTGCTCACTGTGATACGCCAGTTCAACGGGCCATTCAAGAGCACAGGTCGCTGCAGTGCAAGAGCGGGTCGCCGCCGTGCGTTTTGTCGCCCCCAAAGCTACGTAACGTGATCCCACGGCGCACAAAGACGCCGGCCCCCACAATAACGACCTGCCGAGGGATCCACCATGAACCGACTGATCCGCCGCTGCGTGCTCGCACTCAGCGCCAGCGCCATCTTGAGCACCCACGTAATGGCCGCCGATGCGGCGTCCTGCCAGAACGTGCGCATGGGTGTGGTGAACTGGACCGACGTAATCGCCACCAGCGCCATGACCCAAGTGTTGCTCGACGGCCTCGGCTACAAGACCAAACAGACCAGCGCCTCTCAGCAAATCATCTTTGCCGGCATCCGCGACCAGCGCCTGGATATGTTCCTGGGCTACTGGAACCCGCTGATGACCCAGACCATCACCCCATTCGTCGACGCCAAGCAGGTCAAGGTCCTCGACAAACCGAGCCTGGAAGACGCGCGCGCCACCCTCGCCGTGCCGACCTACCTGGCGGACAAGGGCCTGAAAACCTTCGCCGACATCGCCAAATTCGAAAAAGAGCTGGGCGGCAAGATCTACGGCATCGAGCCCGGCTCAGGCGCCAACACGCAGATCAAGGCAATGATCGCCAAGAACCAGTTCGGCCTGGGCAAGTTCCAACTGGTGGAATCCAGTGAAGCCGGCATGCTCGCCGCCGTCGACCGGGCGGTACGCCGCAAGGAGGCCGTGGTGTTCTTTGGCTGGGCGCCGCACCCGATGAACGTCAACGTCGCCATGACTTACCTCACCGGCAGCGACGACGCCCTGGGCCCGAACGAAGGCATGGCGACCGTGTGGACCGTGACCGCACCCACCTACGCCGAGCAGTGCCCCAACGTGCACAAACTGCTGACCAACCTCACCTTCACCGCCGCCGACGAGAGCCGGATGATGCAGCCGTTGCTGGATCACAAGGACGCCCTCGAATCCGCCAAACAGTGGCTCAAGGATCACCCGCAAGACCAGGCTCGTTGGCTGGAAGGTGTGACCACCTTCGATGGCAAACCGGCTGCGGCCAACCTGCAATTGACCAGCAAGTAACCCCTATTCAATTACCGTTTCGCAGCTACAAGCGGCTGCGAACGGCACCACTACGCCTGTAAGGAACCGCCCCATGAACCATGACGTCATCATCACCTGCGCACTCACCGGTGCTGGCGACACGACCAGCAGAAGCCCGCACGTGCCGGTCACCCCTAAACAAATCGCCGCCGCTGCGGTGGAAGCCGCCAAGGCCGGCGCCACCGTGGTCCACTGCCACGTGCGCGACCCCGAGACCGGCAAGTTCAGCCGTGACGTGGCCCTGTACCGCGAAGTGATGGAACGCATCCGTGAGGCCGACATCGACATCATCGTCAACCTCACCGCCGGCATGGGCGGCGACCTGGAGATCGGCGGCGGCGAGCACCCGATGGAGTTCGGCCCCAACACCGACCTGGTCGGCCCGCTGACCCGCCTGGCCCATGTGGAAGAGCTGCTGCCGGAAATCTGCACCCTGGACTGCGGCACCCTGAACTTCGGCGATGGCGACACCATTTACGTGTCCACCCCGGCGCAACTAAGGGCTGGCGCCAAGCGCATCCAAGAGCTGGGCGTTAAGCCCGAACTGGAAATTTTCGACACCGGTCACCTGTGGTTTGCCAAACAGATGATCAAGGAAGGCCTGCTCGACAACCCCCTGTTCCAGCTGTGCCTGGGCATTCCCTGGGGCGCGCCGGCCGACACCACCACCATGAAAGCCATGGTCGACAACCTGCCCGCCGACGCGGTGTGGGCCGGTTTCGGCATCGGTCGCATGCAAATGCCAATGGCCGCGCAAGCGGTGCTGCTGGGCGGCAACGTGAGGGTAGGCCTGGAAGACAACCTGTGGCTGGACAAAGGCGTGCTCGCCACCAACGGGCAACTGGTGGAGCGCGCGAGTGAAATCCTCAGCCGGTTGGGTGCTCGGGTCATGACCCCGGCGGAGGGCCGAATCAAGATGGGCCTGACCAAACGCGGCTGACTCCCAAACACCACAAAACCCTGTGGGAGCCGGGCTTGCCCGCGATTGCGGTACGTCAGCCGTCAAATACATCAACTGACACACCGCTATCGCAGGCAAGCCAGCTCCCACAGGTGATCACCGAACTCTTTAGGAATTTCCCATGCGTTTTATCACTGACATCAAAACCTTCGCCGCCCTCGGCAGCGGCGTTATCGGCAGCGGCTGGGTGTCCCGCGCCCTGGCCCACGGCCTGGATGTAATCGCCTGGGACCCGGCGCCCGGTGCCGAAGCCGCCCTGCGCAAGCGCGTCGCCAACGCCTGGGGCGCCCTTGAGAAACAAGGCCTGGCACCGGGCGCGTCCCAGGACCGCCTGCGCTTTGTCGACACTATCGAAGTGTGCGTGAAAGACGCCGACTTCATCCAGGAAAGCGCCCCGGAACGCCTGGAGCTGAAGCTGGCGTTACACAGCAAGATCAGCGCGGCAGCCAAGCCGAATGCGTTGATTGGTTCGAGTACCTCCGGCCTGTTGCCAAGCGAGTTCTACGAGAGCTCGACTCACCCTGAGCGTTGCGTGGTCGGCCACCCGTTCAACCCGGTTTACCTGTTGCCGCTGGTGGAAGTCGTCGGCGGCAAGAACACTGCGCCTGAGGCCGTTCAGGCGGCAATCAAGGTGTATGAATCCCTCGGCATGCGGCCCTTGCATGTGCGCAAGGAAGTGCCTGGGTTTATCGCCGACCGCCTGCTGGAAGCGCTGTGGCGTGAGGCGCTGCACCTGGTCAATGACGGCGTGGCCACCACGGGCGAAATCGATGACGCCATCCGCTTTGGCGCGGGGCTACGATGGTCGTTCATGGGCACCTTCCTGACCTACACCCTGGCGGGTGGCGATGCCGGCATGCGGCACTTCATGGCGCAGTTCGGCCCGGCGTTGCAACTGCCGTGGACTTACCTACCGGCGCCGGAACTGACCGACAAGCTGATTGACGATGTGGTCGATGGCACCAGCGATCAGCTGGGTAAACACAGCATTTCTGCGCTGGAGCGCTATCGTGATGATTGCCTGCTGGCGGTGCTGGACGCGGTGAAAACCACTAAGGCCAAGCACGGCATGAGCTTCGCCGAATAACCAATGTGGGAGCTGGCTTGCCTGCGATAGCGATGTAAGCCTCACCACCGCTATCGCAGGCAAGCCAGCTCCCACATTTTTGACCGCGTACATCTTCGGAATTTATGTGATGCCTGCTCTGATGACCTACACGACCAAAATCCAGCCTGACTGGGTGGATTACAACGGCCACCTGCGCGATGCGTTCTACTTGCTGATCTTCAGCTACGCCACCGACGCGCTGATGGACACCCTGGGGCTTACCAGTGAAAACCGCGAAGCCAGCGGTCACTCACTGTTCACCCTGGAGTTGCACCTGAACTACCTGCACGAAGTGAAGCTCGGCGCCGACGTCGAGGTACGCACGCAACTGATCGCCCACGACGCCAAGCGCCTGCACCTCTATCACAGCCTGCATTCAGCCGGGGATGAGAAAGAGCTGGCCGGCAACGAACAGATGTTGCTGCATGTCGACCTCGCCGGTCCGCGCTCGACGCCGTTCACCGAGGCCACGCTGGCGCGGCTCTCATCCCTCATCGCGGCACAGGGCGAGCTGCCCAGGCCTGCCCTGCTCGGCCGCGTCATCGGTTTGCCGGGCCGATAAAAAAGCCCCGACCAGCCGTGACTGGATCGGGGCGCAAGTGCCTTGTGTGAGCGGTACATCTCGAGGGTGACCAAACCGTCAAGCTGTGTGCCTGGGTTCAGTGTGCCGGTAAGTGCCTTCGCTGCATGACCCGAAAACGACACATTCATAGCCATACGAGGCATTCGCGCATTCTGCCCTTGCCGACTGTTTGAGCGACTACCAGAATCAAGGTCGAACCCCGCTTCACTCACCAGGATTAAACGTCATGATGCACGCGGATTTGATTGACCAGGATGACCTGCTGGGCCAACTGCGCTCGCTGGGTTTCGAAGTGTCCAGTGGTGCCACCGCCGAGCAGGCCTGCGAGTGTGCGGTGCGCGGCTTGAGCCCGGCGCGGGCCAAGGCACTCAAGGGCATGGTTGAGCAGATGTACACCGGCAGCGCGACGATCTTGCCGGCGGTGCGGCAGGCGATCGACAAGCAGTTGTTGCCGGCTTTGGTGCAGTTCAAGCAGAACTCGGGCACCTGATAGTTCGCTATCGCAGGCAAGCCAGCTCCCACATTTGACTGTGTTCACAAATCAAAATGTGGGAGCGGGCTTGCTCGCGAATGCAGGCGACTCGGTCTAGAGCCTTACGCTGGCGAAAGTCGACTCGTTCCTGGCCTGGCTCAACGCCGACATCGGCCCCGACAACGGTGACAACACCAATGCCTGCGGAATCGGCATCATCGCCACCTGTTGGGTGGTGTTGGAGCCAACGCGCTCATCCCGTGGCGGAATGCCGAAGTATTCGCGGTAGCACTTGGAGAAGTGCGGCGTGGATACAAACCCGCATACCGACGCCACTTCGATGATCGACATCGGCGTTTGCTTGAGCAACTGCCGTGCGCGAATCAGGCGCAGCTTGAGGTAGTAGCGCGACGGAGAGCAGTGCAGGTACTTCTGGAACAACCGCTCCAACTGGCGACGGGACACGGCGACGTATACCGCCAGTTCGTCCAGGTCGATCGGTTCTTCCAGGTTGGCTTCCATCAGCGCGACAATTTCCTGCAGCTTCGGCTGGTTGGTGCCCAGCATGTGCTTGAGTGGCACACGCTGGTGATCCTGTTCGTTGCGAATGCGTTCGTAGACAAACATTTCCGAGATCGCGGCCGACAGTTCACGGCCGTGGTCGCGGCTGATCAGGTGCAGCATCATGTCCAGCGGCGCGGTGCCGCCGGAGCTGGTGAAACGGTTGCGGTCGAGGGTGAACAGGCGTGTGCTCATGGCCACGCGGGGGAAGGCTTCCTGCATCGAGGCCAGGCATTCCCAGTGCACGCTGCAATCAAAGCCGTCGAGCAGACCGGCGCAGGCCAGGGCCCAACTGCCAGTGCACACCGCGCCCAGGCGCCGGGACTGGCGCGCCTGGCTTTGCAGCCACGACACATGCTCACGGGTAACCGTGCGCTGGATACCCACGCCGCCGCAGACGATCACCGTGTCCAGGGCCGGGGCTTTGTGCATGGAGGCGTCGGGCGTGATTTGCAGACCGTCGCTGGCCCACACCTGGTTTCCGTCGACACTCAGGGTCGTCCAGCGATACAGCTCGCGGCCGGAGAGCTGGTTGGCCATGCGCAGGGGTTCGACTGCGGACGCCAGGGAAATCAGCGTGAAATTGTCCAGCAGCAAAAAGCCGATGGATTGAGGCGCACGGTTCTGGGGTTGGGCCCCTGAGTTGAACGACGTCATCGCGGTATCTCCTCACACAAAGCGGGTGATGGCCTCAGGCGAGGCTCTTGTTATGGCGCTCTTCATCCCTGCCTGTAAAAAACGGAGCGAGAGGCTTTGAATGGATAGAGCAAATGCCATGCCTAAAATTGAATGGCCGTCCAATAACTCCTAAAAACGACCTCATGACGCGTCTAAATAAGCCCGCGCAGCACGTACGGATATAGCCGGAATTAGTCGTAGGAGCGAACCTGCTCAAGGGCTGTGAGCAGTTCGGTAGCACTTGTGGGAAGGCGCTTTGCGGGTGTGGGAAACGTCTGTCACCACAAGCACGGGTGACAGGTGGTCAGGCGCGGAATCGTTTGGAGGCTACTTATCTGTTTGCGACGCGCTAAAAGGTGGCGTTTTTGGTTCGGGTGTTCACTTGTAGTGAGCGGGCTTGCCCCGCGCTGGGTGGCGAAGCCGCCCTAAAATCAGGCGACTCGGTATTAACTGACACTATGTGGTGCCTTTATTGGGGCGGCTTCGCCACCCAGCGCGGGCGGTGCGACGATTCGACAAGCCCGCTCACTACAAAACCATCAACACTCCACAGCACTCACCGCCAACCCACCCCGCGACGTCTCTTTGTACTTGTCATGCATATCCGCTCCGGTATCGCGCATGGTGCGGATCACCCGGTCCAGCGAGATAAAGTGCTGCCCATCACCGCGCAGCGCCATCTGCGCGGCGTTGATCGCCTTCACCGCGGCAATCGCATTGCGCTCGATGCACGGCACTTGCACCAGCCCGCCCACTGGGTCGCAGGTGAGGCCGAGGTTATGTTCCAGGCCGATTTCGGCCGCGTTGCACAGTTGCTCCGGCGTGGCGCCGAGGATCTCCGCCAGCCCGGCGGCGGCCATCGCGCAGGCCGAGCCTACTTCGCCCTGGCAGCCCACTTCGGCACCGGAGATCGAGGCGTTCTTCTTGCACAGGATCCCCACCGCCGCCGCGCCGAGCAGGTAGTCGACCACGTTGGCTTCGGTAACTTCCTCGCTGAACTTCATAAAGTAGTGCAGCACCGCCGGGATGATCCCCGCCGCGCCGTTGGTGGGGGCGGTGACCATGCGCCCACCGGCGGCGTTTTCCTCGTTCACCGCCAGGGCGAACAGGTTCACCCACTCCATGGCGCTCAAGGTCGAGCCGATCACGTTCGGCTTACCCAACTCTTGCAGGCTGCGATGCAACTTGGCGGCGCGTCGCCGCACGTTCAGGCCGCCAGGCAGGATGCCTTCGTGCTTGAGGCCCTGCTCCACGCAATCCTGCATGGCGCGCCAGAGTTTCATCAGGCCGCTGCGGATTTCTTCTTCAGAGCGCCAAACTTTTTCGTTAGCCAGCATCAACTCGGCAACGCGCAGGTTGTGGGTCTTGCACAACTGCAGCAGCTCCACCGCGCTGGAAAAGTCGTAAGGCAACTCGGTACGGTCCATATCGGCCACGCCGCTTTGCGCCTGGGCTTCATCCACCACAAAACCGCCACCTACTGAATAGTAGGTATCGCGGTGCAGTTCGCCGTTATCGCCGTGCACCACCAGGGTCATGGCGTTGGGATGGAACGGCAGGTTTTCGTCGAGCAGGCGCATGTCCCGCGCCCACACAAACGGCACCGGCAAACGCCCGTCCAGCAACAGGGTGTCGGTCTCGCGCAGGGTGTGGATACGGCCGCCGATTTGCGACGGATCAATTGCGTCCGGCCATTCGCCCATCAGGCCCATGATGGTCGCAGTATCGCTGCCGTGACCGATGCCGGTGGCCGACAAGGATCCGTACAGCTGAACTTCGACGCGGCGAACCTGTTCCAACAGTTCACGTCCACGTAATGCCTGGACGAACAACGCCGCGGCGCGCATGGGGCCGACGGTGTGAGAACTCGAAGGCCCGATGCCGATCTTGAACAGGTCGAAAACGCTGATAGCCATTAACGTGGAACTCCGCAGGTGAGCAGGCCGGACACCAAGGAGCTGCTACGCTCAGATCGCCCAGATGGCGGCATCATCAAGCTTTTACTGGCCGTCACGGCGTCTCACACCGACGCACTCATGCTCACGAGCGTCGCTTGCGTACGATCACTGGTTTTGGCCGTTTTTAACGGTGCAGATGGGCAAAAACTGCAGTTTTGCCTCGTGAAAAATCTGTAAGCGACGTCACCGACACTGGATACGACCATCCCTGTACTGGATACGACGCCCCCTGTAGGCGTCAGATTTTCACTGGTACATGATCAGTCTCGACTCGTTTGCAAGGCACCGTGCCAGAGCTGTTGTCGCACGCACCAACCGCAACACTTATAAAGCGCGGCAGATGCCGCCAGAAAAAACACAGGAGTCTACCCAGATGAAAGGTTCACCCCAGTTGTTGTTGGCCGCCATGCTGAGTTTGCCAGTCGTGGCGCATGCTGCAGAACCGGCACAATGTCAGACCGTCAACTTCTCTGATGTCGGCTGGACCGACATCACCGTCACTACCGCGACTACCAGCGAAATTCTCAAGGGCCTGGGCTACAAGCCACGCACCACGATGATTTCGGTACCGGTGACCTACAAGTCACTGGCCGACGGCAAGAACATGGACATTTTCCTCGGCAACTGGATGCCGACCATGGAAAACGACATCAAGCAGTACCGTGATGCCGGCACCGTGGAAACCGTGCGCGCCAACCTGGAGAACGCCAAATACACCCTCGCGGTCCCGGAAGCGCTGTACAACAAAGGCCTGAAGGACTTCGCCGATATCGCCAAATTCAAGGATGAGCTGGGCGGCAAGATCTACGGTATCGAGCCGGGCAACGACGGTAACCGCACCATCCAGACACTGATCGACAAAGACGCCTTCGGCCTGAAAACCGCCGGTTTCAAAGTGGTCGAGTCCAGCGAAGCCGGCATGCTCTCCCAGGTTGAACGCGCGACCAAGCGCGACCAGGCCATCGTGTTCCTCGGCTGGGAGCCGCACCCGATGAACACCCGTTTCAAGATGAAGTACCTGACCGGGGGTGACGATTCGTTCGGCCCCAACTACGGCCAGGCCACCATCTACACCAACGTTCGCAAGGGCTACACGCAGGAATGCAGCAACGTTGGCCAGTTGCTGAAAAACCTGTCGTTCACCCTGAACATGGAAAGCACCCTGATGGGTAATGTCCTGGACGACAAGATGAAACCCGACGCCGCCGCGAAAGCCTGGCTGAAGAAAAACCCTCAAGTACTCGACACCTGGCTCGCCGGTGTCACCACCGTTGACGGCAAACCTGGGCTCGACGCCGTGAAAGCTTACCTCGCCAAATAGCAACCGCTGACCCCGGGGCGGTGCGCTGCCCCGGGATGTTTTCCCTCTTCGCATGTGGACATTCACTACCATGCTGACTGAACAGAAAATCCCACTAGGCCAGTACATCGCTGCCTTCGTTGAATGGTTGACCCAACACGGTGCCAACTACTTCGACGCGATCGCATCGACACTGGAAACGATGATCCACGGCGTGACGTTCGCGCTGACCTGGTTCAATCCGCTGGCATTGATCGGTCTGATTGCGCTGTTGGCTCACTTTATTCAACGTAAATGGGGACTGACTGTTTTTGTCATCGCCTCGTTCCTGCTGATCCTCAACCTGGGGTACTGGCAGGAAACCATGGAGACCCTGGCGCAAGTGCTGTTCGCCACCCTGGTCTGCGTGGTCATCGGCGTGCCGCTGGGCATTGTTGCCGCGCACAAACCGATGTTCTACACCATGATGCGGCCGGTGCTCGATCTGATGCAGACCGTACCGACCTTCGTCTACCTCATCCCTACCCTGACCCTCTTCGGGCTGGGTGTGGTGCCTGGGCTGATTTCCACGGTGGTATTCGCGATTGCCGCACCGATCCGCCTGACCTACCTGGGTATCCGAGACGTACCGCAAGAGTTGATGGACGCCGGCAAGGCCTTTGGCTGCTCGCGCCGTCAGTTGCTCTCGCGCATTGAACTGCCCCACGCCATGCCGAGCATTGCCGCCGGCATTACCCAATGCATCATGCTGTCGTTGTCGATGGTGGTAATCGCGGCCCTGGTCGGCGCCGACGGCCTCGGCAAACCGGTGGTCAACGCACTCAACACAGCGGACATTGCCCTGGGCTTTGAAGCCGGCCTGGCAATCGTATTGCTGGCGATCATGCTCGACCGCATCTGCAAACAACCCGACGCTAAAGTAGGGGGTGATGCATGAGCATTATCCGATTCGACAATGTCGACGTAATCTTCTCCAAAGACCCACGCGAAGCGCTCAAGCTGCTGGACCAGGGCATGAGCCGTAACGAGATCCTGAAAAAGACCGGGCAGATTGTCGGCGTTGAAAAAGCCAGCCTGGATGTCGAGAAAGGCGAGATCTGCGTGCTGATGGGTCTCTCCGGCTCCGGCAAATCCAGTTTGCTGCGCTGCATCAACGGCCTCAACACCGTGAGCCGTGGCCAATTGTTCGTGGAGCATGAAGGGCGCCAGATCGACATCGCGTCCTGCACGCCCGCCGAGCTGAAAATGATGCGCACCAAACGCATCGCCATGGTGTTCCAGAAGTTCGCCCTGATGCCTTGGCTGACCGTGCGCGAGAACATCAGCTTCGGCCTGGAAATGCAGGGTCGTCCGGAGAAAGACCGGCGCAAGCTGGTGGATGAAAAACTCGAGCTGGTGGGCCTGACCCAGTGGCGCAACAAGAAGCCGGACGAACTCTCCGGCGGCATGCAGCAACGCGTTGGCCTGGCCCGCGCATTGGCAATGGACGCCGATATCCTGCTGATGGACGAACCCTTCTCTGCCCTCGACCCGCTGATCCGCCAAGGCTTGCAGGATGAATTGCTGGAGCTGCAGCGCAAGCTGAGCAAGACCATCGTGTTTGTGAGTCACGACCTTGATGAGGCGCTCAAACTGGGCAGCCGAATCGCGATCATGAAGGATGGCAAGATCATCCAGTACAGCGTGCCGGAAGAGATCGTGCTGAACCCGGCGGACGACTATGTGCGCACGTTTGTCGCGCATACCAACCCGCTGAATGTGTTGTGCGGTCGCAGCCTGATGCGCACGGTGGATAACTGCACCCACGTCAACGGCTCGATCAGCCTGGACCCGGGCGGTGACTCGTGGCTGGACCTGACTGAAGGCAACGTCATCAAGGGCGCACGCCAGAATGGCACGCCGTTGAACCTGCAGAACTGGGCGCCGGGGCAACCGGTGGAAGGTTTGGGTCGAGTGCCGACGCTGGTGGACTCGAACATCGGCATGCGTGATGCACTGCAGATTCGCTATCACACGGGGAATAAGTTGGTGTTGCGGGACAATGACAAGGTGGTGGGGATTCTGGGGGACAGTGAGTTGTATCACGCGCTCTTAGGCAAAAACCTGGGTTAAGCCACACCGCAAAGCAAATGTGGGAGCGGGCTTGCTCGCGAATGCGGTGTGTCAGTCAGCACATCTGCCACTGATACACCGCATTCGCGAGCAAGCCCGCTCCCACATTTTGATCTATGTACGACATAAGAAAGCGGTGCCAGTGAGGGCGCCGCTCGTTTCAACTATCAGCTATAGACCCGGCCAAGGAGTTGCCGATGGCTTTCAAACTGATCGAGCACATCCCGGGTGATCTGTTCCTGGGTGAAGCCCATCAGGTCGTATTCCTGAGGCCCGTTGTGCAGGTAAACCTCGGCGCGGTAGTAACGCGTACGCTCCTCCTCAGGCACATCGTTGGGCGCCGACGAATAAGCATCAAGGCTCACTTCGTAAACAAACGGGTTGCCCTCCTCCATCTCGATCCGCACCCCGATGCACCGCTTGGATTTACCCAGCAACGTCTGCACTTCCAGCCCCTGATCACGCAACGCAATCGCCGCTTCGTCCAGCGCCGGCGTGACGTGCTTGTCCATAAAGCGTTGCACGGTGCCCTGGCTCGGTTGCAGGTCCAGCGCGGTCAAACGCTCGCTGAAACCACGGCGGCCACGCTCGGCCAATTGCGCCTGCTCCTGTTCCATCGCCACGTCCTGGCGCATGGCTTTGTGCAAGCCGAACATAAACAGGATCAGCACCACCGAGAACGGCAGCCCCGCCAGCACCACCATGGTCTGCATGGCTTCGAAGTTGCCGGCAAACAGCAGGCCGATAGTCACCAGGGTGATCACCGCCGACCAGAAGATCCGCAACCAATGCGGCGCGTCTTCGTCCACATTGCCGCCTTTGCAGGAAAGGTTGGCCATCATCACCGCGCCAGAATCCGCCGGGGTCAGGAACAGCACAAAGCCCACAAAGATCGACACCCCGATGACGATTTTCGACGCAGGGTAATGCTCAAGCAGTTGGTAGATAGCCATCGACGGCTGCTCCAACGCCGTCTTGCCCAGTTCCACCGCACCGTGATTCAGCACCAGGTCCAACGCCGAGTTGCCGAAGATCGACAGCCACGCCAGGGTAAAGCCCAGCGGGATCAGCAACACGCCGGCGACCAGTTCACGCACCGTGCGACCACGGGAAATACGCGCGATGAACATGCCCACGAATGGCGCCCAGGAAATCCACCAGGCCCAATAGAACAGCGTCCACAGGCCCATCCAGCGTTCGGTCTTGTCGGCGTCGCCTTCGTACACGTAGAGGTCGAAGGTTTTCAGGATGATGCCGTTGAGGTAGTCACCGGTGTTCTGCACCAGGCCGTTGAGCAAGTGCAGGGTCGGGCCGAACAACAGCACGAAAATCAGCAACCCGCTGAACAGCACGATGTTGAGGTTGGACAGGCGGCGAATGCCGTTCTCCACGCCCGACACAGCAGCGATGGTCGCCACCGTGCTCATCACGATGATCACGATCAACAGGTTGGTGTTGCTGTGCTGCATGCCGAACAGGTTTTCCAACCCGGACGACACTTGCATCGCGCCGATCCCCAGGTTGGTCACCAGGCCGAGCAGGGTCACGAACATACCGAAACCGTCCACCGCGTGGCCGGCCGCGCCTTTCACCCAACGCTCGCCCACCAGCGGGTACAGCGCCGAGCGCAAGGCCAGCGGCTGGTTGTGACGGTAGGCAAAGTACGCCACGGCCAGGCCGACCAGGGCATAGATCGCCCAGCCATGCAGGCCCCAATGCAAGAAAGTCAATTGCAACGCCTGGCGAGCGGCGCCATTGCTGGCCGCTGCGCCTTCAGGCGGGTTGAAGTAGTGGTCGAGCGGCTCCGAAGCGCCGAAATACAGGAGCGAGATGCCGATACCCGACGAGAACAACATGCCGGCCCAGGCGCCGTAGCTGAAGTCCGGGGTGTCGTCCTTGCTGCCCAGTTTCAACTTGCCATAGGACGAAAACGCCAGGCCGACCACAAACACCAGGTAGGCGGCGATGACCACCATGTAATACCAGCCGAAGCTTTTCGACAGCCAGGCCTGGGCGATGCCGAGCATGCGCCCGGCCTCCTGCGGGGCGATGATCAGGATGGCAGTCAACAGCAGAATCAGCGCGGTGGAGGTGTAGAACACCCAACCGTTGACCCTGACCTTTTCCGGCGGGGTCTTTATAAGAGAGGCAGAACTCATGGCGCAGATGCTCCGGGCAGTGCGAGAGAGAAAAACAAGGCAACGGTTATCCCGGAACATCGATTTTTCGGCAGTCGACGGACGGGTGTTATAAAGACACCCCGAAAATCCTTGTGCCCCGCCGAGGCGGTGCCAGGCCCATATATGGCCCGTTTCAGGGGTTTTCGCAGGTGTCAGATGTCGCCGCCCATTTGTAGGAAATACCTGTAGGCAGCGACCATTTGTCGCAGAGCTTATTCTTTGTTGATTGAACGTTCAATCAAAACAAAATAGACTGGCCTTCAAGTCGACGAACGTTCATCGCTCGTCGGCAGGCCTAAGGAGAGGTGCTACATGCCCAAGGTCGGTATGCAACCCATACGCCGCCAGCAGTTGATCGAAGCCACGCTGACGGCGATCGATCAGGTCGGGATGGGAGATGCCAGCATTGCGCTGATCGCCCGTTTGGCCGGCGTCTCGAACGGCATCATCAGTCACTACTTCAAGGACAAGAACGGCCTTATTGCAGCGACGATGCGCTATTTGATGAACGCGCTGATCGAGAACGTCCACGAACGCAGGCTTGCGCTGAAGGACGACAGCCCACGGGCGCACCTTCGGGTGATCATCGAGGGCAACTTCGACGCCAGCCAGGTCAACGGACCGGCAATGAAAACCTGGCTGGCCTTCTGGGCCACCAGCATGCATCACCCGTCATTGCACAGGTTGCAGCGGATCAACGATCAACGTCTGTATTCCAACCTGTGCTGCCAGTTCCGCCGAGTGCTGCCACTGCCGCACGCACGCAAAGCAGCCAGAGGCCTGGCAGCCCTGATCGACGGTTTATGGTTGCGCGGCGCCCTGTCGGGAGACGCTTTCGACACGGAACAGGCGCAACGGATCGCTTACGAATACATGGATTTCCAATTGGCCAAGCAGGTGAGTTAGAGCACACATAACCGCTCAACCCCTGAACTGCTGCCGCTCAGTGTTGCCACACCCTTATGGCTCACTTTTCGGCGGTTAACGCCAACCACTTATGCACTTGCGAGGACTTTATGGCCCGTTTCGAACTGCAAAAACTCTACATTGACGGCGGCTACAGCGACGCTGGCAGCGATGCCACCTTCGAAGCCATCAACCCGGCTAACGGTGAAGTTCTCGCCCAAGTGCAACGCGCAACCAAAGAAGACGTTGAACGTGCCGTGGTCAGCGCCGAAAAAGGCCAGAAAATCTGGGCGGCGATGACCGCCATGGAGCGTTCGCGCATCCTGCGCCGTGCCGTCGACATCCTGCGCGAGCGCAACGATGAACTGGCCGCGCTGGAAACCCTGGACACCGGCAAGTCCTTCTCCGAAACCAAGTACGTCGACATCGTCACCGGCGCTGACGTACTGGAGTATTACGCAGGCCTGGTGCCGGCCATCGAAGGCGAGCAGATCCCACTGCGCGACACGTCGTTCGTCTACACCCGCCGCGAGCCGTTGGGCGTGGTCGCGGGTATCGGCGCGTGGAACTACCCGATCCAGATCGCCCTGTGGAAATCCGCACCGGCCCTGGCCGCCGGTAACGCGATGATCTTCAAGCCCAGCGAAGTCACCTCGCTGACCACCCTGAAACTGGCCGAGATCTACACCGAAGCCGGCGTTCCGGCTGGCGTGTTCAACGTACTGACCGGCAGCGGCCGTGAAGTCGGCACCTGGCTGACCGAGCACCCGCGCATCGAGAAAGTCTCGTTCACCGGCGGCACCGACACCGGCAAGAAAGTCATGGCCAGCGCTTCCAGCTCCTCGCTGAAAGAAGTGACCATGGAACTGGGCGGCAAGTCGCCATTGATCGTGTTCGAAGACGCCGACCTGGATCGCGCGGCTGACATCGCGATGATGGCCAACTTCTACAGCTCCGGTCAGGTCTGCACCAACGGCACTCGCGTGTTTGTACCCAAACACCTGCAGGCGGCGTTCGAAGCCAAGATCGTTGAACGTGTTGCGCGCATCCGCGTTGGCAACCCGGAAGACGACAACACCAACTTCGGCCCGCTGGTCAGCTTTGCCCACATGGAAAGCGTGCTGGGCTACATCGCCAAGGGCAAAGAGCAAGGCGCCCGCCTGCTGTGCGGCGGCGACCGCCTGACCGACGGCGACTTCGCCAAAGGCGCCTTCGTGGCCCCAACGGTGTTCACCGACTGCACCGACGACATGGTCATCGTGCGTGAAGAAATCTTCGGCCCGGTGATGAGCATCCTCACCTACGAGACCGAAGAAGAAGTGATCCGCCGCGCCAACGATACCGACTTCGGCTTGGCTGCCGGCCTGGTGACCAAGGACCTGAACCGCGCCCACCGCGTGATTCATCAACTGGAAGCGGGTATCTGCTGGATCAACGCCTGGGGCGAGTCCGACGCCAAGATGCCAGTGGGTGGCTACAAGCAATCCGGTGTGGGCCGCGAGAACGGGATCAGCTCGCTGAACAACTTCACCCGCATCAAATCGGTACAGGTTGAGCTGGGCGATTACGCCTCGGTGTTCTAAACCCGAGCCTGGTTTTGCCTGCGAGGCCGCCATCGCAGGCAAGCCAGCTCCCACATTTGGAATGCGTTCCCCTGTGGGAGCGGGCTTGCCCGCGATGAGTGCGAAGCCCTCGCCTCTCCTGACCATCTCAATAGAGGGTGCATTTATGTCCCAAGAATACGATTACATCATTGTAGGTGCCGGTTCCGCCGGTAACACCCTGGCGACCCGTCTGACCGAAGACGAAGGCGTCACCGTTCTGCTGCTGGAAGCCGGCGGCCCCGACTACCGTCTTGACTTCCGTACCCAGATGCCAGCCGCCCTGGCCTTCCCGCTGCAAGGCCGCCGCTACAACTGGGCCTACGAGACCGATCCAGAGCCACACATGGACGGCCGTCGCATGGAATGCGGTCGCGGTAAGGGACTGGGTGGTTCTTCGCTGATCAACGGCATGTGCTACATCCGTGGTAACGCCATGGACTACGACAACTGGTCGAAACTGCCAGGTCTGGAAGACTGGACGTACCTGGACTGCCTGCCGTATTTCCGCAAAGCCGAAACCCGTGACATCGGCCCGAACGACTGGCACGGCGGCGATGGCCCGGTCAGCGTGACCACCCCTAAAGCCGGCAACAACCCGCTGTTCCACGCGATGGTTGAGGCTGGCGTACAAGCCGGTTACCCGCGTACCGAAGACTTGAACGGCTACCAGCAAGAAGGCTTTGGCCCGATGGACCGTACCGTGACGCCTAACGGTCGTCGCGCCAGCACCGCGCGCGGTTACCTGGACACGGCTAAAAAGCGTTCGACCCTGACCATCGTCACCCACGCCCTCACCGACAAAGTGTTGTTTGAAGGCAAGCGTGCGGTTGGCGTGCGTTACCTGATCGGCGCAGCCGAAGAGCGCGTTGAAGCCCGCGCTCGCAAGGAAGTGCTGGTGTGCAGCGGCGCAATCGCTTCGCCGCAACTGCTGCAACGCTCCGGCGTTGGCCCGGCCAAACTGCTGGAAAGCCTCGACATCCCGGTGGTACACGACCTGCCGGGCGTCGGCGAAAACCTGCAGGACCACCTTGAGCTGTACCTGCAATATGCGTGCACCCAACCGGTGTCGCTGTACCCGTCGCTGCTCTGGTACAACCAGCCGGCGATCGGTGCCGAATGGCTGTTCAACGGCACAGGCATCGGCGCCAGCAACCAGTTCGAAGCAGGCGGATTCATCCGTTCACGCCCGGAATTCGAATGGCCGAACATCCAGTACCACTTCCTGCCGGTCGCGATTAACTACAACGGCAGCAACGGCGTAAAAGAACACGGTTTCCAAGCGCACATGGGTTCCATGCGTTCGCCAAGCCGCGGCCGCATCCAGTTGAAGTCGAAGAACCCACGGGACTACCCGAGCATCCTCTTCAACTACATGGCTACCGAGCAGGACTGGCAGGAATTCCGCGACGGCATCCGCCTGACCCGTGAAATCATGCAACAGCCGGCGCTGGACCCGTACCGTGGCCGCGAAATCAGCCCGGGCATCGACGTGCAAACCGATGAGCAACTGGACAAGTTCATCCGCGAGCACGCCGAAACCGCGTTCCACCCGTCCTGCTCGTGCAAGATGGGCACCGACGAGATGGCTGTAGTGGATGGCGAAGGCCGCGTGCATGGCATGCAGGGTCTGCGTGTGGTCGATGCGTCGATCATGCCGATCATCACCACCGGCAACCTGAACGCGCCGACGATCATGATCGCCGAGAAAATCGCCGACAAGATCCGTGGCCGCCAGCCGCTGCCGCGCAGCACCGCCGACTACTACGTGGCAGGCGATGCGCCGGTGCGTGGCAAGCCGATGCGTGAAGTGGGCCCGACTGCGCAGTAACTGATACACCGCGGTGCTCCCTTCGCGAGCAAGCCCGCGCCCACATTTGATCGGGTTCACACGGTCAAAATGTGGGAGCGGGCTTGCTCGCGAAGGGGCCCGACCATTCACTGCAAAACCTCTCCTTGATCAGCTACTCTGTCTGCCTGCCCGCGACGAGCCGCCCACAAGGAAGGCCCCATGTTCGACCACCACGCCACACTCAAACAGCATTTCAGTGCCCTGCGCACCACCGCCGAATTTTTCTCCCTGCGTTACGTGCGCGAGTCCGGCCACTACCTGGCCGTACGCAAGAACGTCGCCGAACCACCCCACCTGAACCACGACGAAGGCGCCATGCTCACCGTGCGTCTCAATGGCGTGGAAGCCTACGCCGCGACCCACGACATTTCCCTGCCTGGCCTGCAAGCCGCCCTTGCGCGTGCCGAACAGCAAGCCCGGTTGATCAAGCCCCACGCGCTGCTCGACCTGCGCGACCAGCACGTCTCCAGCGATGTGGCGGACTACCTGTCCCCCGACCTTGACCAACCCTTCCCGTCCTTGAGCGACTGTTACCAACTGCTGGGTGACGAATCCGCCGCCGTGCCCAAGGACGAGCGCCTGGTGAACTGGGAAGTCAGCCTCGGCCTGACCCACGTCGAGCAGATCTACCTCAACAACGCGGGCGCCGAACTGCGTCAGGCCCAGCGCTTCGTGTTCCCCGGCGTCAACGTCACGGCCTATGACGGCAATGACAGCCAGAGCCGCACCCTGGGCGGCAGCAACTTCGGCCAACAAGGCGGCTTTGAGGTGATCAGCCGCTTCGGCCTGATCGGTGCCGCGCCACGCATCGCCGACGAAGCCCTGCAACTGCTGCTCGCACCGAACACCCCCAACGGCCCGCGCGACCTGCTGCTGATGCCCGATCAGATGATCCTGCAGATCCACGAATCCATCGGCCACCCGCTGGAGCTGGACCGCATTCTGGGGGACGAGCGCAATTACGCCGGCACCAGTTTTGTGAAGGCCAGCGACTTCGGCCATCTGCAATACGGCTCCAAATTGCTCAATGTAACGTTCGACCCAGACATCCCCGAGCAACTCGCCAGCTACCGCCATGACGACGACGGCACCCGCGCCAGCAAGCAGTTCCTGATCCGCGAAGGGCGGTTGCTCAAACCGCTGGGCGGGGCGCTGTCGCAATACCGCTCCGGCATGCCAGGCGTGGCCAACAGCCGGGCCAGCAGTTGGAACCGTGCACCCATCGACCGCATGGCCAACCTCAACATCGAAGCTGGCGACAAGAGCCTTGCACAACTAATCGGCGGCATAGAAAACGGCATCCTGATGTCGACCAACCGTTCATGGTCCATCGACGATGCGCGCAATAAATTCCAGTTCGGCTGTGAATGGGGCCAGTTGATCGAAAACGGTGAGCTGAAAGGTGTGGTGAAGAACCCCAACTACCGGGCTATTTCCGCACACTTCTGGCGCAATCTCAGTGCGGTTGGCGATGCCAGCACCTTCAAGGTCCTGGGCACACCGAACTGCGGCAAAGGCGAACCTAACCAGGTGATCCGCGTCGGCCATGCGTCGCCCGCCTGCGTATTCAGTGATGTCGACGTATTTGGGGGAGACGCCTGATGAACAACTTCAAGGCATTGGTGGAGTGGCTCAAGCACGCCATCACCGATCGCGAACAATTCCACCTGGGCTATGCGGATGAAGCGTCCGAGTTCGTACGCTTCAACCACGCCAAGGTGCGCCAGGCCGGCCAGGTGCAACAGGCCAGCGTCAACCTGAAACTGATCAACGACGGCCGCCACGCCGACCTGGGCATCACCCTCGCCGGCGAGCCGGAGTTGGACCGCCAACGCTTGGCCGCTGGCCTGAAACAGCTGCGTGAAACCCTGCCGTTGCTGCCCCAGGATCCGTACCTGTTGCTGAACCACAACGCCTGGCAAAGCAACAACGCACACCCCCGACCGCTGCCGGCACTGGCTCAGGTACTGGAAGAGATCAGCCAGGCCGCGCAAGGCGTCGACCTGGTCGGTTTCTATGCGGCGGGCCCCATCAGCCGAGGCTTCGCCAGTTCGTCGGGCGCCTTCGGCTGGCACCAGGCCAATAGTTTCAACTTCGATTTCAGCCTGTTCCACGCCAATGGCGAAGCGGTGAAAGCCAGCTACGCCGGACACACCTGGGACAGCGCCGAGTTTGCCGCGCGCTTCCAGCAGGCCCGCGAACAGCTTGAGTTCCTCGGCCGCCCACTGCACAAGCTGGCACCTGGACAATACCGCGCTTACCTCGCCCCGGCGGCGATTGAAGAAATCATCAGCCTCATCACCTGGGGCGGGTTTTCCGCCCAGGCCATCGCCAGCAAGGGCAGCTCGCTGCAAAAGCTGTATGCCGGCGAACAGTCCCTGAGCCCGCTGGTGACGGTGGCTGAACAGATCAGCGGTTCCCTGAGCCAGGCGTTTTCCACCGAAGGTTACCCACGCGGCGATGTCACGCTGATCAAGGCGGGGAAAGCCGATGGCCAACTGGTCAACTCACGCAGCGCTGCCGAATACGGCTTGAGCACCAATGGCGCGAGCAGTGATGAATCGCCCAGCGCCTTGCAGATGGCTGCCGGTAGCCTGGCCCAGGCCGATATTCTCAAGCAGTTGGGCACCGGGCTGTACATCAGCAACCTGTGGTACCTGAACTACTCGGACCTGCCGGCGGCACGCCTGACCGGCATGACGCGCTTCGCCACCTTCTGGGTGGAAGACGGCGAGATCAAGGCGCCGGTCAGCACCATGCGCTTTGATGACAGCGTCTACAACCTGCTCGGCTCGCAGTTGGAAGCCCTGACCGCCGATCGGGAACTGCTGTTGTCGGCCAGCACCTATGGCCAGCGCAACACCGCTTCCAATCTGCTGCCGGGCGCCCTGATCAAACGCTTGACCCTGACCCTCTAGACCCATCCCTTGCAGGAACCGGCATCCCGGCTCCTGCAAGGGATTTCTCCTGCATCGAGATATAGGCAAACACCCCTGCATCTCGGAACAGTCTTATTTCAAAATATCCGATCATTCACCTCCGGTAACGCATCACCTCACAGGCAACCGGAACGCATCACTGCCACTGGCCACTGACTGAGCGTCACTCCATCGGTCAGAGAACGCCCATGCACTTAGGAATATCACCGCTCTTCAGCGGCTACTCGTCACAACCCAGTCGCTTTCAGCACGCTCCCATGACTTATCAGCGTTACGCGTCAACTTCAGACACGTCACGGTTTCCGCCAGCGGAAAAAACATTCTTTTCTGATAAAGGCAAACATCAGCCACCCGATGACCTCTGGTCAGGGTTGTATGCAACGTATGAGCATTATCCCTTTATGGGCGCTGACGACCACGATGATTGGGTGGCGGGAATCAAAGCCGCCATGTCGGGACTCGGCCAAAGCCCGTTGAGTGTCTTCGATGAAGTAGCCGCCACCGGACAGGGTTACAACATCACCATGAAGGATGGCTTCAAACTGCATATCTCCCACAAAGAGTTAACGCAGGCAGGAGACTATGCGAAGTTCTCAGGCAATGACGCGGGGATGGTAAAAGACGCACGCTTTATGTTTGCAGTCATGATTAAGCGCAAACACGTCGAAGCCGAACTCGATCAGGAAAAAATTGGCTATCGCATCGACCTGCATAAAAAGAGTTTCGGGGCGACGCTGCAAGCAGCCGACGACGGCATCGGCGGGCATGCGGCCCTGACACTGTTGGGACTCGGCTACCAGCTGCAACACGTGTGGTCTCAGACCGCTGGAAACCAGGTCGCCGTGCCGGCCATGAAAGTGTTCGGGCATAAGCGCGGCATGATAAAGGACGGCGCCATGGAATCGTACGGGCATAAGCAGCCGGTGCCCAAATGGATAGAGAGTTTCATAGTACTCAAGGAGCCGCCCCGCTCACCGCCGCCCCTGGCCCCCACTGCCGCCGTTAAACCGTTCACCTTCGAGCTGGATCCTGAGCCCGATGCCGAGGTTGAGACCGCCAAGGCGCTTCCTGACCTGTCTTCAAAAAGGAACGGACAGAAACCCGATGACCCCTTGCTGGGGTTCCACACACAAAGGCCTTATGGCTTCCAAGGCGAGACAGCCACTCATGCCGATGTCATCAAGCTACTGATGTCCCGATTCGGGCAAAGCCCGACCGATGTCTTTTCACGCGTGACGTTCACAGACAATAGTTACCAAGTCACTTTCAGGGATGGATTTGAACTGCAGCTCTCCCGCGCGGAACTGGAACTTGCCAGTGAGCAGTCGTTATTCCTGGGCAAGGACGAAGGGCTGCTCAAGGATGCACATTTCATCTTCGCTGCGTATATCAAGCGCCAACAACTTCAACCGCCCCGCCCTTCCTTCGGGCTCAGTTTCGAGGCAGCACTGGAGGGCAACCTTCACGGTCGTACCGTCAAAAACATTCTGGAAGGCATGGGCGTCACTCGCTCCATGAAATACGTAGAGCGGGCGGGTGATGCACAGGGCCTGGTGTTGATGATTGGAAGCAACGCCGGCGGGTTATTCCAGGACGGCCTGTTGGCCAAAGTAGGGAAAATACTGCCCGAGCAAGGTGCAACCCAAACACATGGGTACCAACTCGTGTAATCAACGGTTATGCCAAGGTCTCTCAATCCAACATCATTCATGGGCCACTCACTTATGCAGCTCAACATCGCTTCGCCTGTTAACTCAAACTTCGCCATCCCCTACGACAATAGTCGCGTCAATAACCGCCACATGAACAACGGTCAGTACGAGGCTTATTACACTCAAGGAGATGAAAACCCAGCCATCCCACCCCGCTCCGTGACCGATTCGGGTATTCGACCCAAAAATATATGGGGCGACTTCTTTCAAGTCGCCGAGGGAAATTGTGTCACCGTCTCTGCCATCAAAGCGGCAATGGTCAAGTTCGGCAGTCACCCGAGGGGGATTTTCAACCAGGTGACAAAGACCCCTGCAGGCTACAAGATCTTGATGAAAGACAACGTCAGTGTCTCCCTCACCCATGAAGAGCTTAGGCAGGCAGGAGACAAAGCAGGATTCCTCGGCAGGGGCACGGTCTTGCAGCATGCGATTTTTTTGTATGCCGCCAGCGCAAAGCGCGCCCAGCTCGAAAATAATGACGGCCGGGCCGTGCGCAGTTTTGACGCCGCGATGCAGACACTCAACGACGGTGAACACCCTGGCGAAGCGTTAACGCGCCTGGGGCTCAAGCAGCACTTTCGCCGGGGCACGGTGGAGGCATTGAAAAACGGTGCAATCGGCACGCTCGCCGACGCCAGGCATTCGGTTGCCGTCGTTGATGGTCATATGGATCTGTGGGGCATTAGGAGACGACTTGCCAACTCGGATTGGGAAAGCGCCCCGGTTGCATTGATCCTGGTTTGAATATCCCCGCTTGCCTGCTGGGGCGTTGTGTCCGACAGGTAATTTCCTTGCGCCTGGAAGAACCGTCTCATCCTCCGAAAATTGGCCGCTTGCCCGGTTGTTCGCCTCCAGATTCCCCGTTATAACGGTTGGTGGCATCCCGCCAACCACCCCACGTGCCCGCACGTGATGCATGACCTTGCCTGGTAAACGGCAAGCTGGAGCGTTGACATGAACCATGGAAGTTTTGTCATTGAAAAGCTGTTCAAGCACTACAACGTTCATGTTGAGCAGCTAGGAAACGATTCGGAAAAGAAGACCGTACTGATGGTAAACGGTGCGCTGTCCACCACGCGCTCATTTGCGCGCACCAGCAAATGCCTGGCGGAACACTTCAATGTGTTGCTGTTCGACTTGCCATTCTCCGGCTACTCACGCGAGCACAACACTGACCTCGACCTGGTGACCAAGGACGACGAGGTGCAAATCCTGCGCGCCCTGGTCGAGCGCTTCCAGGTCAACCATCTGGTGTCGGCCTCGTGGGGCGGTATCTCCACGCTGCTGACCCTGGCGCACAACCCACCCTCCATCGAAAGCTCGGTAGTGATGGCCCTGGCGCCCAACCTCAACCAAGCCATGCTCGACTATGTGGAGCGTGTACGCGTATTGATCGAGGCCGACGACAAGTCTGCCGTCGGCCACTTGCTCAATGAAACCGTGGGCAAATACCTGTCACCTCGGCTCAAGCGCAACAACCATCGGCACCTGTCGAGCATGGCGACCACCGAATATCGCCAGGCGCGTTTTCATATCCACCAGGTACTGGCTTTGGGTGATGGCAACTACCTGCCGGCACTCAAGCAGATTGAAACACCGGTGCACTTCCTCAACGGCGCGCTGGACGAATACACCCCCGCCGCCGAGGCGCAGCTATTCAAGCACTACGTGGGGCGCAGCAGCTTTGCTGTGGCCGAACATACTGGGCATTTGCTCGACCTCGAATCCAGCGAAGCCGCCGTGGCGGTGCACCGCGAACTGCTGGATTTCCTGGTGGGAAAAGGAGCGACGGATGGCGCATAATCGCCAACACATAGCCTGCTAACAAAAGGTTTTCCATGCCCAACCGCGTTCCGCTTGATGCCAAGACCGCCCGCTGGCTGCCGTGGGTAGTAGCGATTGCCTTCTTCATGCAGTCGCTGGACGGGACGATCCTGAACACCGCACTGCCGGCCATGGCCCGGGACCTCGCGGAAAACCCGCTGCGCATGCAAGGGGTGGTGATCGCCTACATGCTCACCGTCGCCTTGCTGATCCCGGCCTCGGGCTGGATCGCCGACCGCTTCGGCACCAAGAAAATCTTCTTCGGCGCAATCATGCTGTTCAGCATTGGCTCGCTGCTGTGCGCCTTGTCCAGCAGCTTGAGCATGCTGGTGGGCGCACGGGTGATCCAGGGGTTGGGCGGTGCGCTGATGCTGCCGGTGGGACGGTTGGTGGTGTTACGCGCGTACCCCCGCTCCGAACTGGTACGTATTATGGGCTTCATTACCATCCCTGGGCTGCTCGGCCCGTTGCTCGGGCCGACCATGGGCGGCTGGATGGTGCAATACCTGACCTGGCACTGGATCTTCTTGATCAACTTGCCGGTGGGCATGATCGGCTGCTACGCCGTGTGGAAATTTATCCCCGACCTGCGCGGCAGTGAGCGCACGCGATTCGATGGGATCGGCTTCCTGTTGTTTGGCGCCGCGATGGTGCTGATCACCATCGCCATGGAAGGCCTGGGCGAATTGCACCTGCCGCACCTGCGCGTGATGTTGCTGCTGTTCGGCGGGTTTGCCTGCCTCGCGGCGTATTGGCTACGCGCCGGGCATATCGATAACCCGTTGTTTTCGCCGGTGCTGTTCAAGACCCGTACCTTTGCCGTGGGCATTCTCGGTAACCTGTTTGCGCGCCTGGGCAGCGGCGCCCTGCCGTTCCTGGTACCGCTGCTGTTGCAGGTAGCGCTGGGTTATTCGCCGTCGGAAGCCGGGATGAGCATGTTACCCCTGGCGGCGGCGGCGATGTTTGCCAAGTCCGTCGCAAGGCCGCTGATCGAACGCCTGGGCTACCGCATCGTGCTGACCGGCAACACCCTGGCGCTAGGCATCATGCTGGCGAGCATGGGGCTGGTCACTGAAAACACGCCGTACCCGCTGCTGCTGGGGATGCTGGCGGTACTGGGGGCGATCAACTCCCTGCAATTCACCGCAATGAACACCGTCACGTTGATCGACCTTGATGACGCCCAGGCCAGCAGCGGCAACAGTTTGCTGTCGGTGGTGGCGCAACTGTCGCTCAGCCTCGGGGTGGCGTGCGCCGGTGCATTGCTGGGTGGGTTTACGGCCGAAACCGGCAACGATGGTGTGGAAAGCGTACTCGGCGCCTTCCAGCTGACCTTCCTCACCGTGGGCATCATGGCGATGCTGGCGGCGGCGATCTTCCTGCAATTGTCGCCAAAAGACGGCAAACGTGTGGCCAGCCCGGAGCAGCACATCGAGCATTAACAGGCTTCTCGTCTAGAACTTGCAGGGAAATCCCCACGAGGCTGGTACACTGCGCGACATTTTGTTTTGCAGAGCCAGTCCCGTGACTACCATCGCCACCGCTTTTAATACTTTGCCCCTGTCCGCCGCCATGCTGGCTAACCTCGACTCGCTGGGTTATGTCGAGATGACGCAGATCCAGGCGCAAAGCTTGCCGGTGATCCTCAAAGGGCTGGACCTGATTGCCCAGGCCAAGACCGGCAGCGGCAAGACCGCCGCGTTCGGCATCGGCCTGTTGAACCCGATCAACCCGCGCTACTTCGGCTGCCAGGCGCTGGTGATGTGCCCGACCCGTGAGCTGGCCGACCAGGTCGCCAAGGAAATCCGTCGCCTGGCCCGTGCCGAAGACAACATCAAGGTGCTGACCCTGTGCGGCGGCGTGTCCCTCGGCCCACAGATCGCTTCCCTGGAACACGGCGCCCACGTCATCGTCGGCACCCCGGGCCGTATCCAGCAGCACCTGCGCAAGGGTTCGCTGGTACTCGACGGCCTGAACACGCTGATCCTCGACGAAGCCGACCGCATGCTCGACATGGGCTTCTACGACGCCATCGAAGACATCATCAGCAAGACCCCGCCGCGCCGCCAGACCCTGCTGTTCTCGGCCACCTATCCCGTGAGCATCAAGCAGTTGGCCTCGAAATTCATGCGCGCGCCGCAGCAAGTGAAGGCCGAAGCCTTCCACTCCGACGACCAGATCGAGCAGCGTTTCTACGAGATCTCGCCGGAAGAGCGCATGGACGCCGTGACCAAGGTACTGGCGCACTTCCGCCCGGCATCGTGCGTGGCGTTCTGCTTTACCAAGCAGCAAGTGCAGGAAACCGTGGATCACCTGACGTCCAAGGGCATTTCCGCCGTTGGCCTGCATGGCGACCTGGAACAGCGCGACCGTGACCAGGTGCTGGCGATGTTCGCCAACCGCAGTACCTCGGTGCTCGTTGCCACCGACGTGGCCGCCCGTGGCCTGGACATTGACTCGCTGGACATGGTGATCAACGTCGAACTGGCCCGCGACTCGGAAATCCACATCCACCGCGTCGGCCGTACCGGGCGCGCCGGTGAGACCGGCATCGCGATCAGCCTGGTGGCACCGTCCGAAGCGCACCGCGCCCAAGCGATCGAGCAGTTGCAGAAGTCGCCGTTGAACTGGGACCAACTGGACAACCTCAAGCCGCAAAGCGGTGGTCCGTTGCTGCCGGTGATGAGCACCCTGTGCATTGCTGCCGGGCGCAAAGACAAGGTTCGCCCAGGCGACATCCTCGGCGCGCTGACCGGTGATGCTGGCATTCCGGGGGCCCAGGTTGGCAAGATCGCGATCTTTGATTTCCAGGCATTCGTGGCCGTGGAGCGCGGGATCGCCAAGCAGGCATTGCAGCGTTTGAATGACGGCAAGATCAAAGGCCGTTCGTTGCGCGTGCGGATCCTGTAAAGCTCTCAAGCTATATAGAGATCAAAATGTGGGAGCTGGCTTGCCTGCGATAGCGGTGGCACATTCACTGAATAGGTTGAATGGGCCGCCCTCATCTCAGGCAAGCCAGCTCCCACATTTGATTGCATTTCAGATCGATATTTTGTGAGGACATTGCTGTGCGCTCGACCGAAGTTGTGATCATTGGCGCCGGCGCCGCAGGCTTGATGTGCGCACTGACCGCCGCCGGGCGTGGGCGCAAGGTGATGCTGATCGACCATGCAAACAAGGCCGGCAAGAAGATCCTGATGTCCGGCGGTGGCCGCTGCAATTTCACCAATATGTACACCGAGCCGGCCAATTTCCTTTCGCACAACGCGCACTTCTGCAAGTCCGCCCTGGCGCGCTATACCCAGTGGGATTTTATCGGCCTGGTGGCCAAGCACGGCGTGCCGTACCACGAGAAAAAGCTCGGCCAGCTGTTCTGCGATAACAAATCCAGCGACATCCTCGGCATGCTGCTCGACGAGTGCATCCAGACGGGCGTGGAGATGCACCTGGACACCTCGATCCAGGAGATCGCCAAAGTCGACAGTGGTTACCAGTTGCAGACCACGCTGGGTGAGCTGCGCTGCGAGTCGTTGGTGATTGCCACGGGCGGCTTGTCGATTCCAACCCTCGGCGCGACCGGTTTCGGCTATCAAGTCGCCAAACAATTCGGTCATGAGCTGCTACCAACCCGCGCCGGGCTGGTGCCGTTCACCATCACCGACCAGCTCAAGGACTTGTGCGCAGAGCTGTCTGGCACCTCGGTGGATTGCCTGGTCAGCTGCAACGACCAGAGCTTTCGCGAGAACATCCTGTTTACCCACCGCGGCCTGAGCGGGCCGGCGATTTTGCAAATTTCCTCGTACTGGGAGTCCGGCGACACGGTGGAGATCAACCTGCTGCCCGACCACGACGCCCACAGCTGGCTGCAACAGCAACAGACCGAGCGCCCTAACAGCGAGCTGAAAACCCTGCTGGGTGAGATCTTCACCAAGAAGATGGCCAACCTGCTGGCGGAAACCTGGTTTGTGTCCAAGCCGATGAAGCAGTACACCCATGCCGAGATTGCCGATATCGCGCAAAAGCTTGGCAGTTGGCAACTGGTGCCGGCGGGCACCGAGGGCTATCGCACCGCCGAGGTGACGCTGGGTGGGGTGGATACGCGGGAAGTGTCTTCCAAGACCATGGAGTCGCTGAAAAGCCCTGGTTTGTACTTTATTGGTGAAGTGTTGGATGTAACCGGTCACCTGGGTGGCTTTAACTTCCAATGGGCGTGGGCCTCAGGTTACGCGGCCGCACAGTACGCCTGACGAAAGGATGTACTCGGTCAAAATGGGGTGTGGCTGGAATAAATTTTGCTGTTAGATGTGATCGCTACGCTTGCCGTGGCGTCCTTGATAGCTCAATTTAACGGCATCGTCCCGGAAGACTCCAGACTTCATGTCATCGACCTCGTTCAAGCAGTCCATGCGGCGCCTGTGGGCGCTGGATAAATTCAGCTACAGCATTCGGGTGTTCATCGCCCTCACCGGCAGCATGGCGTTGTGCTGGTACCAAGATGAAATGACGCTGCTGATCCCGCTGTTCCTGGGGATTATCGCCAGTGCACTGGCCGAGACCGATGACAGTTGGCAGGGCCGCCTCAACGCCCTGGCAGTCACGCTGGTGTGTTTCAGCATCGCCGCACTGTCGGTGGAGCTGCTGTTCCCTTATCCCTGGATCTTCGCGATCTCCCTGGCACTGGCCACCTTCTGCCTGACCATGCTCGGCGCCTTGGGCGAACGTTATGGCGCGATTGCCTCGGCGACATTGATTCTGTCGGTGTACACCATGATCGGTGTGGACCAGCGCGGTGGCGCCGTCTCGGACTTTTGGCATGAGCCGCTGCTGTTGGTGGCCGGCGCCGCCTGGTACGGCGTGCTGTCAGTCCTGTGGCAGGCGCTGTTTTCCAACCAGCCGGTGCAGCAGAGTCTGGCGCGGTTGTTTCGCGAACTGGGGCGTTACCTCAAGCTCAAGTCGTCACTGTTTGAACCGATTCGCCAGTTGGATGTAGAGGCGCGACGCCTGGAACTGGCCCAGCAAAACGGCCGGGTGGTGGCGGCGCTCAATGCGGCGAAGGAAATCATCCTGCACCGCGTGGGCAATGGCCGCCCAGGCTCGAAAGTCAGCCGTTACCTGAAGCTGTACTTCCTCGCCCAGGACATCCACGAACGCGCCAGCTCATCCCACTACCCTTACAACGCGCTGGCCGAAGCCTTCTTCCACAGTGACGTGCTGTTCCGTTGCCAGCGCCTGCTGCGTCAACAGGGCAAGGCCTGCCAGGCCCTCGCCGAGTCGATCCAACTGCGCCAGCCGTTCATCTATGACGACAGCTTCGCCGAAGCGCTGGGCGACTTGAATGCGTCCCTGGAACACCTGCGCATCCAGAGCAACCCCGCCTGGCGCGGCCTGCTGCGGTCGTTGCGCGCCCTCGCGGCCAACCTGTCCACACTCGACCGCCTGCTGGGCGACGCCAGTAACCCCGACAGGCTGGCTGATGCCACCGACAGCAACCTGCTGGACCGTGCGCCGCGCAACCTCAAGGAAATGTGGACGCGGTTGCGCACCCAACTCACGCCAACATCACTGCTGTTCCGCCATGCCTTGCGCCTGTCCCTGGCGTTGACCATTGGCTACGGCACCCTGCATGCCATCCACGCTTCCCAGGGCTACTGGATCATCCTCACCACGCTGTTCGTGTGCCAGCCCAACTACGGCGCGACACGGCGCAAGCTCGGCCAACGGATCATCGGCACCGCCATCGGCCTCACTGTGGCCTGGGCACTGTTCGACCTGTTCCCGAGCCCCCTGGTGCAGTCGATGTTCGCCATCGCCGCCGGCCTGGTGTTCTTTATCAACCGTACGACCCGCTACACGCTGGCCACGGCCGCCATCACCCTGATGGTGCTGTTCTGCTTCAACCAGGTGGGTGATGGTTACGGGCTATTCCTGCCACGCCTGTTCGATACCTTGCTCGGCAGCTTGATTGCGGGCCTGGCGGTATTCCTGTTCCTGCCGGACTGGCAGGGCCGACGCCTGAACAAGGTGCTGGCCAACACCCTGACCTGCAACAGCATCTACCTGCGTCAGATCATGCAGCAATACGCCGCCGGCAAGAGCGACGACCTGGCCTACCGCCTGGCCCGTCGCAATGCGCACAACGCCGATGCGGCGCTGTCCACCACCTTGGCGAACATGCTGATGGAGCCTGGGCACTTCCGGAAGGAGGCGGACGTAGGATTCCGCTTCCTGGTGCTGTCGCACACCTTGCTCAGTTACTTGTCAGGGCTGGGTGCTCATCGCGAAACACAGTTGCCGGCCGAGGTGCGCGAGCATCTGATCGACGGCGCCGGCAATACCTTGGCGGCGAGCATCGATGAAATCGCTACAGGGCTGGCGAACAAACAGCCGATTGCGATTCAAAGCGATGCCGAGGAAGCGTTGGCGGCCGATCTGGAGCAGATGCCGGATGAGATTGATGAAGGGCAGCGGTTGGTGCAAACGCAGTTGGCGTTGATTTGTCGGCAGTTGGGGCCGCTGCGCACGTTGGCGGCGCATCTGATCAAAGATACCAGCGCGGTCTAAACCGCTTGCTCGCGAAGAGGCCCGCGGGAGCCCTACATCCCATGCTGCTTCATCAACCGCGCATAACTCCCATCCGCCTTCATCCTGGCAATTTCCCGATCAAAGCTGGCGACAATCTGCGCATGCTCAGGGTTTTTCAGGCTGACCAGAATATGCAGGCTGTTTTCACTTAGCGGCTTGGGTAAAAACTCCACCGCATCGCGCACCCGTGCCGACTCCCGGGAAAGGAAAAAACGCGCCACATATTCATCCTCCACCGTCATCCGAACCCGCTGCGCCGCGAGCATACGCACGGCCATGGCGAAGTTATGCACTGGGACTTTCTGCAACTGCGCATCCCCATCGAACGCCGCCGAATAGGCATACCCGCGCACCACAGCGATGGGATAGTCGTGCAGCTGCTCTAGGTTCTGGAAATCGATGGGGTCGTCGCGGCGCTTGATGAAACGCACGCGGTTGAGCAGGTACTCGCCGGAGAACTGCCCCAGTTGAGTGCGAGCATCGTCGTACCAGGCGTTGACCAGCACGTCGTAGCGCCCATCGCCCACGCCCATCAACGCACGGGCCCAGGGCACCTGTTCAAAATCACTGGCATAACCCGCACGGGCCAACGCGGTGCTGACGATATCGGTGGCAAGCCCGCCGTTGATCAATGTGGCGTCAGTAAAAGGTGGCCATGCATCCGCTACCAGGCGCAAACGCTGTGCAAATGCAGGCTGGGCCAGCAACAACACTCCAATCAAAGCAACGGCACGAGAGAATCGCGGCATGCTCAAGTCCTAGGCAGGCAGGCGGTGGCCTTAGCTCAGGCAGCGCCTGAGGTTCTAACAGTAGCTCAGATTACACAAAGAAACCGGTGCCGAGCGCACTCAATGATGGCAATTTGATTTCACTCACAAAAATAACGGATTTAGACACACACGGCGGTCGCGCTTACTATCCGGAACAGACATTTATAAGAGAACACGTCATGACAGTTGAATGGGTCTGCAAACATCACGACGACTTGGGCAAGGAGCAGCTTTACGCCATCTTGCGCTTGCGCAACGAGGTCTTTGTCGTGGAGCAAAAATGCCTTTACCAGGATCTTGACGGGCAGGACTTGTCGGGCGACACCCACCACCTGATGGCCTGGCAGGATGATCAACTCGTGGCGTACCTGCGCCTGCTGGACCCGGAGTCCCAGGGCGGCGATGTGGTGATCGGCCGAGTGATTGTGGCGCCCGTGGCGCGCGGCACCGGGCTGGGGCATCGGATGATGGAAGAGACGCTGGAGCGGATTGCCGATATATGGCCGCAGACGCCGATATTTCTGTCAGCCCAGGCGCATTTGCAGGGGTACTACGGGCGGTATGGGTTCGTGGTGGCGGGTGACGAATACCTTGAGGATGATATTCCACACATTGGTATGCGGCGCGCTTGAGGGCCTCATCGCAGGCAAGCCAGCTCCCACACTTGACTGTACTCACACGTCAAAAATGTGGGAACGGGCTTGCCCGCGATAGCGTCAGCCCAGTCGCCGCCGACCTTCAGGGATAACCCAACACCTGCTTGATCACCGCCAGATTCTTCTCGATCCAAACCCGATCAATCGCCCCCCAGTTGCGAATCCGATAGTGCCCCGCATGATTGCGCGCACCGTCTTCCTGCTCGAACTCACACACGATATCCAGATCGGCCAACGCCGCAATCGTATCCTGCGCCGTGCGCCGGGGCATGCCGGTGGCGTCGGTCAGCGCCGGGACGTTGCTCGCCTGCTCACTGTCGATCAAGTAGGCCACATACAGGCGGCGGTAAAAGCTGCTCTTGGTCTTGCTCACATCCATGGTCGGTCACCTTGTGCGGTCAGGGTTTGCCCTGCAGGTCGCGGTACGTGAGGTAGACCCGCAGGTCGAATTCCACCTGATGGTAGCCCGGCATCATGTACTCACAGAGTTTGTAGAACGCCTTGTTGTGGTCCGATTCCTTGAAGTGGGCCAGTTCGTGCACCACGATCATGCGCAGGAACTCTGGCGCGGCCTCCTTGAACAGCGCGGCAATGCGGATCTCTTTCTTGGATTTCAGATTGCCGCCCTGTACCCGCGAGATCGTGGTGTGCAGGCCGAGGGCGCGGTGGGTCAGGTCCAGGCGGTTATCGAACAACACTTTGTCGATGGCCGGCGCATTACGCAGGTGTTCCTGCTTCAAGGCCAACGCGTACGCGTACAGGGCCTTGTCGCTCTGCACGGCGTGGCGTTCAGGGTAACGTTGCTCCAAGTAAGCACCCAACTGGTCCTTGGCGATCAGCTGGCGCACTTGCTCTTGGAGAGCTGTGGGATAAGCCTGGAGGTACTTCAGCGCGGTCATGGGGTCTGCAACAGGGTTCGGATGGGCGCCAGTGTAGCGAATTCAGCGCACGCGAGCGCGCGACCAGTTGGCGACTTCCTCGGCCATCAATGGCTGCGCCGCCAATGGGCCCTGGATAAACGTGCACCCATTGGCCTTGAGCCATTGAGCTTGTTCTTGGGTTTCTACGCCTTCGGCGATCACCAGTACATCGAAATGCCCGCATAGCTCGATAATGCTACGGGCCATCACCGCGTCCCGTGCGGAGCCCGGCAGGCGCGCGACCAATTGCGGGTCGAGCTTGAGGGTGTCGAACGCTAAATCGCGAAGATGCGCCAGGGAACAGTTGCCTAAACCAAAATCGTCCAGCGCAGTGCGCACACCGAGCTGGCGCAGCAACTTCAGTTGCTTGGTCGACTCTTCCAGGTTACTCATCAGGCTGTCTTCACTGATTTCCACCTCCAGCTGGCGCCCCTGCAACCCATGTCGTTCGAGTACCTGCTGCAGTTGGGTCGCCAGGTTGGGCATATTGAACTGGTTACTGCTCAGGCTCACGCTCAGCACCAGCTCATTATCAAAGCTGGCCTGCCATGCCTGAAGCTGGGCGGCGACCTGCTGGTAAATCCAGGCGCTCAGTTGGCTGATCAACCGCGCTTCTTCCAGCAATGGCAAGAACAACCCAGGCGGCACATCGCCAACACTCGGATGCTGCCAGCGCAACAGTGCTTCGACACCGCGCAAACGCCCGTCATCCAGGGACACCTGAGGCTGATACACCAAGATGAAATCCTTGTTGTGTATCGCCGTGCGCACGCTGTCTTCCAGCATCAGGCGCGAACGGGCGCGGCCATTCATTTCCTGGTCGTAATAGCGATATTGCTGACGGCCCGCACGCTTGGCCTCGTACATGGCGATGTCGGCGGCGCGCAGCAGGCCATTCAAGTCCGAGCCGCAATCCGGAAAAGTGGCGATACCAATACTGACGCCGAGCATCACTTCCAGGCCGTCCACCTGATGGCAGATCGACACGCGCTCGATCAGTTTTTCCGCAATCTTCGCCGCCTGTTCTGGGAATTCCAGCTCCAGCAGCGCGGTAAATTCATCGCCGCCCATGCGCCCGAGAATGTCGTAGGAGCGCAGGCAACCTTGCAATTGCTCCGACACCCAACGCAGTACCCGGTCGCCTGCGTCATGCCCAAGGGAGTCGTTGACGCGTTTGAAGCCATCCAGGTCCAGGTACAGCAACACCAGGGCCTGGTCAGTTCGCTCGCTGCGCAGCAGGGTGTTCTCCACTGCCTGGTGGAAACCGCGCCGGTTCAGCAGCCCGGTCAACGGATCCGTAACTGCCTGGAACTCCAGTTGCTGATGCAGGTGGCGCACCTCGGACATGTCCAGCACCGTCACTACCATCGCCTTCTGCTCGGCGGGCAACGGCGCGCAAGACAACGCCACCGGCACCTGCTGGCCACGATTGGTACGCAGGAGCGCATCGTGCAGGCGCCAAGTGTCACTCTGGCGGTAAGCGGCATACATCAGCGAGTCCGGCCAGGTCTGAACATGAGGCTTTTGCAGGAACCCCAGGAATTCCTGGCCCTGCAGTTCGTCCATCGTGGCATTGAGCAAACGTGATATCGCCGGGTTGGCGTACTCGATCACGCCCTCCTCACTCACCACTAGGATGCCTTCAGCGGCGTTGTCCAACACCGAGGCATTAAAGGCGCGAGCGGACTCCAAATCATGACTCAGGCGCTGCAAGGCCCGGCGATTGCGCTGATGCTCCAGTAACGCCTGGACCTTGGGCTTGAGGATGTGCGGGTCAAAGGGTTTGAACAGGTAATCGATGGCGCCGATGGCGTAGCCTTCCTGCACGGCGGCAGGCGACTGGACGTTGGCGCTGAGGAAGATGATCGGCGTCATCCGCGTACGTTGGCTGCCGCGCATCAGGCGGGCCACTTCAAAGCCATCCATGCCGGGCATCATCACATCCAGCAACACCAGGTCGACTTCGTGCGCCAGCAACAACTCCAAGGCCTCTACGCCGGAGCTCGCAGTGACGACCTTCCAATCGTCACGCTGTAAAAGTGCACGCATGCTGATCAGGTTTTCCGGATAGTCATCGACCACCAAGAGAACCGAACTGCCATCGCCGTGGTGTGGAGCGCATTCCATGCTACGAATCTTCCTTAGGAGCTGCTCCGGTCACTTCTGGGAAAAAACCCGGACAAACAATGAGGCCTCACTCTATCCCCGGTTCCGAAAAATCAGAAGTAACCGCAGTGCCATCATTGCGTCAAAGTTCAGGAAGCCGACTAACGGTCAGTGCCTGGAGGCCACGGCCCATGGGAAACATGGCTTTTTGGCATTCCCCTGGCGCCAATAATTTGCCAGCGTTTAATTAACAAGCGGGTGGCGACCGCCTATAAAGAACCTGTCTGGCCCAAGGGCCATAGCCTACACCCCTCTGTAAAAAGGCCTACGCCCATGATTGACCTTTCCACCTGGAACCTGAGCATCCCCGTCGGCTCCCCGCCCGCGACCATCGACACCCCCAAGCTGATGAGCGGCTTCAAAGACCAATACTTCCAGGCCGAAGGCAGCAACGTGCAATTCTGGACCCCCGTCACCGGCACCCGCACGGAAAACGCCGTGTACCCACGCAGCGAACTGCGCGAAACCTACGCCGACGGGCGTCTGCGCAACTGGACCTACCCGGATGCCGACAACTTTTTGCGTGCCACCCTGACGGTCAACCAAGTGCCCTCCACCGGCAAGGTCGTGATTGGGCAGATCCACGCCTATGACAGCCAGAAACCGTTGATCAAGCTGGAGTACCAATTCAAGGAGAAGACCCAGGCCGGCAACATCGTCGCCAAGGTGCGCATGCGCCCGGATGACGGTGAAGGTCGGGTGATTACCGTCGCGTCGAATGTGCCGCTGGAGAAGAGCTTTACCTATGTGATCAATCTCAACAAAGCCGGGCTGCTCAGTGTGTATGCGGCGGATGGAGAGTGGAATGAACGCATTGGTGCGGCGTGGGGGTCAAAGCCGTTGTACTTCAAGGCCGGGGCGTACGTACAGGACAACAGTGGGAATACCAAGGAAGGCGCGCGGGTGACGTTTGCTAAATTGGATATTGATCACGAGTAAGCATCGACTCCTGTCTTGCAGGCCTAGTCCTAACGAGCCCACAGATCATTCGCACGCTTGAATACGCCAATGATCCGTGTGGGAGCCGAACTTTGGCGAGCGCGACCTGAACAACGTAGCCAATACGGCGCGGATTCTGGTGCAGGACGTGAGTGATGCGTTTCGCGTAATCGAATACCGTGGTTTTGATAAGCCCACCGCAGCCTGATCAAATTCCAGGCAAAAAGAAGCCCGCATCACTGCGGGCTTCCTTTTAAACGCCTAGGCTCAATTCACCTTAGCGTTCAACTCACCTTTCAGGTAACGCTGATACATCGCTTCCAACGAAACCGGCTTAATCTTCGAAGCATTCCCCGCCGTGCCAAACGCTTCATAACGCGCGATACACACATCACGCATAGCGGTCACGGTGGCACCGAAGAACTTACGCGGGTCGAACTCGCTTGGGTTGGTGGCCATCAGGCGACGCATCGCACCGGTGGACGCCAGGCGCAGGTCGGTGTCGATGTTGACCTTGCGCACGCCGTACTTGATGCCTTCGACGATCTCTTCAACCGGTACGCCGTAGGTTTCTTTGATGTCGCCGCCGTACTGGTTGATGATCGCCAGCCACTCTTGCGGCACCGAAGAAGAACCGTGCATCACCAGGTGGGTGTTGGGGATGCGTTTGTGGATTTCCTTGATGCGGTCGATGGCCAGCACGTCGCCAGTGGGCGGCTTGGTGAACTTGTAGGCGCCGTGGCTGGTGCCGATGGCGATGGCGAGGGCATCAACTTGGGTCTTCTTGACGAAGTCGGCGGCTTCTTCCGGGTCGGTCAGCATTTGGCTGTGATCCAGCACGCCTTCGGCGCCGATGCCGTCTTCTTCGCCGGCCATGCCGGTTTCAAGCGAACCCAGGCAGCCCAACTCGCCTTCAACCGACACGCCGCAGGCGTGAGCCATGGCGACGGTTTGTTGGGTAACGCGTACGTTGTACTCGTAGTCGGTTGGGGTCTTGCCGTCTTCGCCGAGGGAGCCGTCCATCATCACCGAGCTGAAGCCCAGTTGGATGGAGCGCTGGCACACGTCAGGGCTGGTGCCGTGGTCCTGGTGCATGCACACCGGGATGTGCGGGAATTCTTCGATCGCGGCGAGGATCAGGTGACGCAGGAACGGTGCACCGGCGTATTTGCGCGCACCGGCCGAAGCCTGGACGATCACGGGGGAGTCGGTCTTGTCAGCGGCTTCCATGATGGCGCGCATCTGCTCAAGGTTGTTGACGTTAAAGGCTGGGACGCCGTAGCCGAACTCGGCTGCGTGGTCCAGCATTTGACGCATGCTGATAAGTGCCATTGTGTTGTCTCTCCCGGTCGAGGGTCGTTAATCGTGCAAGCCTGCCGTAGCGGCGGCTGCTATTCAAGTTATTGCGGGTCAGGGTTTGCATGCCTGGCCTGCTGAATCGTTATTGCAGTGTCCGGTTCGCAACTTATGTCACTGTGGAACCGGATTAATGTGCGAGCTGGCTTGCCTGCGATAGCGGTGTATCAGTCAATATTTTTTTTGCTGACCCTCCGCCATCGCGGGCAAGCCCGCTCCCACAGTTGGATCTCATCAAATTTGAGACCTTATTGGGCTTTGCAACCGCGCCCGATCAAATCATCAGTCGCGACCCAGTAAACCAGGCCTTCCTCACCCTTTGTGTGAAACGCCAATTGGTCGTTGGCATACAACACGCCCGAGGCGGCAACGTCCTGTTTGAGGCGGTAGACCTGATCAGAACCGCCGAGGCGTACATCCACCTCACTGCGGGCCTGGTTGGCAAAGCGCCAGTTGACCTCGGCCTTGCTGTCGCAGGTCCAGGTGGTCCACTTATCGGCCGTTTCTGCCTTGTTGAACATATTCATGCTGCTGCAGCCGGCCAACAGGGCCAGGGCTGCCAGGGCGAAAACACCTTTCATTGCCAATCCTCACACGGGGGCCTTGGGCCACCGATGCAGTCGGTTAGTTGATCAGACCCGTCAAGGGCAACCCTGTTCCTGACCGTTGGGCGCGGAGTCGTATTGCTCCAGCCGCTCGTTGCCAAGGCGCTTGTTAATCACCGGCATGGTCTCGGCTTGCCAGTCAGCCTGGTAGCAGCTTTTTTTCGGCTGCGCTCCCGGCTTTCCAGGCTCAGGCGCAGCGCTTGGCGTGCTACCGCAGCCGGCCAGCAGGCCCGCTGCGATCACCAATGCCAACGACTTGATCATGGGAATACTCCTTTTCCGGATCACGCGCCTTAACCTTTGGCTCGGGTTTCCAGCACTTCAACGGCAGGCAGCACTTTGCCTTCGACGAATTCAAGGAATGCGCCGCCACCGGTAGAAATGTAGGAGATCTGGTCAGCAACGCCATATTTATCGATGGCGGCCAGGGTGTCGCCGCCGCCGGCGATGGAAAATGCCGAGCTTTCGGCAATCGCCTTGGCCAGCACTTTGGTGCCGTTGCCGAACTGGTCGAATTCGAACACGCCAACCGGCCCGTTCCACAGGATGGTTTGGGAGGCTTTCAGCAATTCGGCGAAGTTGGCGGCGGTTTGCGGGCCGATATCCAGGATCATATCGTCGTCAGCCACGTCGGCGATGAGCTTGACGGTGGCTTCGGCGCTTTCAGCAAACTCCTTGGCAACCACCACGTCGACCGGCAATGGCACGCTGACTTTGGCGGCAATGGCGCGGGCGGTGTCGAGCAGGTCCGGTTCGTACAGGGACTTGCCCACCGGATGACCGGCGGCAGCCAGGAAGGTGTTGGCAATGCCGCCGCCGACGATCAGTTGGTTGCAGATCTGGCTCAGGCTGTTGAGCACGTCCAGTTTGGTGGACACCTTGGAGCCGGCAACGATGGCAGCCATCGGTTGCGCCGGAGCCCCCAGCGCCTTGCCCAGTGCATCCAGTTCAGCGGCCAGCAACGGGCCAGCAGCGGCGACCTTGGCGAACTTGGCCACGCCGTGGGTCGAGCCTTCGGCGCGGTGGGCAGTGCCGAACGCGTCCATCACGAACACGTCGCACAGCGCAGCGTATTGCTGGGCCAGTTCGTCGCTGTTCTTTTTCTCGCCTTTGTTGAAGCGCACGTTTTCGAACAGCACGATGTCGCCGGCTTTAACGTCGACGCCACCCAGGTAGTCAGCCACCAGCGGTACGTCGCGGCCCAGGGCTTTGCTCAGGTAATCGGCGACAGGCTTGAGGCTGTTTTCCGCGCTGAACTCACCTTCGGTCGGGCGACCCAGGTGGGAGCAAACCATCACGGCCGCGCCTTTTTCCAGGGCCAGCTTGATGGTCGGCAGCGAGGCCAGGATTCGCGCATCGCTGGTGACAACACCGTCCTTGACTGGGACGTTGAGGTCTTCGCGGATCAGTACGCGCTTACCTTGCAGATCGAGGTCGGTCATCTTCAACACGGTCATGGGTCGCAGTTCCTGAATTACTGTTGAGGTTGTTTAGAGGCAATGTGCAGATAATGTTCCGCAACATCCAGCATTCGGTTGGCAAAGCCCCATTCGTTGTCGAACCAGGCCAGGATGTTCACCAGCCTCGGGCCGGAAACGCGGGTCTGGCTGGCATCGACAATCGCCGAATGCGGGTCATGGTTGAAATCACAACTGGCGTGGGGCAACTCGGTGTAGGCCAGCAAACCTTTGAGCGGACCGCTGGTGGCGGCGTCGCGCAGGATTCGGTTGACCTCCGTCGCATCGGTGTCGCTGACGGTCTGCATCGTGATATCCAGACAGGACACGTTCACCGTCGGCACCCGTACGGCTTTGGCCTGGATTCGCCCGGCAAGTTCCGGCAGCAGTCGCTCGATGCCACGCGCCAGGCCTGTAGACACCGGAATCACTGACTGAAACGCAGAACGCGTGCGGCGCAAGTCTTCGTGGTGATAGGCGTCGATCACCGGCTGGTCGTTCATCGCCGAGTGAATCGTGGTGATCGACACGTAATCCAGGCCAATCGCCTGATCCAGCAGGCGCAACAGCGGCACGCTGCAGTTGGTGGTGCAGGAGGCGTTGGACACCAGCAACTCGGCGCCGGTCAGGCAATCCTGGTTGATGCCGTAGACGATGGTGGCATCCACGTCCGCCTCGCTGGCCATCGGCTGGGAAAACAGCACACGCGGTGCGCCGGCGTCGATAAAACGCTGGCCGTCGGCGCGGGTGTGATAGACACCGGAGCATTCCAGCACCAGGTCGACGCCCAGTGCTTTCCAGTCGATGCCTTCGGGGGTGGCACTGCGCAAGACTTGCACGCAGCTGCCATTAATATGGAGACAGTCGTCCTCAACCCGCACTTCGCCGGGGAACCGGCCGTGGGTGGAGTCAAAACGTGTCAGGTATTCGATGCTGGCCATGTCGGCCAGATCGTTGATCGCGACAATTTCAAACCCGGCTGCCGCCCCTCGCTCGAACAGCGCACGCAAGACGCAACGACCAATGCGGCCGTAGCCGTTGAGTGCAACTTTGTAGGGACGCGGTTGAGGCATGGGGTTCTCGATCAATGTGAGTTCGGTGTTGAATGTTCTGACGCCATCGCGGGCAAGCCCGCTCCCACATTAGACCGCGATCCAAATGTGGGAGCGGGCTTGCCCGCGATGGCGCCAGTACAGACAACGCAGACTGACTTAGTCTTCCAGCAGCTCTTCAGCCTGACCCAGGATGTTTTCCAGGGTAAAGCCAAACTCTTCGAACAATGCTGGCGCCGGCGCCGACTCACCGTAGGTGGTCATGCCGATCACGCGGCCTTCCAGGCCCACGTATTTGTACCAGTAGTCGGCGTGCGCCGCTTCGATAGCGATACGCGCGCTGACCTGCAACGGCAATACCGACTGCTTGTAGCCCGCGTCCTGGGCTTCGAACACGCTGGTGCACGGCATGGACACGACGCGTACGTTGCGGCCTTGCTCGGTCAGCTTGTCGTAGGCCTGAACGGTCAGGCCGACTTCGGAACCGGTGGAGATCAGGATCAGCTCCGGCTCGCCAATGCAGTCCTTGAGTACGTAGCCACCACGGCTGATGTCGGCGATCTGCGCATCGGTACGCACTTGGTGTTGCAGGTTCTGACGCGAGAAGATCAGCGCCGAAGGGCCGTCCTTACGCTCGATCGCGTGCTTCCAGGCCACCGCGGATTCGACGGCGTCGGCTGGGCGCCAGCAATCCAGGTTGGGCGTGGTGCGCAGGCTGGTCAGTTGCTCGACCGGCTGGTGCGTCGGGCCATCTTCGCCCAGGCCGATGGAGTCGTGGGTGTAGACATGAATCACGCGCTTCTTCATCAGCGCGGCCATACGCACGGCGTTGCGCGCATATTCCATGAACATCAGGAAAGTCGCGCCGTAAGGCACCAGGCCGCCGTGCAGGGACACGCCGTTCATGATGGCGCTCATGCCGAACTCACGTACGCCGTAGTACATGTAGTTGCCGCTGGCGTCTTCAGCCGAAACACCTTTGCAGCCTTTCCACAGGGTCAGGTTGGAACCGGCCAGGTCGGCGGAACCGCCGAGGAACTCAGGCAGCAGCGGGCCAAAGGCGTTCAGGGTGTTCTGGCTGGCTTTACGGCTGGCGATGGTCTCGCCCTTGGCCGCGACTTCGGCGATGTAGGCCGAGGCTTTTTCCGAGAAGTCGGCAGGCAAGTCACCGGCCAGGCGACGTACCAGTTCGTTGGCCAACTCAGGGAATTCGGCAGAGTAGGCAGCGAAACGCTGGTCCCACTCGGCTTCGGCGGCCAGGCCTTTTTCCTTGGCGTCCCACTCGGCATAGATGTCGGCCGGGATGTCGAACGGGCCGTGGTTCCACTTCAGCGCTTCACGGGTCAGGGCGATTTCCGCGTCACCCAGTGGGGCGCCGTGGCAGTCTTCTTTACCTTGCTTGTTCGGCGAACCGAAACCGATGGTGGTCTTGCAGCAGATCAGGGTCGGCTGCGCGCTCTTGCGGGCGGTGTCGATGGCGATCTTGATCTCTTCCGGATCGTGGCCGTCGACGTTGCGGATCACCTGCCAGTTGTAGGCTTCGAAACGCTTAGGGGTGTCATCGGTGAACCAGCCTTCGACTTCGCCGTCGATGGAGATGCCGTTGTCATCGTAGAAAGCGATCAGTTTGCCCAGGCCCAGGGTGCCGGCCAGGGACGCGACTTCGTGGGAAATGCCTTCCATCATGCAGCCATCACCCAGGAACACGTAGGTGTGGTGGTCAACGATGTCGTGACCAGGGCGGTTGAATTGTGCGCCCAAGACTTTCTCAGCCAGCGCGAAGCCAACGGCATTGGCCAGGCCTTGGCCCAGGGGACCGGTGGTGGTCTCGACGCCTGGGGTGTAGCCGAATTCCGGGTGGCCCGGGGTGCGGCTGTGCAGCTGGCGGAAGCTTTTCAGATCGTCGATGGTGACGTCATAGCCAGTCAGGTGCAGCAGCGAGTAGATCAGCATCGAACCATGGCCGTTGGACAGCACGAAGCGGTCGCGGTCGGCGAACGACGGGTTGCTCGGGTTGTGTTTCAGGTAGTCACGCCAAAGTACCTCGGCGATATCCGCCATGCCCATCGGGGCACCGGGATGGCCGCTGTTGGCTTTTTGCACGGCATCCATGCTGAGGGCACGAATGGCGTTGGCACGCTCACGACGGCTGGGCATCGCTGATCTCCTGAGGTTTGAATATAAAGAAACGGAAAAAAGGACCGGCATTTTCCCTCAGCCACCGCTTGCGGGCAATGACAGATACTCACTTGGGCGGTTTTTCCTGTGCTTTGGGCGCCAATCCCTTGCATAAACCTTTAACCGGTTCGTCTAAAGGTTATAGCGGCTGCTTGTAACCACCACTTATCGACCAATATCAAAACTTTTTGATATTGGCCTTGCGGGGTTATCCACCCATCACTAGACTGCTGGCCTTATGAATCTACCCATGCCCTCACTGCGCCCCGACGACGGCGATGAACTGGCAGCCTTGTGCAAGGCCGCTGGCGATCCGCTGCGTTTGAACGTATTACGCGCGCTGGCCAACGATTCCTTCGGCGTACTGGAACTGGCGCAGATCTTCGCCATTGGCCAGTCCGGCATGAGTCACCACTTGAAGGTATTGGCCCAGGCCGACCTGGTGGCCACCCGCCGTGAAGGTAATGCGATTTTCTACCGCCGCGCCCTGCCCCACACCGAACTGCTCGGTGGCAAGCTGCACGCCGCCCTGCTTGAAGAAGTGGACAGCCTGCTGCTGCCGGGGGATGTGCAGTCCCGCATCGGCCAGGTCCACGGGCAGCGGGCTGCCGCGAGCCAGGATTTTTTCGCACGGGTTGCCGACAAGTTTCGCGCCCAGCAAGACCTGATTGCCGGCCTTGCCCAATATCGCGACAGCGTACTGGCGCTGCTCGACAAGCTGAGCTTCAGTGATGAGGCCACGGCACTCGAAGTCGGCCCAGGCGATGGCGGTTTCCTGCCGGAACTGGCTCGGCGTTTTCACCAGGTCACGGCGCTGGACAACAGCCCGGCGATGCTCGAACTGGCGCGCCAGCTCTGCGAGCGCGAGGCACTGGGCAATGTGCGCCTGCAACTGGCTGATGCATTGAATAGCACAGCGATTAAAGCCGACTGCGTGGTGTTGAACATGGTCTTGCACCATTTCGCCGCCCCCGCCGACGCGCTCAAACAAATGGCCGGGTTGCTGCACCCCGGCGGTAGCCTGTTGGTTACGGATTTATGCAGCCACAACCAGAATTGGGCCAGGGAGGCCTGCGGTGATCTCTGGTTGGGTTTTGAACAGGACGATCTGGCCCGTTGGGCCACCGCTGCGGGACTCGTTCCCGGGGAAAGCCTCTATGTAGGTTTACGTAATGGTTTCCAGATTCAGGTCCGCCATTTTCAGCGGCCGGCTGGCGACACTCACCATCGGTAAAATCAGGAAAACATCGAGATGAGCGAATACTCCCTTTTCACCTCCGAGTCCGTGTCTGAAGGGCATCCGGACAAAATCGCCGACCAGATTTCTGACGCGGTGCTGGACGCCATCATTGCTGAAGACAAGTTCGCCCGTGTGGCGTGCGAGACTCTGGTGAAAACCGGTGTAGCGATCATCGCTGGCGAAGTGACCACCACTGCCTGGGTTGACCTTGAGCAGATCGTTCGTGACGTGATCACCGACATCGGCTACAACAGCTCCGACGTCGGCTTCGACGGCGCGACCTGCGGCGTGATGAACATCATCGGCAAGCAATCCCCGGACATCAACCAGGGTGTCGACCGCGCCAAGCCGGAAGACCAGGGCGCAGGCGACCAGGGCCTGATGTTCGGTTACGCCAGCAACGAAACCGACGTGCTGATGCCAGCACCGATCACCTTCTCGCACCAACTGGTGCAGCGCCAGGCCGAAGCCCGTAAATCCGGCCTGTTGCCGTGGTTGCGTCCGGATGCCAAGTCCCAGGTGACCTGCCGTTATGAAGGCGGCAAAGTCGTCGGTATCGACGCTGTGGTTCTGTCGACCCAGCACAACCCGGACGTGTCCTATGCCGACCTGCGCGAAGGCGTGATGGAGCTGATCGTCAAGCACGTGCTGCCTGCCGAACTGCTGAGCAAGGACACCCAGTTCCACATCAACCCGACTGGCCAGTTCATCATCGGCGGCCCGGTAGGCGACTGCGGCTTGACCGGTCGCAAGATCATCGTCGACAGCTACGGCGGCATGGCCCGTCACGGCGGTGGCGCGTTCTCGGGTAAAGACCCTTCCAAAGTTGACCGTTCGGCCGCCTACGCCGGCCGTTACGTGGCCAAGAACATCGTCGCAGCCGGCCTGGCCGAGCGTTGCGAGATTCAGGTTTCCTACGCCATCGGCGTGGCCCAGCCTACGTCGATCTCGCTGAATACCTTCGGCACCGGCAAGATCGGCGATGACAAGATCGTGAAACTGGTGCGTGAGATCTTCGACCTGCGCCCTTACGCGATCACCACCATGCTCGACCTGCTGCACCCGATGTACCAGGAAACCGCAGCCTATGGCCACTTCGGTCGTACCCCTGCGCAGAAGACTGTCGGCGACGACACCTTCACCACCTTCACCTGGGAAAAAACCGACCGCGCCAACGACCTGCGGACTGCCGCCGGCCTGTAATCGCTCCTGGTACACAAAAGCCCTGCCGGGTTCGCCTGGCGGGGCTTTTTATTGCACGGCAATTCGCGCGACGACCTTCACATTTTTTGGATCCAAACCTTGCAGGCACAATGATGGCGCTCTAGAATCCGCGCCCTCTCGGGCCCTCTACCTTATTTGGATATTGCCCTGCGCCAGCCCGGGATAGACACGTGCGCAGGCAATCGAACATTGAGGTTTTTCATGCGCATCTCCACGCTCGCCCCTGCCGCCCTGCTGCTCAGCCTGTTCGCCCTGCCGGTAAACGCCGCCGACCTGAGCGCACTGAGTGGCGCCCTGGGCGCCCAACTGGGTGGCGGCAATTCCGGCGACTGCCAGAAGCAATCTGCAGACCTGCAAACCAAGATCGATGTCGCCGAAGCCCAAAAGGACAAGCTGAAAGTGAAGGCTTTCAAAGCCGCGCAGGACCAGATCAACAAAGGTTGCAACAAACTCTCTGAAGCCCAGGCCAAAGCCGACGCCAAGCAGCAAAACCAGGAGGCCAAGGCCGATAAGCCCGACGCAGTGAAAGCCCTGGGCGGTCTGTTCAAGTAAATAGAAACACCCAGTAAAAAGCCTCGCACTGTCGGGGCTTTTTTGTGCCCGCGAGGATCATTTAGGCTGGGCACCCTTTCCGAGCAAGGATGCTCATGATGCGTTTATTGTTTGCCCTTTTACTCAGCGCATTACCCTTCTGGGTGTGGGCCGAAGGCTGCCCGGACGAAGCCCGCTCGCAGGTCGGCACCCTGGCCGAACAGATCCGCCAGTGGGATGACAGCTACCACCGGCTTGGCCAATCCCCGGTCGGCGATGAACTCTACGACCAGGCGCGCCAGCGCTTGGCCCACTGGCGTCGGTGCTTTCCCGAACCCACTGCGACGCCCAACAACCCTCTCGCGAGTTCACGCGGAACCCTGCCTCACCCCGTTGCCCACACCGGCCTGGAGAAACTGCTGGATGAACAGGCAGTCGGTATCTGGCTGGGTACACGCGAGGATGTCTGGATTCAACCCAAGGTAGACGGTGTGGCAGTGACTGTGGTGTATCGCCAGGGGCGCCTGAGTCAAGTCATCAGCCGAGGCGATGGCGTCAAGGGCCACGACTGGTCTGCCTCCGCGCGAAAAATCCCCAGCATTGTCCAGCAATTGCCAGAGCCTATCGACGTGGTGCTGCAAGGCGAACTCTATTGGCACCTCGACGACCATGTGCAATCGGCAAGCGGAGGGCTTAATGCCCGCAGCAAGGTGGCCGGGCTGATGAACCGCAAACAATTAAGCGACACCGACGCCGCCGGCATTGGTCTGTTCGTCTGGGCCTGGCCCGAGGGGCCGGCAGGGTTCACCGAGCGCCTGGCCACGCTGGCAAGTTGGGGTTTCACCGATAGCCGGCGATACAGCCAGCCCATCCGCGACATCAACGAAGCCACGCACTGGCGTGCCTATTGGTACAACCACCCTCTACCGTTCGCCAGCGATGGGGTGGTGTTGCACCAGGCGCAGCGCGCACCCGCCGATCGCTGGCAGGTCAGCGCGCCCTACTGGGCGGTTGCCTGGAAGTACCCGGCGGCCAAGGCCTTGGCGCTGGTGCGTAACGTGCAATTCAAGATCGGCCGCACCGGGCGCGTGACCCCCATGCTGGAGTTGGAACCGGTGCGATTGGATGACCGGCAGATCAGCCGGGTGAGCGCGGGCTCATTGAGGCGCTGGCAAGCGCTGGATATCCGCCCCGGTGACCAGGTTTCCATCAGCCTGGCGGGCCAAGTCATCCCTCGGTTGGATGAGGTCATTCTGCGCAACACCACAAGGGCGGAGCTGCCAGTGCCCAACCCAGGAAAATTCCACGCGTTGAGCTGCTGGCAACTGGACCCCGGTTGTGAAGAACAATTGCTGGCACGCCTTACCTGGCTGAGCGGCAACGAGGGCCTCGCTTTGCCACACATAGGCCGCGAGACCTGGAACGTATTAATCCAGGCCGGTCTAATCGCAGGCTTTCTCGATTGGTTGACCCTGGATGCGGCAGAGCTTGCTAACATTGATGGCTTCGGTGATCGCAGCCGCGCGCGCGTCCTCGAAAGCCTTCACAGCGCGCGGCAACGGCCCTTCGCACAATGGCTCAAAGCCTTGGGGGTACCGCCTGCGGCACGTAACAACCTGGAAGGCGACTGGCAGACGCTGGTCGCCAGAGATACCCAAGCCTGGCTGGCCATCGAGGGCATCGGCCCGGGCCGCGCAGCGCAATTGAGCGCCTTTTTCCGCGACCCGCAAGTACAGGCCTTGGCAGACACATTACGCGCGGCCGGCATCGACGGGTTTTAGACCGCAGCCGGCCACCAGATTGCGACCTTGGAGCCCCACATGAAATTTCTAGCACCGCTTGCCCTATTGACCGTCGCAAGCTTCATGACCACTCCGCTGCTGGCTGCGGAGGACGTACCGCAGCTCACCGGCTGCGCCGCCAAGCGCCAAGCCATCAGCACCCAGATCGAACAGGCCAAGGCCCACGGCAACAGTGCGCAACAAGCCGGCCTGGAAAAAGCCCTGAGCGAAGTCACCGCCAACTGCACCGACGCATCCCTGAAGAAGGAGCGGGAAAACAAGGTGCTCGACGCCAAGCATGAGGTCAGCCGCCGTCAGGCCGATCTGGACAAGGCCATGAAAAAAGGCGACGCGGACAAGATCAACAAACGTAAGGACAAGCTCGCCGAGTCCCGCAAGGAACTGCAGGATGCCGTGGAGGAGCTCGACCAGTAAAACCGATCAGTGGTCGCGGAACTGCTTATGGCAGGCGCTGCAGGCATCTTCAACTTTTTGCACCGCTGGCCCCAGGTTGCTCGCCTTGTAAGGCTGCACTTGGCTGGCGGTCACCAATTCACCGGTGGCCGCCTCAAGGTCGCGGGCCAATTGCTGGAATTGCGCCTGTTTCTGCCAGACATCGTCCTTGGCGCTGGTGTGATCTTCTTCGCGCACGCTTGGAAAATGCTTCCACGGCTCGTGGGACAACGCATCCAGTTTGACCGCACCTTCGGCAAATTTCGCGCCGTCGAACGGGAGGCGTCCACGCAACATGCCGCCCAGGTCTTCGCCGGTCTTGAGCATCTGCTTGAAGATCGCCTTGCGTTGGCCCAGCGGCGAATTCGGATCAACGCCGCCACAGGCGGACAGTGTCAGGCAGGCCAGCAGTACAACGGTCAGTCTTTTAAAAGTCATGGTGGCTTCGAGGTCACGGGAAACGGCGGCCAGTATCCTCGCCCCGCCCGCAAAGACCAATAGCCCTATTATTAATAAGGGTTGCCAAAAAGCGCTGCGACGTGGGCAATCGCTTCAGGAATTATTTGTATGAATGTCAGCTTGAAACCCTGGAGCCGCCGCCTGGCGTGGGCTCTACCGATGATCGCGCTACTGGCCGGCTGCGACGCGGGCAAAGAAACAGCCAAGGATGAAACGTCCAAGCCTCACGCCGTCGCCACCTATGTCAGTGCGCCGTGGGAAGCCTTGCCAGCAGTGTCCGACAGCGACCTGCTGGCCGGCTTCGAATCCTGGCGCAGCGCCTGCCAACGCCTCAAGGCCGACCCGGTATGGGGCGCGACCTGTGCGGCAGCCGCCACGGTCCCGAGCAACGCAGTGGCAGTGCGCGGTTTTCTAAAAGAGCGCCTGGATGTGTTCGGTCTGCGCTCGGCCGACAACACCCCGAACGGTTTGATAACCGGCTACTACGAACCGGTCTACCCCGGCAGCCTGACCAAGACCGCCAAAGCCAACGTGCCTGTGTACGGCGTGCCAGACGACCTGATCATCGTCAACCTGGAAAGCATCTACCCCGAGCTCAAGGGCAAGCGTCTGCGGGGTCGCCTGGAAGGTCGCGTACTCAAGCCCTATGACGATGCCAGCGCCATCAACGGCCAGGGTTCAACCGCCAAACCGATTGCCTGGCTGACAGACCCGATGGACCTGCAATTCCTGCAAATCCAGGGCTCGGGCCGGATTCAACTGGCGGGCGGGCGCCAACTTCGTGTCGGTTACGGCGACCAGAATGGCTACCCTTACCGCCCGATCGGTCGCTGGCTGGTGGAGCAAGGCGAGTTGAAGAAAGAAGACGTGACCATGGGTGCCATCAGCGCCTGGGCCAAGGCGCATCCGCAGCGTATTCCGGAACTGCTGGCGAGTAACCCGAGCTATGTGTTCTTCAGCGCCCGCCCCGATAGCAACGAAGGCCCGCGCGGCTCCTTGAACGTGCCACTGACCCCTGGCTACAGCGTAGCGGTGGATCGCAAGGTGATTCCGTTGGGCAGTCTGTTGTGGCTGTCGACCACCAAGCCGGATGGCTCGCCGATCACGAGACCCGTGGCCGCACAGGACACCGGCGGAGCAATCACCGGTGAAGTGCGCGCGGACCTGTTCTGGGGCACCGGCGATGCAGCCGGTGAACTGGCGGGCAATATGAAACAGCAGGGCCAGATCTGGATGCTGTGGCCCAAGGGCGCAGCGTTGCCGCAAGTGCCGGATGCACCTGTCGGAAGCTGACAGACACTGAAGATCAAATGTGGGAGCGGCGGTGCGACTTGCTCGCTCCCACAGCAGGATTCGCGTCAACCGTTAGATCGAGACAAAGAAGAAGCTCGCAATCAACGCCATGCCCACCGCCCACACCACCGAGCGCAGCATCGCCCAGTCCGCCAGGTAGCAAATGATGTACAACAAGCGGCTGGTGATAAACAGCACGGCCAGCACGTTAATGGTCACCAATTCAGCCGTACCGGCCAGGTGCGCGACGATAACCGCCGCCGCAAATGCCGGGGTGACTTCAAAGCTGTTGAGTTGTGCACTGTGGGCTCGCTTGGCAGCCCCGTCGAGCGTCTCGAGGAATGCACGCGGGTCGTGGTTGTGGCGCGGCCGAAACTTTCCGCCGCTGAACTTGGCCACGCCGGTACACAGGTAAGGCAGAAAAATTGCGATCAACACACACCAGAAAGCGACCGTCATGACTCATTCCTTTTTTAGTTTTAAACAGCGATTAGAGTTTTAGCACTGAAAACACCAGGCCGCACCCTACCGCTATGAACCGTAGCGTGTGGAAAGGTTCTATGGCCTTTTACCTCGCAGTTTGCAACATCCCGCCGTCGCGGCGGTCCATCCCCTCACCCACGTTTCCCCCTCAACTTCCAAGGACCCCGGATGCTTGAACTTGTCGCCGCCTTCATTTGCCTCACCAGCCTGCTCACCTATGTGAACTTCCGATTTATCGGCCTGCCGCCCACCATCGGCGTGATGGTCACGGCCCTGATATTTTCCCTGTTCTTGCAAGGCTTGAGCCTGCTCGGCTACCCAGGACTGGAAGAGCGCATCCAGCAGTTGATCGGCCAGATCGACTTTGGCGATTTGCTGATGAACTGGATGCTCTCATTCTTGCTGTTCGCCGGCGCGTTGCACGTCAACCTGAACGACCTACGCAGTTACCGCTGGCCCATCGGCCTGCTGGCGACCTTTGGCGTATTGATCGCCACCGCGGTGATCGGCAGCCTGGCGTATTACATTTTTGCCCTGTTCGGCTGGCACGTCAGTTTCCTCTACTGCCTGCTGTTCGGCGCACTGATCTCGCCCACCGACCCGATTGCGGTGCTCGGTGTGTTGCGTACCGCCAATGCCTCAAAACCGTTGAAAACCACCATCGTCGGCGAATCATTATTCAACGACGGCACTGCAGTGGTGGTCTTCACCGTGCTATTGGGCATCGCACAGCTGGGCGAAACGCCGACCGTGGGCGCCACCGCGATGCTCTTCGCCCATGAAGCCATTGGCGGCGTGGTGTTCGGTGGCCTCATCGGCTACCTGGTGTACCTGATGATCAAGAGCATCGAGCAGCACCAGATTGAGGTAATGCTGACACTCGCCCTGGTGATCGGCGGCTCAGCGATGGCCACCGAGCTACACGTCTCCGCTCCAATTGCGATGGTGGTAGCCGGCCTGATCATCGGCAACCTGGGCCGCCAGTTGGCGATGAACGACATGACCCGCCGCTACCTCGACGGTTTCTGGGAATTGCTCGATGACATGCTCAACGCCCTGCTGTTCGCCTTGATCGGCATGGAGCTGCTGTTGCTGCCCTTCAACTGGCTGCACGTGTTCGCTGCCAGCTTGCTGGCGGTGGCAATCCTGTTGTCACGCCTGTTGACCGTGGCCCCGGCGATCCTGTTGCTGCGGCGCTGGCGCACGGTGCCACGCGGCACCATCCGCATCCTCACCTGGGGTGGTTTGCGCGGCGGAGTTTCCGTGGCACTGGCATTGGCCTTGCCGCTGGGCCCGGAGCGCGACCTGCTGCTGAGCATCACCTACATCGTGGTGCTGTCATCAATCCTGTTGCAGGGTTTGAGCATCGGCAAGCTGGTCAAGCGCGTAACCCGGGACGAGCCCCAGGCTACGCCTGACGCTCACTGATCCTTGTTGATCTGCTGCGGATGCCTAGGGTCCGCAGCTTTCTTGCCCGGCAGGCTGCCTTCGCTGCGAATCTGCGCATGACTGATCAGCGCAAAGATAAAGCTGCCACCAATGATGTTGCCGGCCAGGGTCGGCCCGGCAAACACCAACCAGAAATCCTTCCACGGCAACTCGCCTGCAAATACCAGATACGAGACCTCTGCCGAACCCACGACGATGTGAGTGAAGTCCCCCAGCGCCATGAGATAGGTGATCAGGATAATGATGAACATCTTGGCGCTTTCCATGGAGGGGATCATCCAGACCATGGTGGCGATCATCCAGCCGGAAATGATGCCCTTGGCAAACATCTGGCCGGCATCGTTTTCCATGATCTTGCGCCCAATGTCGAGGAAGGCCATGTCGGTCTTGGTGTCAAAGATCGGCAGGTGCAACATCACGTAAGCCACCAGCAAAGTGCCACACAGGTTGCCCACCAGCACCACGGTCCATAACCGTAACAGGCGTCCCGCGTTGCCGAGGGTGGGCTTGCTCATCACGGGCAGCACGGCGGTCAGCGTGTTTTCGGTGAACAGTTGCTGGCGCGCCAAAATGACCGCCAGGAAGCCCGCGCAGTAGCCGAAGCTGGCAATAACCTTGAATCCTTCGCCGTCCGGCAGGCGCGAATTGAGTAGCCCCATCGCCATCAATGAAAGGCCCATGGTCAGGCCAGCAGCCAACGCCGACCACCACAACGCAGCCACATTACGCTCCAGCTCCTGGTCGCCCTGAGTGCGGATGATTTCATGCAGCACCGCCGCACGGGGCGGCTGGTTTTTGTCGACGTCCTGCTGCTCTTCCTGCGACAGATTAGCGGTTTTGCCTGATTCGTCAGTGGCCATGATTATCCAGAGTCCAAGGGGTGCCTGTAGCTACGACACGCCGCCACAGTGGCTGTTCAGTGGCCAAGCAACTAAACCTGCACACGCCAGGCCTTGGCCATCTCCACAGTGGTCGAACTGGACGCCTTGTCCCAGGGTTTGTTACGCGCTTTGTAGCCGTCACTGAGGGTATCGAGCACCCGGTTGAATTCGGCGGGCGTGTCTGCCCGCGCCAGGTCTTGAGCTGTGCGGTACAACAGCTCCACGTTGGACTCGGGTTGGCCCGGCCGAAACAACGAGGGATAAATGACTTCCCGTGTGAAGTTCTCAGCCTTCATCGCTATATCACGCAGTTTCATCTCGGCGACAGCGCCGCCGATGACGTTGGACATCGGCACCGCATCGCTTGCGATCTGCCTGGCCGCCACTTGCAGCAACTGCTGGAAATTGCGCTGGCCTGCAACATTGAGGCGCCGCGCCAACCAATCGATCTGCTCAGGCCGTTGGGCGAGGGCATCCAGATTACGCAATGCCGTTGATATTTTCGGCGTGAACACCAACACGACCTGTGACTGATTGGCCTCGCCAATCGCGTCATCCAGGGTTTTCAACACCTGCTGCGCGCTCTTTCGAAACATGAGGACATCAGCAGCGGCCGGGTCCTTGTGCAGTGTCGGTTGCACACTGGCGAGCATTTCATCATCCATGGCCAGCACTGCCTCATCCAGCGAATGGAACGCGTGATGCTCAAGTGCCGTGGTGCGACGTTCCAAATGTGCCCCCACCGCTTGACGCGCCTTTGCCTGCAGGTGTTGCTTCTGTTCATCCAGCATAGTGAAGTTGACCGTGCCCGTGAGCAGGCCACGAAAGTCACCTTTTTCGGTCTTGAGGGGCAATGTCACAATCTGATCGGCAAACGCTTCGAGCTTTTTGTCTTGAAAGGCGCCAGCGGCCGAATGCGCAACGCCTGTAATGCGGTCGGCCACACGGCTGAAAAAACTGCCACTGCGCACTGGCGCATCAGTGATGCCAGCCTCGAACTTGACGATCAACGATTCAGATTTGTTCAAGGGGCTATCAGGAAATAACCGTTCCACCACGCCTGGCGCCGGGGTATTGAGCAGCAAGCCGCCGTCTTTGAACGCGGTGGTTTCAGCTGACGCCTGGAAACCATGACCTTGCTCCACCGGGTTCTTGAACAGCACCGGCAGCGCACCCGAAATATGCGCCGCCCTGGCGATGTCCATCTGCGGGGTCAGACTGGCATTGAACATCACCAGCTGCGGGCGGCCGCCAAACATGCCGGTACCGGTGATATTGAGTTGCTTGATCGCAGGAATATGCCGGCTCAACACCTCGAGATCACCAAACGTGGGAGCGCCACCGGCACTCAGTTTGTCAGCAATGTCGATGACTTCGGCGGGCCGGGTTTCCCGAGGGGTTTGCGCGATGTGGCCAAGAATCGACTCGCGCGTCTCTTTGCGGATCAATTCTTCCAGGGGCAAGGCTTCAGTCTGGAAGCGGGGCAGCAAGGTCATCAACAACTGAGAAACAGTGCCGACGGAGCCGGGCAAGTGGCCAGCGAGTTTGCCAAGTGTCGTACTGACCTCCTGCATCCAGGCTGTCACGGCACCTTTGCTGTTCAACAGGCTTGGCAAATTGATGCTGTCCGACAACCTGTCGAACGCCGCAGCCCCCATTCCGCTAGCAATCAGCGCCGCTGAAATCGCACCGGCAGATGAGCCGGAGGTCGATTGGATACCTTGCAGCTGTCCGACGTCCTCAAGTGCCTGCACCACCCCCGAAAAAGCGATGCCCTTGGCCCCACCACCACTGAGCACCAAGCTCGTGACGGGCGGTGCCGATAAAATCACCTCTACCCGTCCCTGGTTATCACGCAGGAGCGTCAGGTTGCGCTCGCCAACGCCCTCCACCAGAGGCGTCTTCTCAGCTTGATGGGGCGGGAAATGACCCTCTTCACCCAATGAGGGATGAATCTGCGCAATCGAATTAAACACTTTCATCCACGGGCTCTCTCTACAGGGTGTGGTCCTGAGTGATGAGCGCGCCGCGCAACGATCCATGCGGAATGATTTGGTAAAGCAAATCAAACCGCGGCGTGGTTATTCGGGAAGGCTGTCGTCCTGAAACTGATCCTTCACGTATTTGATCTCGGTGCGGCCGTGAGGTGCAGGCAACCCATCTTCACCGAGGTTGACGAAGACCATTTTCTCGACCGTCAGGATGCTTTTGCGGGTGATCTTGTTGCGCACTTCACAGGTCAGGGTGATGGAGGTGCGGCCGAACTCGGTGGCGGTGATGCCCAGTTCAATAATGTCGCCCTGGCGCGAGGCGCTGACGAAGTTGATTTCGGAGATGTACTTGGTCACGACGCGCTGATTGCCCAATTGCACAATGGCGTAGATCGCCGCTTCTTCGTCGATCCAGCGCAGCAGGCTGCCGCCGAACAGGGTGCCGTTGGGGTTGAGGTCTTCGGGTTTTACCCATTTGCGGGTGTGGAAGTTCATGGTCACTCCAAAGCGTGTTGCGAAATGATGGGCAACATCATGGCAGAGCCCGCCCCCAAGCTCTATGAGCCATTGCCTATCAACCCCATGAGCGATCTTCATATGGCCGACAGAAAGGCTTGGGAAGTCTGGCGCACACAGCTATAATCGCCTCCGTTTCAAAACGGTCATCTCTGGTTGATACCGTTCTCCCGCCACCTGTCCGAGGGGCGCTGCAGCAGGTTCAACCTGTCAGGCTCGGATGGGGCGTTGTCCGGCCTGGTTTATTCGGCCTGATACTAAACGCACAACGGCGCCCATTCGCACACTACGAATGGAGGCTCTTCATGAGCGCTGTCAACACGCCTGCAGATTTCACCGACTACAAAGTCGCCGACATGTCCCTCGCCGCCTGGGGCCGTCGCGAAACCTTTATCGCCGAATCCGAAATGCCTGCCCTGATGGGCCTGCGTCGCAAGTACGCCGCTGAGCAACCGCTCAAAGGCGCGAAGATCCTCGGCTGCATCCACATGACCATTCAGACTGCCGTGCTGATCGAAACCCTGGTAGCCCTGGGTGCCGAAGTGCGTTGGTCGTCCTGCAACATTTTCTCGACTCAAGACCAGGCCGCTGCCGCTATCGCTGCTGCCGGTATCGCGGTTTACGCCTGGAAAGGCGAGACCGAAGAAGAGTACGAGTGGTGCCTGGAGCAAACCATCCTCAAAGATGGCGCGCCTTGGGATGCCAACATGATCCTCGACGACGGCGGCGACCTGACCGAGCTGCTGCACAAGAAGTACCCGCAGATCCTCGACCGCGTCCACGGCGTGACCGAAGAAACCACCACCGGCGTACACCGCCTGCTGGACATGCTGGCCAAGGGCGAGCTGAAAATCCCTGCCATCAACGTCAACGACTCGGTGACCAAGAGCAAGAACGACAACAAGTACGGCTGCCGTCACAGCCTGAACGATGCCATCAAGCGCGGCACTGACCACCTGCTGTCGGGTAAGCAAGCCCTGGTGATCGGCTACGGTGACGTGGGCAAAGGTTCGTCCCAGTCCCTGCGCCAGGAAGGCATGATCGTTAAAGTCTCCGAAGTTGACCCGATCTGCGCCATGCAAGCCTGCATGGACGGCTTCGAAGTGGTTTCGCCGTTCATCGATGGCGTCAATGACGGCACCGAAGCAAGCATCGACAAAGCCCTGCTGGGCAAAATCGACCTGATCGTGACCACCACCGGCAACGTGAATGTTTGCGACGCAAACATGCTCAAAGCCCTGAAGAAGCGCGCCGTTGTCTGCAACATCGGTCACTTCGACAACGAGATCGACACTGCTTTCATGCGCAAGAACTGGGCATGGGAAGAAGTGAAGCCGCAGGTGCACAAGGTTCACCGTACCGGCGCTGGTGATTTCGACCCGCAGAACGATGACTACCTGATCCTGCTGGCCGAAGGCCGTTTGGTTAACCTGGGTAACGCCACCGGCCACCCAAGCCGCATCATGGACGGCTCGTTCGCCAACCAGGTACTGGCGCAGATCTTCCTGTTCGGCCAGAAGTACGCCGACCTGTCGCCAGCCCAGAAAGCCGAGCGCCTAACCGTGGAAGTACTGCCGAAGAAACTCGACGAAGAAGTGGCCCTGGAAATGGTCCGCGGCTTCGGCGGCGTAGTGACTCAACTGACCAAGACCCAGGCCGATTACATCGGCGTGACCGTTGAAGGTCCGTTCAAGCCGCACGCTTACCGCTACTGAGTCACAGCCCCCTGCTTTGCTGGGGGCGGGCTTGTTGTGGCGAGGGCGCTTGCTCCCTCGCCACATCAAGCTCGCTCCTACAGGGGGGGGGCACCGTCGGCCTTCTGAGTTTCAAAGGGTATTACCATGTCCCAAGACCGTCGCTACAGCTTCGAGTTCTTCCCGACCAAGACCGATGCTGGGCATGAAAAACTGATGGCGACTGCTACGCAGCTGGCCAGCTACAACCCCGACTTCTTTTCCTGCACCTACGGCGCCGGTGGCTCGACCCGTGATCGCACGATCAACACCGTGTTGCAGCTGGAAAGCCAAGTCAAAGTTCCCGCCGCGCCGCACTTGTCGTGCGTGGGCGACAGCAAGAGCGACCTGCGCGGCCTGCTGACCCAATACAAGGCAGCCGGCATCAAGCGCATCGTTGCCCTGCGTGGCGACCTGCCGTCCGGCATGGGCATGGCCAGCGGTGAGCTGCGCTACGCCAATGACCTGGTGAGCTTCATTCGTGAAGAAACCGGCGATCACTTCCATGTCGAAGTGGCGGCTTATCCGGAGATGCACCCGCAGGCACGCAATTTCGAAGACGATCTGCAAAACTTCGTCCGTAAAGCGAACGCCGGTGCCAATAGCGCAATCACCCAGTACTTCTTCAACGCCGACAGCTACTTCTACTTCGTCGAGCGGGTACAGGCCATGGGTGTGAACATCCCGATCGTGCCGGGCATCATGCCGATCACCAACTACAGCAAGCTGGCGCGCTTCTCTGACGCCTGCGGTGCCGAGATTCCACGCTGGGTGCGCAAACAACTGGAAGCCTATGGCGACGACGTCAAGAGCATCCAGGCGTTCGGCGAACAGGTCATCACCAATATGTGTGAAGATTTGTTGCAAGGTGGCGCGCCAGGCTTGCACTTCTATACCCTTAACCAGGCTGAGCCGAGCCTTGCGATCTGGAACAACCTCAAGCTGCCGCGCTGAGGTCGTTTGAGTAGCATCCAGGCCCTCGTTCATACGGGGGCTTTTTTTGTTCAAACATCCTTGGAATGGAAGCCCGCAGTAAATGAATACAGCGTCCCCGACACCTCGCCCGCAGTTGGTTTACCTGGTATTCGGCGCCGAGACCTACCATCAGGAAGCCGTATTCAGCATCGCCAGCGCGCTGTCTCATTTGGGCGGTGCCCAGGACATGCCGCTGGACATTCAGGTGTTCAGCGACAACCCGGCGCCCTACGTGGGCTTGCCGGTGCAGGTCCGCACACTAGACGAAGCCACGCGCAAACAGTGGAGCGAGCCCCACGGCTACCACTTTCGAACCAAGCATGTGCTGCTGCGCCAGGTACTGGAAACGGCGGAACAGGCGCTGTTGATCGACACCGACACGTTTTTCCACGACTCGCCCATGGCGCTGTTCGAACGCGTCGCACCCGGCACCTTGTTGTGCAACGCCTTCCACGCCAAGTACGGCGATAACCGCGAAAGCGTGCTGTATGAAACCCTGGCCAAACACCTCGCAGAACAAGGCGCAGCCGACGATGAGATGTGGCTGCTCAACTCCGGCGTCATGGGCATGGCCCGGCAGGATGCGTACCTCCTTGACCGCTCGATCGCGCTGATGGACGAGCTGTTCCCGATGGCCCGCGGCGCCTACACCTTGGAAGAGTTCTGCCTGTCGGTGGCCGCGTACCGTGCGCTCAACGTACGCCAATGCCCGGACCTGATCCATCATTACTGGAGCCGCAAACAGCTGTTCCGCGCCAAGGTCCTGGCGTGGGTCGCCAAGCACGCCGCCGCCCCCACCAGCGCCGTGGCACTGGCCGATACCCGCAAGGTATCCGCCCACCTGCCACGCCCGCCGCGCCTGCAACGCCAAATGTACAAGCTGATCACCCTGGCTTTGCCCAAGCGTAAGCAGCAGTTCATCCGCGAGATTCTCTACGGCTGCTACGAGCACGAAAACGAATTCGACCAGGCGTGCGGCCCGGTGTGGTGGGACAAGGCCCTGCAAAATCAGGAAGAACGCCAGAAATGCCCGGTCGACGCGCACCAACTGGAGCACTGGTTCGCCAACCCCCTGGTGCGCTTGATACTTGGCAAGCGGCGCTCGGCCATCTACGAACACCTGATGACCTCAGAGGCCAAATAGCAGCGTCCGCAGATGCGTGTGCCAGAGCTTCTCTTTAATGCAGGAGCGTCGTAACCTCAGGGCATGTCCATCATTTTGAAGCTTGCGACCGCTGCCCTTTTTACTTGCCTGAGTCTGGCCGCTTATGGCGAGAAATTGCGCATTGTGACCGAGCCCTGGGCACCCTACGTGTATGAGGAACACGGCAGCATGCAGGGGCTGGACTACGAAACCACAGTCATCGTGTTCCAGCGCCTGGGGGTCGAGGTGCAATGGCAATTCCTGCCCTGGAAGCGTTGCCTGGCGATGCTGGACCAGGGACAGGCCGATGGCGCCTTGGACATTTTCCACAGCCATGAGCGCGACGCCTTGCTGCTCTACCCCAGCGAACCGCTGTCGGAGGTGGAGTTCGTGCTGTTCTACGCCAATGAGCGCCCTCATCCCGCCGAAAGCCTCGAAGCGCTGCGCGGCCTTACCGTCGGTACGTCACCGGGCTACCTGTACGGCGCAGAATTCAGCGATTCGACCCTGTTCAACCGCGAAGCAGCCCCAAGTCATGAGGCCAACTTCGGCAAATTGATGCTCGGGCGCATCGATCTGCTGATTACCGATCGCCGGGTGGGTCAGCATGTGATCAAGGCACTGGGCCTCGAGGGCAAGGTCAGCCAGGCGCCGGCAGTGGTCAGCCGCCAGCAGCAGTACCTCGCCGTGCGCCGTGGCGCGGGCATGGACCTGCTGGTACAACGCTTCGCCGCAGAACTTAAACGCTTCAAACAAGAGCCGGCCTACACCGCCTTGAGTGCAAAATATGGTGGAATCCAAGCGATTACGGGGTCTGTACACACCGTTGAGCAGCAGGAAAGCAGCGCGCAGTGATTGCTCTGTTATACTCCGGCCTTTCCGCCAGGCTTACGCCCGGCCGCTGAGGTCTTGAAAAAGGCACCCAACCCCGCTACTGCGCAGCTTTCAGCCCGCGCGAGCCGGTGGAGTGCCCGCCAGACGCAGCAGGACCGGACGGGATTGCGCTCCCCTAAGCGCCATTCACGCCCGGCAAGATTATCCCTTTGGGCCAAGCCCTAACTAAAACAGGATTACTCATGTCCTTTGCTTCCCTCGGTCTCTCCGAGGCTTTAGTCCGCGCCATCGAGGCAGCGGGCTATACCGAGCCTACTCCGGTGCAACAGCGGGCCATTCCCGCCGTGTTGCAAGGTCGCGACCTGATGGTTGCGGCTCAGACAGGTACTGGTAAAACCGGCGGTTTCGCCCTCCCGATTCTGGAGCGGTTGTTCCCCAACGGTCACCCGGACAAATCCCAGCGTCACGGCCCGCGCCAACCGCGCGTACTGGTCCTGACCCCAACCCGCGAACTCGCCGCCCAGGTGCACGACAGCTTCAAGCTGTATGCCCGCGACCTGAAGTTCGTCAGTGCCTGCATCTTCGGCGGCGTTGGCATGAACCCACAGGTTCAGGCCATGTCCCGTGGTGTGGACGTGCTGGTGGCGTGCCCGGGTCGTTTGCTCGACCTGTGCGGCCAAGGCAGCGTCGATTTGTCCCACGTGGAAATCCTCGTGTTGGACGAAGCCGACCGCATGCTCGACATGGGCTTTGTCCATGACGTGAAAAAAGTCCTCGCCCGCCTGCCGGCCAAACGTCAGAACCTGCTGTTCTCGGCAACGTTCTCCCAGGACATCACCGCCCTGGCCGGCAAGTTGCTGCACAACCCGGAGCGCATCGAAGTCACGCCGCCGAACACCACGGTCGAGCGTATCGAGCAACGCGTATTCCGCCTGGCCGCCAGCCACAAGCGTTCGCTGCTTGCCCACCTGATCACCGCCGGCGCGTGGGAACAGGTGCTGGTGTTCACCCGCACCAAGCACGGCGCCAACCGTCTGGCCGAGTACCTGGACAAGCACGGCCTCACCGCCGTCGCCATCCACGGCAACAAGAGCCAGAACGCGCGCACCAAAGCCCTGGCCGACTTCAAGGCCGGTAGCGTACGCATCCTGGTTGCCACCGATATCGCCGCTCGCGGCCTGGATATCGACCAGTTGCCACACGTGGTCAACTTCGAGCTGCCAAACGTCGACGAAGACTACGTGCACCGTATCGGCCGTACCGGCCGCGCCGGTCGCTCGGGTGAAGCCATTTCCCTGGTTGCACCGGACGAAGAAAAACTGCTGAAAAGCATCGAACGCATGACCAAGCAGAAAATCGCCGACGGCGACCTGATGGGCTTCGATTCCAGCGCCGTGGAGGCTGAAAAGCCTGAAGCGCGCGAGCGCCCAGACGTGCGTAACCCACGCAACCCTCGCGGTCCGAAGGGCGATGGCCCGAACGGCGGCGGCGGTGGCGGTGGTCGTCGCGACAAGGGCAAAGACAAAGGCGGCAAGGAAAAAGCGCCAACCAACGGCCGTGGCGAGCGCCCAGCCCGCGAGCAAAAGCCCCGTGAAGGTACCCCGGCCCGCGAACAGCGCCAGCCGAGCCAGCCGCCACGCGCCGCTGCCGATCGCGCCCCGGACGAGTTCCTTGACGACGATATCGATAACTTCGGTAACCGCGCTGACTACGTACCTCAGGCAAAACCCGCCCAAGGTCGTGGCCGTCGCCCAGGTGCTCCGGCACAGGGCGCAGGTACCGGCGCACCACGTGGCGGCCAGCCTCAGGGCGGTCGTCAGAACGGCCCGCGCAACAGCAGCGGCGGTACCACCGGCACGCCACCTGCCAAGCGCAGCGGCCCGCGCAATGGCGCACCGCGTGACGGTCAAGCCCGTCGCGAAGACTCGCGCAGCAACAACCGCCGCCCAGCCCGTGACGACCAGCCTCGCTCGTCCGAACCAGCCGTGCAGAACCCGCGCGGTGGCCCGGCGCCGAAGATCATCCACAAGGAGTCGAAAGCGGATCGCTTCCCGACACCTGAGCAGTTGGATCAACTGCCAGGCCGCCCTCGTGGTGAAAAACCAGCGCTGCTGACTCGCAACCGCTGATTTTCAAAGCCTCATAAAAAATGCCCTGCATCGAAAGATACGGGGCATTTTTTTGGACGTCACATAAATCGAATGTGCCTTTCTGTGAGAGCTGGCTTGCCTGCGATAACCATAGGTATCTCCACGTCTAGAACGAGCCCTCTGCGTAGCAGCTGTCGAGCCCTGGCGAGGCTGCGTCAGCGGTGTGTCAGACAGGCCGCCAACGCAGCCTCGCCGGGGCTCGACAGCTGCTACGCACTCTCACATTGAAAATGTGTAGATACCTATGCTGCGATAGCGGTATCGCAGGCAAGCCAGCTCTCACACTGACCACATTCCAGGCATAAAAAACCGGATACTGAGATCCGGTTTTTTTTGTGCAGGCAAAAATTACTTCTGCTTAACACCTTCCAGCGAAATTTCCAGGTCTGCCGTCTGGGAAGTCGGACCTGGGCCTTTGATCCCGAAGTCGTTCAGGTTCAGCGTGGTGGTGGCGTTGAAGCCAGCACGTTCGCCGCCCCACGGGTCCTTGCCTTCGCCGTTGAACGTGGCCTTGAAGGTCACAGGCTTGGTCACGCCGTGGAAAGTCAGGTCGCCCGTCACGTCAGCGGTTTTCGCGCCGGTGGACTTAACAGCGGTGGAGACGAACTTGGCGTCGGCGAACTTGGCAACGTCCAGGAAGTCTTTGCTGGCGATGTGCTTGTCACGCTCTGCGTGGTTCGACCACAGGCTGGCGGTTTTCACGTCGACCGCGATTTTGCTGGCCTCTGGCTTGGCGGCATCCCAGCTGAACGTACCGTCCCAATCCTTGAAGGTGCCGTGAATGTAGCTGTAGCCCAGGTGGCTGATTTTCCAGTCGATGAAGGCGTGCTGGCCTTCCTTGTCGATCTTGTAGTCAGCAGCCATCACCTGGCCTGCGGACAGCAGGGCAGTACCGATTGCCAGAGCGGCGAGGGTCTTTTTCAACATGCTTTCTATTCCTTGTGAGTCGAGGTTGAACATCAGGCTTTGCGCCCCAGCATTCGCGTGAGGGTCACATCACGATCGATAAAGTGGTGTTTCAACGCAGCCACGCCATGCAAACCGGCGAAGACCACCAACACCCAAGCGAGGTACAGGTGTACCAAGCCGGCGTTATCTGCCTGGTCCGGTAGCCCGGAAACCACGGCAGGAATCTCAAACAGGCCAAACACCGGGATACCGACACCGTCTGCGGTGGAAATCAGGTAACCGGCGATCATCACGGCAAACAACCCGAGATACAGGAACGCGTGGCCAAACGCGGCACCCATACGCGTCATGCGGCTGTAGCTGGTCAACGGTGGTGGTGGTGGGCTGACCAAGCGCCAGACGATACGCACCAGCATGATTGCGAATAGCGTGATGCCAATGCTCTTGTGCAGGTCCGGTGCCTCTTTGCGCCAGGCGCTGTAGTAGTCGAGGCCGACCATCCACAAGCCCAGAGCGAACAGGCCGAACACCACCAAGGCCACGCCCCAGTGCAAAACGATGCTGACCCAGCCATAGCGGGCCGGTGAATTGCGTAACTGCATGTACTTAATCCCGTAATAGCTGCGCCCAAGACTAGCGATTTACCTATCGAATTAAAGCGGAAAATCCTGCTTTGAAATATCGAGAAATACGATCTTGAGGGTATGAAGAGTAAATTAACAACGGATTAAGGACTATCCAGAAGAAACGTGACAGACCGTCCTGCGTTTACAACCAATTCACAGGTAATGTCTTGTGACACAGCCGCCCATTGCATAGGCTTGCGCGATTGTTTTACCTGCGCCAGCCGCAGGACCGCTTCGAGGAGATAACCGATGGGCTTGAACAACCAGTGGATGCAACGCGACCTTGCGGTGCTTTGGCATCCCTGCACCCAGATGAAAGACCATCAGCAATTGCCGCTGATCCCGATCAAGCGCGGTGAAGGGGTTTGGCTGGAAGACTTCGAAGGCAAGCGCTACCTCGATGCCGTCAGTTCCTGGTGGGTCAATGTGTTCGGCCACGCCAACCCACGCATCAACCAGCGCATCAAAGACCAGGTCGATCAGTTGGAGCACGTGATCCTCGCCGGTTTCAGCCACCAGCCGGTGATCGAGCTGTCCGAACGCCTGGTGCAGATGACGCCTGAAGGCCTGACACGCTGCTTCTATGCCGACAATGGTTCGTCGTGTATCGAAGTCGCGCTGAAAATGAGCTTCCACTATTGGCTCAACCGCGGCCTGCCTGACAAAAAGCGTTTCGTCACCCTGACCAACAGCTACCACGGCGAAACCATCGCCGCGATGTCGGTGGGCGACGTGCCGCTGTTTACCGAGACCTACAAGGCGCTGCTGCTCGACACTATCAAGGTGCCCAGCCCGGATTGCTACCTGCGCCCCGAGGGCATGAGCTGGGAAGAACACTCGCGCAACATGTTCCTGGCCATGGAACAGACCCTGGCGGACAACCACGACACCGTCGCCGCCGTCATCGTCGAACCGCTGATCCAGGGCGCCGGCGGCATGCGCATGTACCACCCGGTGTACCTCAAGCTGCTGCGCGAAGCCTGCGACCGCTACGGCGTGCACCTGATCCACGATGAAATCGCCGTGGGCTTCGGCCGCACCGGAACGATGTTCGCCTGTGAGCAGGCCGGTATCCGTCCGGACTTCCTGTGCTTGTCCAAAGCGCTCACGGGCGGCTACCTGCCGTTGGCCGCCGTGGTCACCACCGATGACGTGTACGACGCCTTCTACGACGACTACCCGACATTGCGCGCGTTCCTGCACTCCCACAGCTACACCGGCAATCCGCTGGCGTGCGCGGCGGCGTTGGCGACGCTGGATATTTTCGAAGAAGACAACGTCATCGAAAACAACAAGGCCCTGGCCCAGCGCATGGCGACCGCCACCGCGCACCTGGTGGACCACCCTCACGTCTCGGAAGTGCGCCAGACCGGCATGGTGCTGGCCATCGAGATGGTCCAGGACAAAGCCACCAAGACCGCCTACCCGTGGCAGGAGCGCCGTGGCTTGAAGGTGTTCGAGCACGCCCTGGAACGTGGCGCCCTGTTGCGACCATTAGGCAGCGTGGTGTATTTCCTGCCGCCGTATGTGATTACGCCGGAGCAGATCGACTTCCTGGCTGACGTCGCCAGTGAAGGGATCGACATCGCCACCAATAGCAACGTCAGTGTCGCTGTGCCAAAAGACTTCCACCCAGGCTTCCGCGATCCAGGTTGATTGCCTAACCCACCTTTCCAGAGAACAGAAATGAGACTGTCCCGCTTTTTCACCGACACCCCGCTGAGCCTCGGCGACCACGAATTACCCGAAGCCCAGGCGCATTACATCAGCCGCGTGCTGCGCATGGGCGAAGGCGATGCCGTGCAACTGTTCGACGGCTCCGGCCAGGAGTTCCTCGGCAGCTTGCTGGAAGTCGGTAAGAAACGCGTCACCGTGCAACTCACCGAGTGCTTCGCTGGCCAGACCGAATCACCGCTGCATATCCACCTGGGCCAGGGCCTGTCCCGGGGCGAGCGTATGGATTGGGCAATTCAGAAAGCCACCGAACTGGGCGTTAATGCGATCACGCCGATTTTCAGCGACCGCTGCGAAGTACGCCTCAAGGATGAACGCGCCGACAAACGCCTGCTGCACTGGCGCCAGGTGGCCATCAGCGCCTGCGAGCAATGTGGTCGCTCAACGGTGCCGGTGATTCACCCGCCACTGTTGCTGGCGGACTGGTTGAAACAGACCGAGGCGGATTTGAAGCTGGTGCTGCACCCGGTGGCCGAGCCGATGGTCAGCCATGCCAAGCCCTCGAGCCTGGCGTTCTTGATCGGGCCTGAGGGAGGGCTGACCGACCAGGAAGTCGAAACCGCGCAAGCGGCCGGCTATCACGCCGCCCGCCTGGGGCCGCGAGTGTTGCGTACCGAAACGGCGCCGGTAGTCGCGCTGAGTGTGGCCCAACAACTCTGGGGCGATTTTTAAACCTCTTCCGTTGCGACCCCAATCAAAACTGTGGGAGCAGGCAAGCCAGCTCCCACATTTGGAATGGGTTACCACGCCATTACATCACTCCACCGGGTCGCTGACTGGCTTGGCAATAATCGCCTTCAGCTCACTGGTCATCGGGAATTCCAGGTTCAAGCCCTTGGGCGGAATGGGGGACTCAAACCAGCGCTGGTAAATCCCGTTGATCTCCCCACTGCGATAAAGGTCGCCAAGTGTCTCGTTGACCACCGCAAGAAACTGCGGGTCGTCCTTGCGCACCATGCAGCTGTAGATTTCCCGCGACTGCTCCTCCCCCACCACCACCCAATTGTGCGGGTCCTTGGCCTTGGCGCGCTCGCCGTAAAGCAACGCGTCATCCATATAGAACGCCGCTGCACGGCCGGTCTCGAGCATCTTGAAGGCTTCGCCATGGTCCTTGGCGCTGATCACGAACATATTGGCCTTGTGCTCGGCGTTGTAGCTTTTGAGGAAACGCTCGTTGGTGGTACCCGCGGTGGTCACCACGTTCTTGCCCGCAAGATCAGCAAAGCCTTGGATGCCACTGTCCTTGGCCGTCAGCAATTGACCCTTCACGTAGATAAACCCGTAGGAAAACGCCACCTGCTTCTGCCGTTCGGCCGTCACCCCGGTAGAACCGCATTCCAGGTCGACAGTGCCGTTCTGCACCAGCGGGATACGGGTTTGGGAGGTCACCAGGTTGTACTTCACATTGAGCGTGCCCTCCCCGATTTTCTGCTGAATGCGCTCGACGATCTTATCTGCCAGCTCCACCGAGTAGCCCATGGGCTTGCCACTGTTATCCCCCACGTAGGAAAACGGCACCGACGCATCGCGATAGCCCAAAGTGATGGACTTGGCGTTAGCGATCTTGCCCAGCGTGCCGTCCAACGGCGCTTGGTTCGCATGGGCTTGTGCGCCCAGCAAAAGCGCCAGGGTGCAGCCGGTCAACAGGATTTTTTTCATTGTTATTCTCCGTTGGTTTTTCGATTATTTACGTACAGCAATCACGCTGATTTCCACCAGCACACTCGGCCGCGCCAGTTCCGCTTGAAGGGTCGTGCGCGTCGGCGCCATGCCCGGTGACAGCCAGGCGGACCACACCTCGTTCATCGGTGCAAAACCGCTGCCGATATCTTTCAAATAGATCGTTGCGTTGAGCAGATGATCCTTATCGCTGCCCGCCTGGGCCAGCAGCGCATCGATCCTGGTCAGCACCTCCTGGGTTTGTGTCGCCACGTCCTTGCCATCACCGGGCACCTGGCCCGAGAGGAACACCAGGTCCTTGAAGGTCACTGCGCCCGAGAGGCGCTCATTGCTGCGGATTCGGGTGATGGTCATCCATACATCCTCATGCGGCGCGGGGCGCAAGGCCCTGCATATCAATGGAAGGCGCGTGTTGCCCAATCAACTCAGCCAGCAACTGGCCGCTGCCGCAGGCCAGGGTAAAACCAAGGGCGCCGTGGCCCAGGTTCAGCCACAGGTTGCGATACACACTGGCACCAATCAGCGGCACGCCAGTGGGGGTGGCCGGGCGCATACCCGCCCACTCCACCGCATGGGCGTAATCGCCAGCCTGCGCAAATGTCTCCAGTGCCTGGCGTTTCATCAGCGCCAGGCGCTTGGGTTCAAGGCTGGCGTCGAAGCCGACGATGTCCACCATGGCCGCCACCCGCAGTTGTTCGCCGATGCGCGCATAGACGATCTTGCGGTCGTAGTCGGTAATGCTCACGTTCGGCGCCTGGTGCTGCGCGCCAATCGGCACACTGAGGCTGTAACCCTTGAGCGGGTACAGCGGCAGCGACACACCCAACTCGGCGCTGCGATAGCCGGCCGCCAGTACCAGATGCTCGACCGGCACCACCTCAGCGCCCAGTTCGATAGCCTGCACCACACCGTCAGCGTGGCGAATGCCGGTGACTTTGCGCCCCAGCAAAAAGCGGCAGCGGCCGGACGCTTCCAGGCGCGCCGCCAAGCGCTGGCAGAAAGCATGACAATCAGCCACCTCCTCATTCGGCGTGTAGATCCCGCCGACAAAACCACCGCCCGCCAGCGCCGGCTCCAGGCGTGCGCAATCGGCGGCCGACAGCACCTGCTGTTGAAGGATATCGGTGACCTTGCTGCGGGCATGCGCAAAGGAGCTGGCGTTGCGGAAGGTGACCAGTTTGCCGTTGCGCCGCCAGTCGAAGCCGTCCAGGTGATCATCCTCGCGCCATTGCTGCAACGTGTCCTGGCTCAGGGAGGCAAGTCGCAGCAGGTGGGCGGCATTGCGTTTGTTCACCGAGCTACGGCATGCACCGAGGAACGCGGCCATCCAGCGCCATTGCTGAGGGTCGAGGCGTGGGCGCAGCTTTAACGGCGAGTCACCGCGCAACAGCCAACCGATGGCCTGAAGCGGCACGCCGGCATCGGCCAGCGGCGCCACGTAGCGATAGGACAACTGCCCGCCATTGGCATAGCTGGTTTCACTGCCCAAGGTCTCGCGTGCGTCGATCACCGTCACCTCGTGGCCCGCACGCACCAGCGCATACGCGCTCGCCAGACCAATCACCCCACCCCCAATGATGTGCACCATTCCCGCCGCCCGCCGCTGAATCAAGAAGCCTCAAGCCTAGGGGCAGGTGACAGGCCACCGACAATGAATAAAGATGGGTCACCTATAAACAAAGGTTATGGACTTGCCATGCGCTTGCGTCATATCGAAATCTTCCAGGCCATCCGCCAGACCGGCTCCGTCAGCGCCGCCGCGCAACTGCTGCATGTGTCGCAACCGGCGGTGACCAAGGTGTTGCAGCACGCCGAATTGCAGCTGGGCTTCCCGCTGTTTCTGCGCGTGCGCGGCAAGTTGCAGCCCACGCCGGAAGCCCTGGCGCTGGAAAGCGAAGTGGAAAAAGTCACAGAAAGCCTGCAAGGCGTGCGGCGCCTGGCCAAGAGTTTGCGCCGTGCACCGGGCCAGAGTGTGCGCATCGGCGCGATCCCGGCGCTGGCATTGTCGCTGCTGCCGCCAGCCATTCTTGAGTGGAAGCGCGATTACCCGGACATGGCCTGTGAGTTGTCCAGCGACCACAGCCGCGAGCTGGTGCAGAAGCTGCTGATGCGTGAGATTGACTTGGCGCTAACCCTCAACTTTTCCGGCCATCCAGGGCTGACCACGCAAGTGCTGGCCAACGGGGTGTTGGTGGCATTGGCGTCCAAAGGCTATTGGTCTGATGCGGAGCTGAGCAGCCCACTGCCCCTGGCTGATCTGGCGGGTACGCCGCTGATAGGTCTTTCCAGCGCCGACCCGCTGGCGGCTAAACTCGACAGCTACCTGGAAAACGTCGATCCGCCGCCAAGGGTGACGATCTCCGTACAAACCTACTCGCTGGCCCGTGCGATGGTGGAATCCGGCGCCGGCCTTACGGTGATCGACCCCTTCACCGCGCTCGGTGCTTCGACCGCCACCACCTGCATCCGCACGCTCACTCCGCCGCTGCCGATCACGCTGTACGCCCTGACCCGCGCCGATGAACCGCCGCCGCATATGTTGGCTAATCTGCTGGAGATTTTCGGCCACCGCGCCCGAGAGCTGCTGGAACGGCTCTAACAGCGTACCGATGATCAAATGTGGGAGCTGGCTTGCCTGCGATGAGGGAGTGTCAGTCACAAGGTTATTGACTGAAACACCGCAATCGCAGGCAAGCCAGCTCCCACAGGGTTACAGCACGTAATGCATGATCGCCACAAAGTGCAGCAGGCTGCCGCCAATCACAAACAAATGCCAGATCCCATGGGAGTGCCGCAGGCGGTCCTCCAACGCAAAAAAGATGATGCCGACGGTGTACAACACCCCGCCCGCCGCCAGCCAGGTAAACCCTGCCGTGCCCAGCGCGGCGATCAGCGGCTTGACCGCCACCAGCACAATCCAGCCCATCACCGCATAAATCACGATCGACAGGATGCGCGCCTCGGAGCGCGGCTTGATCTCTTGCAGGATGCCGATCACCGCCAGCCCCCACACGATGCCGAACAGCGCCCAGCCCCACGGCCCTCTCAAGGTCACCAGACAAAACGGCGTGTAACTGCCGGCGATCAACAGATAGATCGAAAAGTGATCAACCTTCTGCATGATTTCTTTACGGCGGCCCTGCACGCTGTGATACACGGTGGACGCGCTGTACAACACCAGCAGCGTAAAACCATAAATTGCCACGCTCACGATCTTCCAGGGACTGCCATCCAGGCTCGCCACCACCAACATCCACACTGCGCCTACAAACGCCGCGATTGCACCGAGCAAATGGCTCCAGGCGTTGAATCGTTCCCCGTGGTACATCGTTCATCGACCTCCCGTAACCGTTATGGGTTGGCCGCCAAGCGTCCAGCCTTGCGCATAAGAGTGCAAGCGGCTTATGACGTTCCGGGGACGCCGGGCGGTTTTGCGGGCACAATTGTCGGCACTCGAACAAGAGCCCACGGCCATGCTGATCGATGAAGAATTCACCCTCAAAAAGCTCGAAATCTTCCTGGCGTTCATGCGCACCGGCAACCTGGCCCGCGCCGCCGCCGAGCTGCAAACCAGTAACGTCAGCGTGCACCGCGCCATCCACTCCCTGGAAAATGCGCTGCGCTGCCCACTGTTCAAACACGAAGGGCGCAACCTCACCCCGCTGGAAAGCGCCTACGTGTTGGAAGAGCGCGCACAGAAACTGGTGGCCGATGTGGTCGACAGCGTGCGCCTGACCCGCGAGGCCGCAGGTTTCTCCGCCGAACGCTTCAAGCTCGGCTCGCTGTATTCGCTCACGGTGAAGACCGTGCCGCAGCTGATCATGGGCCTGAAAATCCGTCGCAGCGAACTCAACATCGACCTGATCCTGGGCTCCAACTTCGACCTGCTCTACAAGCTCAAGAACATGGAGGTGGACGCGATCCTCATCTCGCTGGATGAGCACGCCAACGACCCCGACTGCGAACAGATCGCGCTGTTTACCGACGATATTTTCCTCGCCACTCCGGCCGAATCACCGTTCGACCGCGAGCAGGAAATTGACCTGGCCGATGTGCGCGACGCCACGTTCATCACCCTCACCCAAGGCTTCGCTACCCACCAGGACGGCAATCGGGTGTTCAAGCAGGCGGGGTTCGAGCCGAAGGTGGCGATGCAAGTGAATGACATCTTCACCCTGCTGAGCATGGTCAGTTCAGGGGTGGGCTATGCGTTGCTGCCGGGCAGGATTGCGGCGGTGTATGAGAACCGCGTGAAGCTGATACCGCTGCAACCCAGGTATCGGTTGCAGCAGCAGATTGGCGTGGTGTTCTTGAAGGCCAAGGAGCGCGACCCTAACTTGCTCGCGCTGTTGGCGGAGTGTCGGATGTATGCCAACCGGGGCGCTAACCCACCAGCCCGCGCATGATCAGAAACAACAGCGAAGGCCCCAGCAAACAGCCCAGCGCGGTATAAAACGCCGCGGTCAGGCAGCCGTAGGGCACCAGTTTCGGGTCGGTTGCGGCCAAGCCGCCAGCCACACCGCTGGAGGTGCCCATGAGCCCGCCGAAAATCACCGCGCTACGAGGGTTATTCAAACCGATAAGCGGGGCAACGAACGGCGTCATCACCATCACCAGAATGGCCTTGATCAACCCGGCGGCGATCGACAGCGCCATCACTTCGGAACTGGCGCCAATCGCCGCACCGGTCACCGGGCCGACAATGTACGTCACGGCGCCGGCGCCGATGGTGGTCAGGCTCACGGCATCGGTGTAGCCAAACGCCATGGCCACCCCGACGCCCGCGATGAACGATGAGCCCACGCCCACGAACAACGCCAATACCCCGACGTATCCTGCCCGTTTCAGCTCATCGACACTCACGCCAAACGCCGTGGCAACAATGGCAAAGTCGCGCAGCATCGCCCCGCCCAGCAGGCCAATACCCGACAACAACGGAATATCCACCACCCCCTTGGAGCCACCGGTAAACGCACCGCCGACGTAAGACAGCACCAGACCCAACAGAATAGCGATGGCCGAGCCGTGCAGGCGGCCTTTGGTGAAGGTGTCAGAGATCCAGTAAGAGACCCACATGGTCAGCCCGATTACCGCAAAGCCACTGATCAGGCCGTAGCCAGTGATCACTTTCATCATTGATTCGTACATGGCAATCACCCGGCTTCTTTGGTGGGGACAACCGCGCTTGGCTCACGGTTGCCGATGCGCACCAGCACTGGCACCAGGGCAAAACCCAGCACCACCGCGAGTGTCCCAGCCAGAATCGCCATCGGGCCGCCACTGATTGCACCGTAGACGTTTTGCTGGGCAGCCATGGCCACCACGATCGGGATATAAATGGCCGCCCAGAAGCTCACGCCCTGCTCCGATTTACCGGTAAACAAGCCGCGCTTGGCGAGGTAACTGCCCAGCCCGATCAACAGCAACATAGCGATACCCACCCCGCCGACGTTGGCCGGAATGCCCATCCATTTGCCCAGCAGTTCACCGACGAACAGGCCGGCCAACGTACAGAGCGCCAAAAACGCCACACCGTAAATAATCATTGTTGTTGTCCTCAAAGTGCTCGATCGAAATTGTTGTTTTTGTGCTTCGACAGCCTTGGGTGGTGCTTTATCGGTGGCGGCGTTCCTCCTCTTGCAGCAGGGCCTGCAAGGTATCCAGGCGGGCGCCTTCATAGGCGATCACCGTGCCTTGTTCAAACACGCGGCGCGACAGGCCGGTGAGTACGGCGCCGGGGGGTAGTTCGATTTGCAGGCGCACGCCGCGCTCATAGGCGCTTTGCACGGTGCCGCGCCAGTCGACGACGCGGCACATATTGAGGGCCAGGTCGTCGCGTAGCTGTTCCGGGTTGTGAATAGGCCGCGCGCGCGTGCTGCTCAGGTAGGTAATGCGCGGCGCCTTGAGCGTAACGAATGCCTCGGCCAGCTCCTGCGCCGGTTGCTCCAGCAGCGCGCAATGGGACGGCACGCTGACGGCCAGGCGTTTGGCGATGCCGTTGCCTTTGATGCGGCTGGCGACCTGCCTCATGGCGGCGTCGCTCCCGGCGATCACGGTTTGGTTGTCGGCGTTGATATTGGCCAGGTACACCGGGGTTTCGGGGCTGTGGATATCAGCCAACAGATGTTCGACTGTGGATAACTCCGGGCCAATCAGGGCGGTCATTCCGTAGCCCTGTGGATAAGCGTTTTGCATCAGCTCACCGCGCAGGCTGACCAGTTTGATTGCGTCGTTGAAGTCCAGCGCGCCTGCGATCACCGCCGCCGGATAGGCACCGATGGACAGGCCCGCGACATAATCCGGCGTGTGTTGCAGCAGGCGCGCGTGGGCCACGCCAGCGATCAGCAGGCAAAGCTGAACAGCGCGGGTATTCACCAGGGCTTGCGCCGAATCCAATGCGCGAACGTCCTCACCCAAGGCATCGCTGGCTTGCTCCAACACAGCGGCCGGCAACGCCTGGAGCATGCCTGGGCGTTGGGCGCCCTGGCCGGGGAAGACGAGAAGGCTGCTCATGCCACGGCCTGCCATGGATCAAGCACGAGGTGCGCACCGCTGACGGTTTTGAGCAGCACACGGCGTGACCCGCTCGCCCATTCGCGCAAGGCGACTGCACCGAAAGGGGTTTGCAGTTGCAGGTCCACGGCGCACTCCGCCGTTTCAAGAATCACCAACAAATCTTCGGCATCACCTCGCGCCAATGGCTCGGGCGTGCGCACAATCAAATCCAGGTCGCTCTGGGCATGCAGCGCTTCGATACCCGTGGCCAGTTCGAAACCGGCGCTGCCAGTGACGCCCCAAGTTTCGTTCGCCAGCACCGTCTGCAGCGCCGCAAGTGCTCGCAGTGCGGGCAAGTTCCGTGGCGACGCCACGGCGCGCAAAGCTTCCGGTACTACGCACCGCTGCACCGCCGCGAAGGGCATTTCAGCAGCAAGCCGCTGCTCACGCAAACGCCCGCGCACACCCACTGCAACCAGGCCCGGCTCGACGATGGCGCGACGCACCACCACCGGGTGACCGGCACCAATCACCTCCACTGCCCAGGCCGGCGCATCAGCAGGCAGGTGCGCCGGGGTCATGCCCCAGAGCAGGTCGTGCGCGTTCACCATTGTTCCCGCAGCAGTTGGCGAACATGGCTGGACGCAGCGCGATTGGTTGCACCAAGGCGCCCGCTCAAATCACTGCCCCCGATATCCTTGATCGCACTCACCAGGCAATCGCTGACGCGCGCCACGTCTTCCGCCGTTGGCTGTTCGATCTGGCTGACCGACAAGGTCTCCCAAAGCAAACCGAGGCTGGCATAACTGTCGATGTCATAGGCCATCGGCGGCACGCTGGCGGCCAAGGCTTCCAGTTCTTCGACACTGCGCAGGGTCACCCGCGCCGCCGACGCCTTGCCCATGGCGTGCACCATCACACCGGGGTCGCGCAGGGCGATCAGGCGGTTGGCCTGGTACCCGTGGGCGAGGAATGCACCGGACATGGCTTTACCTACCAGCAGCGCAATCACCGGATGCCCGGCCAGTCGCGCGCGGGCGTAGCTGTCAGCGGCGGCGGCCAGCGCCTGGTGGATGCCGAGGGCTTCTTCGCGACGTCCGTAGGCTTGGCTCGGCACATCGACGATGGCGATCAGCGGGCGCTTGTCGCCTTTCTCGATGGCTTCATCCACCGCCTTAGCGAGCCCCCAACCTTCCAGCAACCCGACTTCACCACTGCGTGCGCGGGGGAAGCGATTGTGTTCGTCGGTGACCACGGCCAGAAAGCGCACGGCGTGTTCGCCCACTACGCCGTCGGCCACTTTCAGAGAATCCGGCAAACCCGAAACAGGCGTCGCGCCGACGCTCAATGCGTTGAACCACTGCAAACCTCTCATGAGCGTTCTCCTTGATACAGCTCGCGCACCGCCGCCGGGTCGATTTGCGGTGTGGTGTCCAATTCGGCCAGGCGCGCCAGGTAATATTCGGCCTGACGGCTGCGTTGCTGGGCGGGCAGGCCTTGTTCCAGCAGTGCGCTGACGGTCTGCTGAATCTGCGCCACATCGTCTGCCACATAACGGTCGGCCAGGCCGCTGTTGAAGCGCTGCTCACCGCCGGTAAGGCTCCAGATGAAAGGCCGGTCGCGGGAGTCATATTCTTCAAGCCCCGCTTCCTGTTCGATCACTTGCGGGCCATTCAGGCCCAGACGCGCTTCACGGGTGACCACGAGATAACTGCACAGCCCGGCCGCAATCGACATACCGCCAAAGCAACCGACACTGCCCGCCACCACGCCAACTACCGGCTGGTATTGGCGCAGGTCGACAATCGCCGCATGGATATCCGCAATCGCCGCCAGGCCCAGGTTGGCCTCCTGCAAGCGCACGCCACCGGTTTCCAGCAGCAGGACTGCGCGGGTCGGAATGCCCTTGCGATTGTCTTCAGCCGCCAGCTCCAGAGCGCCTGCGATTTTTGCACCGCCGACTTCACCCAGGCTGCCGCCCTGGAAATTGCCTTCGATCGCCGCGATCACCACCGGCAAGCCAGCGATGCAGCCCTTGGCGATCACCACGCCGTCATCGGCTTGCGGCACCACGCCTTGACGGCTGAGCCACGGCGACATAACGCGCTGGAACGGGTCGATCAATTCGCGATAGGAACCTGCATCCAGCAGCGCCTTGGCCCGCTGCCGCGCACCCAATTCAACAAAGCTGTGTTTAGCGAGCAAGTCAGTCATGACCAACCTCCTCGAAGCCTTGTTCCAGACGCAAACGCACCACGCCGGGGGTCGCGCCGAAATCGTGGATATCAATCTTCAACGCCGGTGGCGTCTGCTCCTGGAAGATGCGTTCGAACAGATGCTGCCAGCGTTGCTCGGCGCCCTTCACCGAAGTCTGCACCTGGATGGTCAGCGTGCCCGGCGTGCCTGGTTCCAGCAGCACTTCCAGGTCGCCCGAGCCGACACAACCCACCAGCGCGCGGCCTTTTGGCGGCTGCCCGGCGGGGAATTCAAAGGATAAGGTTTCCATCAAAACGCTCCGTCGAGACGATCGATAAACAGGCAGGCGGCCAACAGGTCAGCGGCGCCACCGGGGGAGGCATTCAGGGCCAGCAACTGGTTGTCCAGTTCGTGCAAGCTGCGACGCCCAGCGAGGCTTGCGCTGCCACCGGCGTCCAACACCGCTTGAGCGCCTTTTTGCATGGCATTCAACCCCTCGATACCCGCGCGGTAGAGCACGCAGGTGTCGGCCAGGTCAGTCATGATCGCGAGCAAGGCATCCAGGCGAGCGTTCTGTTCGCCGGTATTTTGCTGACGGCTTTTGCGCAGTTGCGGCAGGCCACGTTGCATCACGGAGGGGAAGCCGAGTTGCGCTTCCTCGCGGGCGCCGCGGGCGCCGTAGCGTTGGGCAACCTGGGCGCCGTGGCTCATGGGCTGGGGTGCGAAGCGGTCGTTGAGCAAGGCTAATCTGGCGGCGGTCAGCGTTATGGCGCGTGGTTCCAGAGCGGCGGCGGCGGTCAGCAAGCCGAGCGCCCAGATGGCACCACGATGGGTATTCACGTCGTTGGTGGTAGCGAGCATCGCCAACTCCCCTTCCCGGCCAATGCGCCCAAGGGCTTCGCGCAGGGGTAAACCGACCTCACCGAATTCGATAGCCGCCTCAGCCATCTCCTTGAACATCGGCCACAGCGACAGCGCCGAGGCGTGCATCAGGCCCAGGTGCAGATCGCTGTGGGCGCCGTTGCCACGCCGGTCCACCAACGCAGGTTTGGGTGACAGGTCCGCCTCGTCGATTAGCGCATCGACGGCCATATCCGCCAGGCGTTCAGCCAGGCTCAGTTCATGCAGTTTGAGGGCGCGCATTTACCAGCTCCTGAATTTGGCGGGCGGGTTGTACAGGCCACCGGACCACTCCACCAAGTCAGCCACGCTTTTGGCGGCCAACAGTTCGCGGGTGGCGTCGGTGCGACGGATGCCTAAGTCTTCGGGCAAGGCGATCAAGCCTTCGCGGCGCATGCGTGCGGTGTCCTTGGGGTTGTGGCGCATGCCAATGGCAGTCACCCCGGCAACGGCGGCGATCATCGCCTGGCGCTCCTCAAGGGAACGCGCCTTGTACAGGTAGGCAATGCCTTCTTCGGTGAGCAGGTGAGTCACGTCGTCACCGTAGATCATGATCGGCGCCAGCGGCATGCCGCTTTTGCGCGCCACTTCCACCGCGTCGAGGGTGTCGACGAAGGTCGGTTTACCGCCTTCCTGGAAGGTCTCGACCATTTGCACGACAAGCTTTTTGCCGCGTTCTAGCAAAGCTTCCGGGGCGTCGCCGTGGCGCATATCGAGCCAGGCTGGCGTGCCATGGCGACGGCCGCGCGGGTCGTGCCCCATGTTCGGCGCGCCACCAAAACCGGCGAGGCGGCCACGGGTCACGGTGGAAGAATGGCCGTCGCCGTCGACTTGCAGGGTGGCGCCGATAAACAGGTCCACCGCGTATTGGCCGGCCAGTTGGCAGAACATTCGGTTGGAGCGCATCGAGCCGTCGCGGCCGGTGAAGAAAATGTCTGGCCGTGCGGCGATGTAGTTCTCCATGCCCAGTTCAGTGCCGAAGCAATGCACGCTTTCCACCCAACCGCTTTCGATGGCGGGGATCAGGGTTGGGTGCGGGTTGAGGGTCCAGTTGCGGCAGATCTTGCCCTTGAGGCCGAGGGATTCGCCGTAGGTCGGCAGGATCAACTCGATGGCGGCGGTGTTGAAGCCGATACCATGGTTGAGCGACTGCACATTATGTTTTTCGTAGATGCCGCGGATCGCCATCATCGCCATCAGCACGTGGACTGGCTTGATGTGACGCGGGTCGCGGGTGAACAGCGGTTCGATGTAGAACGGCTTGTCGGCCACCACCACAAAATCCACCCAGCTCGCCGGGATGTCGACGCGGGGCAAGTCGGTGACGTCGTCGACCAACTGGTTGACCTGCACGATGACGATGCCATCGCTGAACGCGGCGGGCTCGATCAACGCCGGAGTGTCTTCGGTGCTGGCACCGGTGTAGATATTGCCGGCGCGGTCGGCCATGAAACCGGCGGAGAGCACCACGTTGGGGATCAGGTCCACCACCAGCCGTGCGTAGAGTTCGATATAGGTATGGATCGCACCGATTTCCAGCAGACCGTCTTCCAGCAACTGGCTGATGCGCAGGGATTGGGTGCCAGCAAAGGAGAAGTCGAGTTTGCGTGCGATACCTTTTTCAAACAGGTCCAAGTGCTCGGAACGGCCGACGCTGGGCATGATCATGTGCAAATCGTGGAGCTTGGCCGGGTCGGCCTTGGCCAGGGAGCGCGAGAGAAAATCCGCCTGCTTTTGGTTGTTGCCCTCCAGCACCACGCGGTCGCCGGGCAGGATCAGCGCCTCAAGCGCCTCGACGATCCTGTCGCTGGGCAACACCGCCCCGTCTGCGTATTTTTTGACCAGCCCGAGCCGCCGTTGCTTCTCGTCGCGCCGCCGCGTCCAGCGCGAGTCGGGGGTGATTGTTGTTGTCATGGTCGCTCCACGGAGGTTGCTGTCGTGGGGCTTACCTTAGGAGTGATCCGGAGGACCATCAATCAAGCTGGATGTTGGACTGTTACGTCTGGGTTAATGATAAGCCAATGAACGCGGGTTCAGGTTCTGCGCCACTCGACCCGGTGGAACCATAGGGTCCTGAACAATGCCAACGCCGCAAAAACGTGCAGCCCCAACACGGCTGCCCAACTCCAACTCCACAGGCCCGAGAGCGACTGCGCGTAAACCGGCAATAGCAGCAAGAGCAGCGCCACCATCGCACAGGCCCCCAGTTGCTCCCAGTTTTTCAAGCGACTAGGATGGGACCCTATCGCGTAACCCAGCAATGCGCCCAGGCACACAAGCAGCAGGCTCAGCAGGTCATGCTCGCCGACGGGAGGCCACCCCAGCAGATTGAGAGGCAGGCAGACCGCGAACAACGTGAACGAGCAGATCGCGGCATACACAAAGGCGTACTCAAGCGCATCCAGCAGACGATCACGGATAAACCCACGGGCCTGTTTGTCTTCATCCGGAGTCGGCCCCCGGGATATCGCAACCGCCAACAGACCTGACCCGAGACCACCCAGGGTCATGACCACTAAGTTGCTGACTACGCCCTTGATCGCCTTATCGTCATCGATCAGCTTGAGGCTTTCTAGATACATCAAAATAAACACCGCACCTGCGGAAGTGATTACGAACCCCCACAGCTTCCCACGATTGGACTGCACGTTCATGGTTACAGCCGCCGTGAGCACCAGCACCCCAAACCACATCAGCAACGCGCCAGTGAAACGGTTGAGGTCGTACATCCAGGCAAACCCATCCAAAAGCCACATTGCGTCGATCTTCTGTCGAAAAATTCCCCTCGCTATCGGCAGTGGAGCGGGGATCTTTACGATGGGGGAGCAAGTGTTCCGTGGCTCGTCGCAATTCCCAAGACGCCCTCCCCACACTTTGACCCAGTCAACCCCACTGATAGCTAGCCAACAGGTCCTCCGCATTTCCCGGCAAGGTGGTGCCGCCGTCAATCAAAAGTGGGAGCGGGCTTGCTCGCGAATGCGGTGGGTCAGTAATAGTTGCATGGACTGACACCCTGCCTTCGCGAGCAAGCCCGCTCCCACATTTGCCCGATGTTGTTTGTTAGATAGCAGTCCCATTAAGGGACCGATCAGTCCCTTTTTGGGACCACCTCCGGCGACGGGCTGACTTGCTCCAACGCCCTTTCGACCAACAATTGTCCGAACTCAGCCATTTGCTGAATCCCCAGCATGATTGCGCGCTGGGAAGCGTCCAGGTCGAAGGCCAGGTTGCAGGTGAGTGCGTTGAGGGAAGACAGGGTTTCGCTGGCATTGACCAGCAGGGTTTCGGTGGTTTGGGTAGGGTTTACGGTAAAGAGGGGCGGATTGGGGGTAGGTTTGACCATGATGAAGCTCCTAAACAGTAAGTAAGGAGCGCCACCGTTTCGCTTGCACGCGAATGAGGGTGGCGACCGTGCGCAGGTGTGCAAGACCGGGCCTGTTTAGGACACCCAGCAGGTCCAAAGACCTCCTGCGCGCAGCCGCCATAAAGCAACGAGCACAAAAAACGCCCGTTGGTTGGCTGGGCGTTTGCACGCCTAAACAGTTTCGTCGGACTTGCACGTCCGTGTCACCGCTTTTTGCGATGACGGGACGAAGACTAGGCGCGCTGACCGCACACGACAAGTTCATGCACTGCCCAAAATCTTGCAGGAAAAATCCGAAGCCAGCCGCTCTACAACTTCATGTCTATGCTCACAGCCCCCAAACCTTCAAGCGGATAGCTGCGGTACTCATAAACCTCACCACGAACAATGAGGTGGATGACGCCATCCTGCCGGATCACTTGAACATCCGGCGCGTTGGTTTTCAGAAAAGGATATTTCGAGACCAGCCCGGTAAGTATCTCCTGATCAGTATCCATGTCCTCATGAATGTAATACCTGTAGGAAAATCCGACCGTCGCACCACCCTGACCATCCCGAACCCCGTAGATCGACTTGCCGTTACTCAGAGAGTACTTGAGCACCACCTCATCCAACTCCGGCGCTCCAGGGCTCATCAGCCAACCAAAGCCCAAATAGCCCAGACACACCACCAACAGCCCATTGAGCAGACCTTGCACCATCCACTTAGTACCCTTGGGCCCTGGCATATTCGATACCCTCCTTTATCCAGTGCTGGTCACTATGATCGTCGCCATAAGGCGCATCACCCCACCAGTCTCCAAACTCTACCCGAGACGTACCCGCCGCTTTTTGCGCTGCTCCTGCCGCTCGTAACAACACACCCTCGGGAATACCCAACACCGTTCCGGTAACGCCATAGTTGAAGTTACCGAATGCCTCGTACTCACGGCTTTTCTGTTTATAGTCCCAAGGACCGCGCCCCCTGACCTGTGAGTAAAACCACGAATAGGTGAACGCCGAGCCCGGCTTAAGATGCATCCTACGGTTGTTGGCCAAGGCGATGTTGTCTTGCAGCGAAACGCCCGAAGGCATGGGAGGGACGGCCATTTGCGAATCCTTGCTGATGGGGTTGAGCGATAAAAACTAGCACTCAAAAATCAGTAAAAATACGGAGGTGAGACTTACAGAAATTTCAGACACGCTATCAGTCCGAGCCCTACATTGATGGCGCACGATAAGGAACGATCAAACAAAAGCGGCGGTAGGTTTTGGGGCCGCTTCGCGCCCCAGCGGGAGCAAGCTCCCTCGCCACAAAAGAGGTATGCAGGAAGCGGTTTGCGCGGATTGAGTGAATATCTGAGACGAGCGCAATCCAGTGTGGGAGCGGGCTTGCTCGCGAATGCGGACTGACAGTTGATACTTGTGTAGCTGACCCACCGTATTCGCGAGCAAGCCCGCTCCCACATTTTGATCTCCACAGGGTTTGAGGGTGGAGGCTCAGGCCAGGCCGGACTCTACCAATAGAGCTTCCAACCCCATCAGGTCCGGCACCTTCGCCACATGTTCCCCCACTTGCACCGCCGCCAACTCCAGCGGGCACAGCGGCACATCCACGTAGCTCAACTCGCTGTCGAGCTTGTAGGAGCGCGGAATCCCCTGGATCACCAGCGCAATAAACTTCAATGTCGGCCGGCCGCCCAAGGCATTCAACACCACAATCCGCGAGCGCTCGCCGGTCACGCTGGCCTCGCCGCACACCGCTTCAAAGCTGATCAATGGGATTTGCCGGTCCCGCCACGCCACTTGCCGCAAATACCACGGCGGCGCATCGCTGGCCGGTTCGCCGCGCTGGAAGTCGATCAACTCGGCGATGGCGACGTTGGGCAGCACCAGGTGGCGGTCGGCCAGGGGCAGGAGCAGGCCGGTGAGTTGGCTGGTGCGGTGGTCAAGCATGGGACTTGCTCCAGTAGGCGATGCTTTCCAGCAGCACCGACTCTTGATACGGCTTGCCGAGGTAGTCATTCACGCCGATGGCCATGGCGCGGTCGCGGTGTTTCTGGCCGGTGCGCGAGGTGATCATGATGATCGGCAGGCGCATCAGCCGCGGGTCATTGCGCACCTGGGTCGCCACTTCGAAGCCGTCCATGCGCGGCATTTCGATGTCGAGCAGCATCAGGTCCGGGGTGTGTTCTTCAAGCACAGCGAGCGCGTCGATGCCGTCTTTGGCAGTGAGCACGTTCATGCCGTTGCGCTCCAGCAGGCGACTGGTGACTTTGCGCACGGTAACCGAATCGTCCACCACCAACACCAGCAGCGGGCGCTTTTTCAGGGGGTCGTTGAGGATCAGCGGCACGTCAGCCGCTTGAGCCGGCAACGCGGGTTGACGGGCGCGGATAGGTGCCAGCAAGTCGATGATCAATACCACACGCCCATCGCCCAGAATCGTCGCGCCGGACAAGCCCTGTACACCTGCAAACTGCGGGCCGAGCCCCTTGACCACGATTTCCCGCGTGCCGGCCATGGCGTCCACATGGATGGCAACGCGCCGCTCATTGCACTGCACCAACAGCACCGGCACCGGCTGGTACTGGCCTAACAGTTTCGGGCGGCTGACGGTCTGCAACAAGTCGCCGAGATAGAACAACTCGTGGCGCTGGCCGGCGTACTCATAACACGGCGGATCCTGCTGATAGTGCCCGGCCAACTCATGCGGCAGCACGCGCACCAGGCCTTCGATGGTGTTGAGCGGGATCGCGTATTGATCGTCCGCACACTGCACCATCAGCGCGCGGTTGACCGACACGGTAAATGGCAGGCGAATGCGGAAATGCACACCCTCGCCCGGCGTCGAGTCAATGACCATCGAGCCCCCCAACTGACGCACTTCCTCATGCACCACGTCCATGCCCACGCCGCGCCCGGAAATCTGGGTGATCTTCTCCGCCGTGGAGAACCCAGGCTGCAGGATGAACTGCAACACGTCGCGGTCGCTGATCTCTTGATTGGGGTCGAGCAAGCCACGCTTGATCGCCTTGCGCCGCACCGCTTCCAGCGGCACACCGGCGCCGTCGTCACGCATATCGAAGACAATGTCGCCGCCTTCATGGGTCAGGTCCAGGGTGATGCGACCCTTTTCCGGCTTGCCGGCCAGCAGCCGCACATCGCGGGGTTCCAGGCCATGGTCGACGGCGTTGCGCAGCATGTGTTCCAGCGGCGCCGCCATGCGCTCCAGCACGTTGCGGTCCATCTCGCCCTCGGCGTTGCCGACGATGAACTCCACGTCTTTGCCCAACTCGCCCGCTACCTGGCGCACGATGCGCTTGAGGCGCGGCAGCATGCGTTCGAACGGCACCATGCGCGTGCGCATCAGGCCTTCTTGCAACTCGGTGTTGATGCGTGCCTGTTGCTGCAACAGGTCGTGCGCATCCTCGTTACGGCGCTCAAGGGTGTCCTTGAGGTCAAGCAGGTCGGAGACGGATTCGGACAGCGCGCGGGACAGCTGCTGCAACTGCGAATGGCGGTCCATTTCCAGCGGGTCGAACTCTTCGTAGCCCAGGCGTTCGGCCTCGGCCTGCTGGCGGCTGAGGATGCGGCCTTGGGTTTCGGTGTCGAGACGGCGCAGTTGATCGCGCATGCGTTCGATCGTGGTTTCCACTTCCGTCAGGGCAATGCGTGCGTCGTTGACTTGCTGCTCGATTCGGCCACGGAAGATCGAGGTTTCACCGGCCAGATTGACCAAGTCGTCGAGCAGCTCGGCGGAGATTTTCACCATGTCGGCCGCCGGGTCGACGACTGCTTCCGTCTTGCCGGCTGGCAACGCCACGGGCGTTACCGGCTCTACGTTTGGGTGCACCAGGCCTTTGATGCGTTCGATGAGTTTGTCCACCGAGCCTACAGGCAGGCCATCCGCCACAGCGTCGATCATCTGCGCCAGGCGGTCATGGCAACCTTGCAGCAACGCGAACAGCTCCGCAGAGGGCGCGAGCAAGCCGGCGGACAGGCCCTCGTAGAGAAATTCCAGCTCATGGGCCAAGTCGCCAATGGGCGCAATTTCGACCATGCGCGCGCCGCCCTTGAGGGTGTGCAAGTCGCGCAGCAAAGTTTCCACTTCCTGTCGATTACCGGGCTCGGCCTGCCAGCGCAGCAATGCGCTGCCTGAGCTGTCGAGAATGTCGGCGGCTTCTTCGAGGAAAATATCCAGTAATTCAGGATCAGCGCCCGACGCTTGAGGCGCCTCGGCCTGTGCGGAAGGTGTGCTGTTCTGGCGGAACTCACGCAACGGGGCGATCAGCTCATTGGCATCGCTCAGGGGCTGGTGCTGTTGCAGTTCTTCAAGCTGCAAGGCCAGCCGCTCATGACTGGCCATCAGCAACAGGGACAGCTCGGGGGAGTAGCTGTAGCGGCGGTCCACCAACCCTTCGTACAGGCACTCCAGCTCATGGGCCAAGTCACCCACCGGCCCGATTTCGGCCATGCGCGCACCGCCCTTGAGGGTGTGCAAATCGCGCTGCAACGACGACAACGGTGCGGCGCTGTCGGGCTCCAGCAACCAGCGTTTGAGCGACTGCCCGGCGCTGTCGAGGATGTCCACGGCTTCTTCGAGGAATATGTCGACAATCTCGTCGTCTATCGCCGTTTCATGCTCCAACTGCTGCGTGGCGGCGCCCAGCTCGGAAATGCTCAGCGTGCGGCTGCCGTCGCTTTTGATCAGGCCGGTGGCGGACGGATCGAGGGCTTCGTTCAGCAGACCGCGCAGGGCGTGGACCCGTGCCGGGGCCGGGCTGACTTCCTGGCCGGCGGCCAACTGGTCGAGCATGCTGATCAGCGCTTCATGGGCTTGCTCAGCTTCTTGGAAAAACCGCTCGCTGACGGCCAGGCTGCTCTCTTCCACGGCGCCATAGAGGTCGAGCAGGGCTTCGCAGAGTTCGTCGATGGCGTGCAGGTCGGCAACGTGCGCGCCCTCCCCCAACGTGGTCAATTCGTCCAGCAGCGCGGTGAGTTCCTGGCGCTCGCCGGGGTGCTCTTGCCAGCGGCGCAGCAGGCTTTCGGCGTCGAGCAGGATGTCCATGCCCTGGGCCAGAAAGTTGGCGATCAGTTGCGGGTCACGCTTGATGTGCAAGCCGGTACTCGGCGCGTCGAGCAGTGCTTCGAGCTGGTGATCCAGCAGGCGTTGGGTGCGGCTGATCAAGTCCTCTGCGCCTTTGATCGGCGCCAAGGGATCGCTGTCCAAATCACGCAGCCCGCGTTGGAACAGGTCTTCGGCTTCCAGCAACAACTCCACTTCGTCCAGGTCCAGCGGCAGGCGGTGAGCTTTATATTCGCGGGTCAGGTGGTCGAGGGGGCGCACCAGTTCGGCGATGGGCAACACGCCGGCCATGTAGGCGCTGCCCTTAAGAGTGTGCAAGGCGCGTTGCAGCTCATCGCTGACTTGCAGCGGCACATGCTCGGCAGCCTGTTGCAGGAAGTGGTTGAGGCTGTCCAGATGGCTTTGGGCTTCGTTGCGGAAGATCTCCAGCAACATCGGGTCGTGGGACTCTGCGACCGGCGCTTGCGTACCGCTGGCGAAGGCGTGGGCACGTGCAGCCAGGGCGTCGACTTCATCGCGCTGGTGTTGGTCGTCGGTGGCGAAGTCGGCGATCAGCTCCGGCAGCAAGGCCACCGCTTCATCCAGCACCTGTTGCACCTCGGGGCCCAGGACAACGCTGCGTTCCAGCACGCGGTTGAGCAAGTTTTCCACGGCCCAGGCCAGCTCCGCCAGGACCAGGGCGCGCACCATGCGGCCACTGCCTTTGAGGGTATGGAAAGCACGGCGCATTTCGCCCTGGGCGGTTTTGTCGGCGCTGTTGGGCAGGTAGCGGTGCAGCGCTTCGAGGACTTCGTCGGTTTCTTCAAGGAAGACTTCGAGCAGCTCGTCGTCGATGGGTTCTTCGTCGGCGGGTGGCGGCAACAGGCTGCCGGGGCGTTGCAAGGCCGGCGGGTTCAGGCGCGACGTTGGACTGGCCAGCGCATCGAACTGGGATTGGCTCGGCGTGATCTCGCCCGAGAGTGCGCCATCCGGTGCAGCCAAGGCTTGGCGCCAGGGTTTCTCGGCGGGCAGGTAACCCAGTGCGGCCAGGCCTTGGGTGGCCAGTTCCAGCACCCGTTCGCCGGCGGCGTCCGGATCCTGGAGCATGCGTTCGAGGTAGTACTCCAGGCTGCTGATCACGTCAGCAAAATGCGCAAGCTGCACCTCGGACGGCGGCGCATCGTTGCCCATCAATTGCTCGTCGACGTAATCGGTGCATCCGCGCATCAGGCTCGCCGCGCGGGGCAGAGGGATCATCGCAAGGGCGCCGCGCACCTGACTCAGCAGTTCCGGCAGGGACTCAAGGCGCTGGCGGTCCCAGTCGGCTTCGATGCAGTCGATCACCAGTTCCTTGGCTTGCTTGAGGCACTGGCAGGATTCGCGGATCACCAGTTGGTGGATCTGGGTCAGGTCGGTAGTCGGCAGGCGGCTTTCTTCGCGGCTTTCCGGCTCGACGGTACCGACCATGCCGGCCAGTGTGGCTTCGACATAGAGCAAGGCTCCAGCGACGTCCATCAACACGGCATCGTTGGGCTCGCGCTGACCTTGAGCCAGGCTCAGCACCACAGCAAGCTGGTCGATGATGACTTTGCGCGGTTGGCCGAAGCCCAGCACGGCCAAGGTGTCGGCGATCTGCCGCAGCGGCGCGAGCAGCGCATCCAAGTCATTGGTGTGCTGGCGGTCGCTGCGTACGAACAAGTCGAGGCGTTCTTTTACCCGTACCAACTCCTCACACAACGCGCCGAGTACCGAGCCCATCGCATTGCGATCCGGCCCGGCCAGGCGGGCGCGCTCGGCGTCGACCACCGCGCTGTCAGGCAAGGCCTCATCCAAACCGTAGCGTTCCTTGAGGCTTTGCATGCGCGGCGTCGGTCGGGTGACCTTGGCGACATAGAACAGCAAGCTTTTGAGCAACTCATCCGGCGCCGGCTGGTTGACCCCGCCGATCCCCTGGGCGAGCAGGCGCTTGAGCTGTTTGTCGCTGGCCTTGAGCAAGCTGCGCAGGGCCGGGCTGTTGGCGATCACACCGGTGAGCATCCCTTCGACCAAGGCCGAGGTGACTTGCCACAGTGGCAACAGCGGCGCGCCCTGGCACAACGCTTCAAGACGCGCGAACACTCGCGCCATGTCTTCCAGGTTGCTTGGGCCGTGGTCTTCGCGCAACAAACCCGCCAAGGCTTGTTGCAGCAGTTGGTGCCACCGGCGCAGTTGCTCTTTCAGGTCAGGCGCCGCGCGTTGCGCCAGCGTTTCGTCGGGCAGCGGCGCAATCGACAGCAGTTGCGGGCTGAACAGGCTGGTCTCCGACAGCAGGCTTTCGCCGCGTGCGCTGCGCAGGTCGTTGAGCAGCGGCAACACCACCAGCGGCAGGTCGCGTCGGGCGCTGTGCACACGCTCCAGATACAGCGGCAATTGGTTGAGGGCCTGTTGCAGCAGACGGATGCTTTCATCGTGCTGGCTGACGCGCCCGGCTTGCAGGGCCAGGGCGAGTTCTTCGATTTCCTCAGCCAGCAGCGCTGCGCCGTAGAACTCGACCATTAGCAGCGCGCCATGCACCTGGTGGATGCCGGCCAGGCACTCGCTTATTGCGTCGCCGTCAGTGGTTTCGACATACGCGTCCAGCGCCGAACGGGCCTGTTTCAGGGTTTCGGCAATGTCGCCCTTGACCCATTCGAGGGCCACGTAGTCGTGCCGATCAACCATAACTGCTCCGCTTAGAATTCGTGGGTTGCTGGTGCTGCCAAGAACAATGGAGATCAACTGTGGTGTTCTTTAGAAAGCATTTCAATCGTCGACTTGCTTGGGGGGCGGGAGGGTGAAACCCGACACCGACCGGCGCAACTGGCTGGCCATTTTTGCCAGGTTACCGATACTTTCGGCCGTAGCCGTGGAGCCCGACGAGGTCTGCGTAGTGATCTGCTGAATCACATTCATCGTCAGCGAAATCTGCCCCGCCGACGAGGTCTGTTGCTGCGCCGCGTTGGATATGCTCTGGATCAGCGCCGCCAGGGTCTTCGACACGCCTTCGATTTCTTCCAGCGCCACCCCGGCGTCTTGCGCCAGCCGCGCGCCGCGCACCACTTCGGTGGTGGTCTGCTCCATGGAGATTACCGCCTCATTGGTATCGGCCTGGATCGCGCGCACCAGGGTTTCGATCTGCCGGGTCGCGGCCGACGAACGTTCGGCCAGGCGCTGAACTTCATCCGCCACCACGGCAAAGCCGCGCCCTGCATCCCCAGCCATGCTCGCCTGGATCGCGGCATTGAGCGCGAGGATGTTGGTCTGGTCGGCAATGTCGTCGATCAGGCTAACGATGTCGCCAATCTCCTGGGACGATTCGCCCAGGCGCTTGATGCGCTTGGCGGTATCCTGGATCTGCTCGCGAATGTTGTCCATGCCGTGGATGGTGTTGTGCACCACCTCGTTGCCTTTGTTGGCAATCTCCACCGAACGCTCCGCCACTGCCGACGATTCGGCGGCGTTGGCCGAGACCTGATCGATGGACTGGGCCATCTGGTTGATCGCGGTGGAGGCTTCGGCGATCTGCTGGGCCTGATGCTCCGACGCCTGGGCCAGGTGCATGGCGGTGGCCTGGGTATCCTGCACCGCTCCGGCGACTTGCCCGGCGGTGAGGTTGATGGTGGCGACGAGATCGCGCAACTGATCCACGGAATAGTTGATGGAGTCGGCGATGGTACCGGTGAAGTCTTCGGTCACCGATGCGGTCACCGTGAGATCGCCGTCGGCCAAGTCTTCGATTTCATCCAGCAGACGCATGATTGCGTTCTGGTTGCGCTCGTTCTTCTCGGCGGTTTCATGCAGTTGACGGTTGGTCTCTCGCACCATCACCAGGCCGATCAGGATGATCGAGGTCAGCGCCAGCAAGCCCAGCACATAGCCACCGATGGTGTCCAAGCTGCGCCCATCGGCGAGATTTTCAAACCCGGTGGCCAGGTGTGAGGCTTCATCGAGCAGGGTTTGCGACAAGTTGAAGATGTTGCTCGCCGATGCGCGCACTTGGAACAGTTGCGGCGAGGTCTCAAGAATTTCATCCACGGAGCCGGAGACAAACTCAAACAGCTCGGCAATTTCCGCCAGCCGCGCGCGGGCGTCGCGGTCTTCGACCTGGGTGATGCGCAGGCCGGGGTTGCCCTGGAGCATGCCGTTGAGCACCTGCCCAAATCGGTTGGCATCGCGGCCAAAGGCGTCGGCGGCCTGCGCGGCGGTTTCGTCGCCGGCGAGCACGGTGTTCACCGCCCCCAGGATACGTTCAGCCAGCAATGACTGGCGCTGGGCCAACGCCACTTGGCTGGCCGGGGCGCCACGTTGCAGCAGGATGTCGACGACCTTTTCCGACTCGATCTGCAATTGCGGCACGGTCTCGGCCAGCGTCGCGGCAACTTGATGCAACGACAGCACGGTCTGTTCGCTGGCGAGAATCGCATCGGTATTTTTCAGCAGCGCCTCCCAGTCGGTCTGTACGGCGCGCATTTCGGCGCGTACCGCACTGGGCGCGGCGGGCAGCCCGGTTTGCGGGTCGCCTTTTTTCAGGTAGCCCCAGCGCTGGGCGAAATCGTTGCGCGCCTCGCCCAACAGCTTGAACGCAGCCGCCTTGCCGGCGGCGGCTTCGGTGGCGTTCTTGGCAATGCGCTGGGACAGCACGCGCAATTCACCGGCGTGGCCGATGTACTGTTTGTCATAGGTCGACTGGGTGTTGAGGTACGCAAAGTTGGCGAACAGCAACATGATGAACACGATCAGTGCAATAAACAGCACGATGATCTGCGAGCGGCTGCGCGAGCCGGCCTGGGGTTTGGGCGTGGTGGCGGTGGTCATGCGGCAACGTCCATGAAGCCTGGGGCCTGGGCCAGGGCGAAGGGGCTGAAAACCTGCCACTGCTGGTCGCCGTCGAACCAGCCTTGGATATACGGTGCGTCGGGTGCGGCGTTCGCCAGCCACGCGTCTTGTGCAAAATGCTGCATCCCCACCACCTCGTCCACCAGCAGCCCGACAAACAGGTCGTTACATTCCACCACCAACACCCGCCGCTGTTTGCGCGCCTTGGACAGTTCAAGGCCGAGGAACCCACCCAGGTCCATCACCGGCAACAAGCGCCCACGCAGATTAGCCACGCCTTTGACCCAGGCCTTGACCCCGGGCATTAAAGTGCAACGCGGCTCATGCAGGACTTCGGCGACTTCACCCATGGGCGCCACATACCAGTGCTGCCCCAGGCGAAAGCCGATACCGCTCCAACGTTGCAAGCGGGTTTCCTGGGACGGCAGGTCGGCGGCCAGCAGGCGGCAGCGGCGGTCGATGTCCAGCAACAGCTCAAAGGCGGTTTGCGACTCGGTCATGATGACGTGCCGTCAGCCGGCCAGCACCTTGTTCAGGGTGGCGATCAGGGTTTCTTCATCCACCGGCTTGGTCAGGTAATCCTTGGCGCCCTGGCGTGCCCCCCAGATCTTGTCGGTTTCCTGGTCCTTGGTGGTGATGATGATGATCGGGATGCCGTTGGTTTCCGGCTCCTTGGACAGCTGGCGCGTGGCCTGGAAGCCATTGAGGCCCGGCATCACGATGTCCATCAGCACGGCGTCGGGTTTTTCCTGGCGGGCCAGAGCCACGCCGTCCGCACCGTTTTCAGCCTTGAGGACCTGGTGGCCATGCTTTTCCAGCATGCCGGTGAGTTTGTACATTTCGGTCGGCGAATCGTCGACGATCAGAACACGTGCCATGGTTTTCCCCACTACATAGGTGGACACCGGCCCTTGTGAGGCGGTGTCAGTGTGCTTGTTCTACTGCGGCGAAGGCAGGCACGTAGGCCTTGATTGCGCCCAGCAGTTCTTCCTTGCTGAAAGGTTTGGTCAAAAACTGATCGACACCCACGGTACGGCCCTTGGCCTTGTCGAACAGGCCGTCCTTGGAGGACAACATGATCACCGGGATCGACTTGAACGCCGGGTTGTTCTTCACCAGCGCGCACGTCTGATAGCCATCCAGGCGCGGCATCATGATGTCGACAAAAATAATGTGCGGGTGATGATCAACAATCCGGGCCAGGGCATCAAAACCGTCGATGGCCGTGATGACATCGCACCCCACGTTCTTCAACAGGGTCTCGGCGGTGCGGCGGATCGTCTTCGAATCGTCGATCACCATCACTCTCAAGGCGTTGGATTGCTGTTCCATATCTGCTCTGCCATCGCCACAGCGAATCGGTTTTCGGTGTGTACTGCCTGATGTTGCACAGGATGAACGCCGCAAGCCTTGGAATTCAAGGGCTGCTGCGCTGTGGCAGTCTTTTTAGCACAGTCTCCGGGCGCAATCTATCGAGCAACCGGCCGGGTGGTTTTTCCTTGACCCACAACAGCCGCAGCGCCACTCTGACGCCACTTTTGTGTGCCCTTATTTGCTAGAGGAAATCCCCCATGAGCGTTCGCGTCGGCATTGTCATGGACCCTATCGCCAGCATTTCCTATAAAAAGGACAGCTCGCTGGCCATGCTCCTGGCCGCCCAGGCCCGCGGTTGGACGTTGTTCTATATGGAGCAGCGCGATCTTTACCAGGGCGACGGCGAAGCCCGCGCACGCATGCGCCCGCTGCAGGTGTTTGCCAACCCGCAGAAGTGGTTCGAGCTGCAAGATGAAATCGACAGCCCGTTGAGCGATCTGGACGTGATCCTGATGCGCAAGGACCCGCCGTTCGACATGGAATTCGTGTACTCCACCTACCTGCTGGAGCAGGCCGAACGCGCTGGCGTACTGATCGTCAACAAGCCGCAGAGCCTACGCGACTGCAATGAAAAGCTGTTCGCCACGCTGTTCCCGCAGTGCACGCCGCCGACCGTGGTCAGCCGCCGCGCCGATGTGCTGCGTGAATTTGCCGCCAAACATGGCGATGTGATTCTCAAGCCGTTGGACGGCATGGGTGGCACCTCGATCTTCCGTCACCGCGCGGGCGACCCGAACCTGTCGGTGATCCTGGAAACCCTGACCGCCCTTGGCACCCAGCAGATCATGGGCCAGGCCTACCTGCCGGCGATCAAGGACGGCGACAAGCGCATCCTGATGATCGACGGCGAGCCGGTGGATTACTGCCTGGCGCGTATCCCGGCAGCCGGCGAAACCCGTGGCAACCTGGCGGCCGGTGGGCGCGGCGAAGCACGGCCTTTGTCGGACAAGGACCGTTGGATCGCCTCCCAAGTCGGTCCAACGCTGCGTGAAAAGGGCTTGCTGTTTGTCGGCCTGGACGTGATCGGTGAGAACCTGACTGAAATCAACGTCACCAGCCCGACCTGTATCCGCGAGATCGACAATGCATTTGGCACGAACATCGGCGAAATGCTGATGGCCGCCATTGAGCACAAGCTACAAGCCAAGTGACATAGAACAGCCGGACACATACCAACATTGCGTTATCATGCGCCACCTGTGAAACGCGCGATGTTGGTTTTTTTGTCATGACACTCCCGTCCGAACTGCCCCCCGAACTCTCCCATAGCGGCGTGCGCCCGGCTGATCGGCTCGGATTTACCCTGTTCCTGGCGGCCTTGATTCACCTGGCCCTGATCCTCGGCGTGGGGTTCACGATGGTCGAACCCAAGCAGATCAGCAAAACCCTGGAAATCACCCTCGCCACGTTCAAGAGCGAAAAGAAGCCCGAGAAGGCCGACTTTCTCGCCCAGGACAACCAGCAAGGCAGCGGCACCCTGGACAAGAAAGCCGTGCCCAAGACCACCGAAGTGGCGCCGTTCCAGGACAACAAGGTGAATAAAGTCACCCCGCCGCCGACGCCTAAGCCCGAGGTCAAGCAAGCCGCACCCAAGCCTGCGGTGACTACTGTCGCACCCAAACCGCAAAAAGCCCCGACCCAGCGCGAAAAGGCCAAGACCGAACCCACGCCCGAGCCCGTAAAGCCAGCACCGACCTTCGACAGCTCGACACTGTCCGACGAAATCTCCAGCCTCGAAGCCGAACTGGCCAACGAACAGCAGCTGTACGCCAAGCGCCCGCGCATCTACCGGCTAAACGCCGCCTCGACCATGCGCGACAAAGGTGCCTGGTATAAGGACGAGTGGCGCAAGAAGGTCGAGCGCATCGGCAACCTCAACTACCCCGAAGAAGCCCGACGCCAGCAGATTTACGGCAATTTGCGACTATTGGTTTCAATCAACCGTGACGGCACGCTATATGAAGTGCAGGTTCTGGAGTCCTCCGGCCAGCCATTGCTGGACCAGGCTGCCCAGCGCATCGTGCGCCTGGCGGCACCGTTTGCCCCGTTCAGCGGGGATTTGAACGACGTCGACCGCCTGGAAATCATCCGCACCTGGAAGTTCGCCAAGGGCGATCGGCTTTCCAGCAATTGATGACAATTGCCGGATGCGGCACATCCCCACCTTGTCAGTTCGCCCCTCCAACGCCACACTAGCGGACATGAAAAATGTCAGCCCGACCTACCTCAAGCACCAATTCCTGATCGCCATGCCCCATATGGCCGACCCGAACTTTGCGCAAACCTTGACCTACATTGTCGAGCACACGGCCAATGGTGCTATGGGACTCGTGGTAAACCGCCCGCAAGAGCTGAACCTGGCGGATATCCTCGAACAACTGCGACCAGACGTCGACCCGCCGGCCCGTTGCCAGGACGTGCCGATCTACATCGGCGGGCCGGTGCAGACCGATCGCGGTTTTGTACTGCACCCCACCGGGCCGAAGTTCCAGGCCACGGTCGATCTGGAAGGCGTGTCGCTGTCGACCTCTCAGGACGTGTTGTTCGCCATCGCTGACGGCGCTGGCCCCGAGCAAAGCGTGATCACCCTGGGCTATGCGGGCTGGGAAGCCGGGCAACTGGAAGCTGAGTTGGCGAGCAATGCCTGGCTGACCTGCCCCTTTGACGCCGACATCCTCTTCAACACCCCCAGCGAACTGCGCCTGGAAGCCGCGGCGGCGAAGCTGCGGGTCAACCTCAGCCTGCTGACCAGCCAGGCGGGGCACGCCTGATGGCCTTGCGTCTGATCCTCGGCTTTGACTACGGCACCAAGCAGATCGGCGTAGCCGTCGGCCAGGTGATTACCGGGCAGGCCCGCGAGCTGTGCACCCTCAAGGCCCAGAACGGTATCCCGGACTGGAACCAGGTCGAGGCCCTCATTAAAGAGTGGAAGCCCGACGCCGTGGTGGTCGGCTTGCCTTTGAATATGGATGGCACGCCCAGCGACATGTGCCTGCGCGCCGAAAAGTTCGCACGCCGCCTCAATGGCCGCTACAACATCCCCTTCTATACCCACGACGAGCGCCTGACCACTTTTGAAGCCAAGGGCGAGCGACGCGACCGTGGCGGGCAGAAAGGCAGCTACCGCGACAACCCCGTGGACGCCATTGCCGCCGCCCTGCTGTTGCAGGGTTGGCTGGACGAAAACACTGCTTTATTTGAATCCTGACTGACGCGGCTTGCCGCGTCTTTTTACGTTTACGCCCGGACCTTGCCCCCGCCAAGGCCTTGAAGGAGCCACCATGAGCTTGCCGAACCCCGCCGAACTGATCAGCCAGATGGCCAAAAGCCTCACGGCCCATCTGCAACACCGCGCCATCAGCGAACCGCGTTTCATCGGCATTCGCACGGGCGGTGTGTGGGTGGCTCAGGCACTGCTGGAGGCGCTCGGCAGCGATTCGCCCCTGGGCACCCTGGACGTGTCCTTCTACCGCGATGACTTCAGCCAGAACGGCCTGCACCCGCAAGTGCGCCCCTCGGCCCTGCCCTTCGAGATCGAAGGCCAGCATCTGGTGTTGATCGATGACGTGCTGATGAGCGGCCGCACCATTCGCGCCGCCCTGAACGAACTGTTCGACTACGGCCGCCCGGCCAGCGTGACCCTGGTGTGCCTGCTGGACCTGGAAGCCGGCGAATTGCCGATCAGCCCGGATGTGGTCGGCGCCACACTGTCGCTGGAAGCCCACCAGCGGGTAAAATTGTCCGGTCCCACGCCGCTCGAACTCGAACTGCAAGACCTTGCCCTTTAAACCGCCTTGTACAGAGTCCCCGCGATGACGCCTCTAGATGCCAAGCGCCCGCTGCAGCTCAATGCTCAGGGCCAGTTGCAACATTTCTTGTCCCTCGACGGTTTGCCCCGCGAACTGCTCACCGAAATCCTCGACACCGCCGACTCGTTCCTCGAAGTCGGCGGCCGCGCGGTGAAGAAGGTCCCGCTGCTGCGCGGCAAGACCATCTGCAATGTGTTCTTCGAGAACTCCACGCGCACCCGTACCACCTTTGAGCTGGCCGCCCAGCGACTGTCGGCCGACGTAATCACGCTGAACGTGTCGACCTCGTCGGCGAGCAAGGGCGAAACCCTGCTCGACACCCTGCGCAACCTGGAAGCCATGGCCGCCGACATGTTCGTGGTGCGCCACGGCGATTCCGGCGCTGCGCACTTCATCGCCGAGCACGTGTGCCCGCAGGTAGCGATCATCAACGGCGGCGACGGCCGTCACGCCCACCCGACCCAGGGCATGCTCGACATGCTCACCATCCGTCGGCACAAGGGCAGCTTTGAAAACCTCTCGGTGGCCATCGTCGGCGACATCCTGCACTCGCGGGTGGCGCGCTCGAACATGCTGGCCCTGAAGACCCTGGGTTGCCCGGACATCCGCGTGATTGCACCGAAAACCCTGCTGCCGATCGGTATCGAGCAGTATGGCGTGAAGGTCTACACCGACATGACCGAAGGCCTCAAGGACGTGGACGTGGTGATCATGCTGCGCCTGCAACGCGAGCGCATGGCCGGCGGCCTGCTGCCAAGCGAAGGTGAGTTCTACCGCCTGTTCGGCCTGACCACCGCGCGCCTGGCCGGTGCCAAGCCGGATGCCATCGTGATGCACCCGGGCCCGATCAACCGCGGGGTGGAGATTGAGTCGGCGGTGGCCGACGGCAACCAGTCGGTGATCCTTAACCAGGTGACCTACGGCATCGCCGTGCGCATGGCGGTGTTGTCCATGGCCATGAGCGGACAAACCGCGCAACGTCAATTCGAGCAGGAGAACGCCCAGTGAAGCTCAGCATTCTCGGCGCCCGAGTCATCGATCCAGCCAGTGGCCTGGATCAAGTTACCGATCTGCATCTGGAAGCCGGCAAGATCATCGCCATTGGCGCTGCCCCTACTGGCTTCAGCGCGGTTGAAACCATCGACGCCAAAGGCCTGGTGGCCGCGCCTGGCCTGGTGGACCTGAACGTCGCCCTGCGCGAGCCGGGTTACAGTCGCAAGGGCAACATCATCAGCGAAACCCGCGCCGCTGCGGCCGGTGGCGTGACCAGCCTGTGCTGCCCGCCGCATACCAAGCCAGTCCTGGACACCTCGGCGGTGACCGAACTGATCCTCGACCGCGCCCGCGAAGCCGGCAATTGCAAAGTGTTCCCCATTGGCGCCCTGAGCAAAGGCCTGGACGGCGAACAACTCGCCGAGCTGATCGCCCTGCGCGACGCCGGTTGCGTAGCCTTTGGCAACGGTTTGGAGAGCTTTCGCAGTACCCGCACCCTGTGCCGCGCCCTGGAGTACGCAGCCACCTTCGACCTGACGGTGATCTTCCACTCCCAGGATCGCGACCTGGCCGAAGGCGGCCTGGCCCATGAAGGCGCCGTGGCCAGCTTCCTCGGTTTGCCGGGCATTCCGGAAACCGCCGAAACCGTGGCCCTGGCCCGTGACCTGCTGCTGGTGGAACAAAGCGGCGTGCGCGCGCACTTCAGCCAATTGACCAGCGCACGCGGTGTCGCCCTGATCGCCCAGGCCCAGGCCCGTGGCTTGCCGGTGACGGCGGATGTGGCGTTATATCAGCTGATTTTGACCGATGAGGCGCTGATCGACTTCTCCAGCCTGTACCACGTGCAACCGCCGCTGCGCACCCGTGCCGACCGTGAGGGTTTGCGCGCGGCGGTGAAGTCGGGTGTGATCTCGGCGATTTCAAGCCACCACCAGCCCCACGAGCGCGATGCCAAGCTGGCACCGTTCGGCGCGACAGAGCCGGGTATCAGCAGCGTTGAGCTGTTGCTGCCGTTGGCGATGACGCTGGTGGAAGAGGGTTTGCTGGACTTGCCGACATTGCTCACACGACTGAGCGCCGGCCCGGCCGAGGCATTGCGCTTGCCGGCGGGTAAGTTGGCGGTAGGTTCGGCGGCGGACTTGGTGTTGTTTGACCCGGCCAGCTCCACGGTAGCTGGGGAGCACTGGCTGTCCAAAGGTGAGAATTGCCCGTTCATCGGGCATAGCCTGCCGGCGACGGTGCGCTACACCTTGGTGGACGGCCGCATCAGCTACCAGGCCTGATAGACCACACCTCTAATGTGGGCACGGTCCATGTGGGAGCTGGCTTGTCGGATCGCCGCACCGCTGCGATAGCATCACCTCGGTTTGATTGAAAGACCGAGGTGCCTGCATCGCAGGCAAGCCAGCTCCCACACAAGTAGGCGTCCACATTTGATTGTGTGCAGACTCAACGCCCGTTATTGCGCTCCGCATTCCGAATCGAAATCTGCGTATTCAGCGTCCAGAAGTCATACAGCACGCCCACCAGGAACAAACCGCCGGTCAGCAGGTAGATCAGGCCGGAGATCCATTTGCCCTGATACATACGGTGCACGCCAAATACGCCCAGGAACGCCAACAGGATCCAGGCCACGTTGTATTCGATAGGCCCGGCGGTAAAACGCAGGTCCGCTTCACGGTCCATGGCCGGGATCAGGAACAGGTCGATCAGCCAGCCAATCCCCAGCAAGCCCAAGGTGAAAAACCAGATCGTGCCGGTCACCGGCTTGCCGTAATAGAAGCGATGCGCGCCGGTAAAACCGAAAATCCACAACAGGTAACCGATCACCTTGCTGTGGGTGTCTTGTTGCTGGCCAATCTGTTGATAGGTGTTCATCGCGTACCTCTTTTGCCTCGATAGAAAAAAATTTTCACTTTCTTTGTGACTTTTTTACAGGCGCCCGACGTACGGCAAATGGTATCTTCCCTGCCCTGAAAGCCTTATGCCACCTGCCTTGTGTAGGACAATTGCGGCGAATCGTCGCGTTTTTCCTGATTTTGACGTCAAGGTTCAGTCGACAAACGGCCTGAGAACGACACTAAAACCTGTTATAAAGTTGCGCGCAAACCCATAAGAGCCACGCCTAATGCGACCATTTTTCAAGACATGGCTAACCATTTGCCTATTAATGCCACTGGCCGCCCACGCCACCAATCGTGAGCAACGACTTCCTAACGTTAACGGTTTCACCCCTAAAGTCCACAGCACGCCAGGTACTACCAAGTCGGTAAAGCTGACTGTCAACCGCCCGACTCAACTGAGCAAGGCCCACAACGGCAAAGCAGTACCGGGCCTGGTAGGCGTCAACACCAAGCAGAGCAGCACCGTCCTCAGCCGCGCCGTCAACGTGCTCGGTACTCCTTATCGTTGGGGCGGTAGCAGCCCAAGTAAAGGGTTCGACTGCAGTGGTTTGGTGAAATATGCGTTTAATGATGTTGCAGCGGTGGACTTGCCGCGCACGTCCAATGCCATGGCCGCCGGCCACGGGCAGAAGGTTGATCGCAAGGACCTGAAACCGGGTGACCTGTTGTTCTTCAAACTGAAGAGCCGCCAGGTGAACCACGTTGCCATCTACCTGGGCAATGACCGTTTTATCCACGCACCGCGCCGTGGCAAATCGGTGAGCATCGACACGCTGAAAAAGCCGTTCTGGGATAAGAACTACGTGATTGCCAAGCGGGTTCTGCCGAAAGAGCAGAACAACTTGCGGATCGTTCAGCGCTAAGTTCAATGCCACCAGACTCCCCATTTGGAATGCAGCCAAATGTGGGAGCTGGCTTGCCTGGGATAACGGTGTGTCAGTCGCAAAAATATCGTCTGACAGTGCGCTATCGCAGGCAAGCCAGCTCCCACACTGATCTCACTGCTCTCTAGATATCTGCAGGCACCCTCGCCTTCTCCCGCGCTTCCTCCCTGCTGATCACGCCCTCCCCGACCAACGCCTTCAAACTCATATCCAGCGTCTTCATCCCCAACGCTCCACCCGTCTGGATCGCCGAGACCATCTGCGCCACCTTGTCCTCGCGGATCAAATTCCGAATCGCCGGCGTGCCCAGCATGATCTCGTGAGCCGCCACCCGCCCGCCGCCCATCTTCTTCACCAGCACTTGAGACACCACCGCCTGCAACGACTCCGACAGCATCGCGCGGACCATGGCTTTTTCCCCGGCCGGGAACACATCCACCAGCCGGTCTACGGTCTTCGCCGCCGAGCTGGTGTGCAATGTGCCAAACACCAGGTGCCCGGTCTCCGCCGCCGTCAGCGCCAGGCGGATGGTTTCCAGGTCGCGCAGTTCACCCACCAGGATCACGTCAGGATCTTCCCGCAGCGCCGAGCGCAGTGCGGTGGAAAAGCTATGGGTGTCGCGGTGCACCTGGCGTTGGTTGATCAACGCCGTTTTCGGTGTGTGGATAAACTCGATCGGATCTTCGAGCGTAAGGATGTGCTGACGCCGATGCTGATTGAGAAAATCGATCATCGCCGCCAAGGTTGTGGACTTGCCCGAGCCAGTGGGGCCAGTCACCAACACCAAGCCGCGTGGTAGCTGGGCGATACGCTGAAATACATCTCCCAGGCCAAGGCTTTCCAGGCTCTGCACCTCAGAGGGGATGGTGCGAAACACGGCGCCCATGCCACGATCCTGCTGGAACACATTCGCCCGGAACCGCGCCACGTCGGGTAGCTCGAAAGCAAAATCCGTTTCAAGAGATGTTTCGAAATCCTTTTGTTGGTGCTGATTCAGTAAGGGGCTCAATAAGTCCGCAACTTGCGTAGGTGAGAGCACCGGCCAATCCAGCGGCCACACCTCGCCATCCACCCGCAACATCGGCGCCAGGCCAGCCGACAAATGCAGGTCGGAGGCGCCACGGCGCACGCTGGCCGTGAGTAATTCAGTGATATCCATAGGGCTTTCCATTTCCAGTAGAATGCCGCGGACTCCATATCCACGGGCGCATCTTGAATGTCGACGATAGCAGACAACATCGGCCTGGTTAGCCAGCGCATCCGCGCCGCAGCCGACGCCGTGCAACGTGACGCAAGCAGCATCCACCTGCTGGCCGTGAGCAAGACCAAACCCGCACTCGCAGTGCGCGAAGCCTATGCCGCCGGGATGCGCGATTTTGGCGAAAACTATCTACAGGAAGCGTTGGGAAAACAGGCGGAATTGACCGACCTGCCCTTGAGTTGGCACTTCATCGGCCCCATTCAATCGAACAAGACTCGTGCGATCGCCGAGAACTTCGCTTGGGTGCATTCCGTGGACCGTTTGAAAATTGCTCAACGTTTGTCCGAACAGCGCCCGGCCAACCTGCCGCCGCTGAATATCTGCATTCAGGTCAACGTCAGTGGCGAAGCCAGCAAGTCCGGCTGTACACCCGCCGACCTGCCGGCCCTGGCCAATGCGATCAGCGCCCTGCCGCGCCTGAAACTGCGTGGCTTGATGGCGATCCCCGAGCCGACTGAAGATCGGGCGGCCCAAGATGCGGCGTTCGCCACCGTACGCGAGCTGCAAGCCCGTTTGAATCTGCCGTTGGACACACTTTCCATGGGCATGAGCCACGACCTCGAGTCGGCCATTGCCCAAGGCGCCACCTGGGTGCGGATCGGTACCGCCCTGTTTGGCGCCCGCGACTACGGCCAGCCTTGAAAATGGCTGACTTCTATTTAACCAAGGACCTGTCATGACAGACACGCGTATAGCTTTTATCGGCGCCGGCAACATGGCGGCCAGCCTGATCGGTGGCCTACGGGCCCAAGGCCTGGGCAGCGCGCAAATTCGCGCCAGCGACCCGGGCGCCGAGACCCGTGCCCGCGTCAGCGCCGAGCACGGCATTGAAACCTTTGCCGACAACGCCGAGGCCATCCAGGGCGTCGATGTGATCGTGCTGGCAGTCAAGCCGCAAGCCATGAAGGCCGTGTGCGAAAGCCTGCGCCCGAGCCTGCAGCCGCAGCAACTGGTGGTGTCCATCGCCGCCGGGATCAACTGCGCCAGCCT